>DHFW01000055.1 GCA_002402465.1 Bacteroidales bacterium UBA4814
CCCGCCGACATTCGTTTCAAATATCTTATCCCTGTCTTTTGTATCGTATTTTAAACTGGCGGCAAAATGAAAAAAATCGGCAGGTTCGCTAAAAATATCTTCCAACTGTTTTCGGGGAATGGAAAAATCTTCTTTAGTCAATAAATAATCGTATGTTTTAATGTTCTCAAATTTTATATTCTCATTTATTCCATTCAAAACGTTTTTCAATCTTTCCCCGGCCGAATATTCACCGTTACTCCTCACAAGAGCAGCTATTTCATAATCGCGCGCCAACAGTTCGCTTATGAGGTAAGAAGCTACATAGCCGTTTGCCCCGGTTATCACAATTTTACGTTCCATTTTTTTGTTTAACATATTTACTAATTAATTTTGGTTTTTATTCAAAATTCAGACTTGCAAACTTAAGAATAATTCACTACATGTAACCCAGGTTCCGCCAAAAATGAGGCTGTCGAACCTGTCGAGAAACCCGCCGTGGCCCGGAATAAGGTTACTGAAATCATTGTTCCTGTTTTTCTTTTGAATTCTTCTCCCTAAAAACCCAGTATCGTCCCTTTATATTCTACCGCATATCAGGAATAATCAGATGAATGGCGATGTGTTCAATGGCAGCCAAAATACCCCAGAAAATCATAAAGTAATAAAAGGGCGTAATAAAGCCCACTGTAAAAAGGATGAAGAAAAATATTCCCCCGATTTTAGTTGAATAGAGATGAAAACTGGGGAAGAAGTGAGTTTAACAAAGGAGTGAAAAAGTTTAGGAGCAGCAGATAAAAAGTTACCGGATAAATGTCATTATGGTAACAAAAATACTCCAGATGCTGATTCCATTAATAAAAAGCATTTCAGTTATCCCGTTTACTCCATTTTTTATTATCGAAATGCCTGTAATTAATACTGTACCACTAATAATTACCAGTCCTGACACTCCAAGAAACCAAAGCTCAGGCAGAATAGCCGTTTGAAATAAAATGATGAGTGTGGGCAACGAAAGAAACACAATAACAGCTAATAAATTGTGAATAACGCGCTGCAGGTTGGTTTTCAGGTTTTCCCACCTGAAGGGATAAAGATTGTGGGGAACAAACGCCAGTAGCGCCAAAATAGCAAAACTGTAGTCGATTTGCCGCATAAACCGCTCGTTTTCGCCCAAATCGTAAAACAACGAAAGAAGCCAGAAAAACAGGTAATTGAGAATTGCTGTGGCAAACAGCAACTGTTTGTAACCGCGAACATAGTTTTTCCCGTAAAGATTTTTGTTGCTTAAAAAGCTGAGCGTGTATTTTTTTAAATCGAAATTAATGTGTTGAATACTCCGCTTTACAGTATAAGGTAAAACTCCTGCATAGGTGAAACCTACCAGCAAAATCCCCAGTTTTATAAGCATCGTTTCAGGCACTTTCTTTCAAAAAGTGAAAGATATTCAATTTAACCAGTCAAAAAAAGAATAATGTTGTATTTTCAAAATTAAAAATAACCTCCAATCCGCATCTTAAAATGTTAAAAAATCGGGAATCCCTGTAAAATCAATAGTTAACAATGACATGGCAAGACGGAGATTTCAAAACAGGCATCATGGAGCTTACAGATGCGTTCAAGCCAAAAATGCTTTACCTCATTTTTGAATGGCCCGAAAAAAGGGGAGTTAAGCCAGGAAAAGATCCTGAAAGAAGGACTTGATAACCAGTTTAACAGGCACCGCCAGGCTGGCAAAACCTTTCGGGTGAAGGCCGTTTGGGGCTAAAAAATTATATCCAACTCCCGAAAACAGGAGTTGGATATAATAAAAACATTAACCAATAAAACAATCAACTAGTGTCATGTCATATATAGTATGACGTAAATATATTTTTTGTATCTTTACTGAAAAAACGCTATGGTAAAGTACAAAGTAACCTTAACAAAAGAAGAAAGAGAATCATTGATGGCCAATACTAGACAGGGCAGTCATACAGCCAAAAAGGTCATCCATTCTCTAATTTTACTTAATGTTGATCAGGGCCCACATAACGAGAGCCGACAGACCAACGAGCAGGTCTGTGCTGTGTTAAAAACAGGTATGCGAACGATAGACCGGGTAAAACAACGTTTTGTAATGGAGGGACTGGAAGCAGCTCTTGGTGTTGCTCCAACCAGCCGGGTGTACGAGAAAAAGGTTGATGGAGAAACTGAAGCCCGGCTTGTTTCAATAGCCTGCAGTAAACCTCCAAAAGGGTTCAGCAGATGGTCATTGCGATTGTTGGCTGATCGTATGGTAGAATTGAATTATGTAGATGAAATTTCGTATGAAACAGTCAGAAAGGTTTTAAAAAAAACGAACTTAAACCTTGGCGGGTCAAAGGCTGGGTAATCCCGCCACAGCAAAACAGTCATTTTGTTGCTGCCATGGAACAGGTTTTGGATGTTTATAAACGACCGTACAACAAGGATAGGCCAGTGGTTTGTATGGATGAGACCCCAAAACAATTGATAAAAGAAGTGCGTAGTGAAGTGCCAATGAAGCCGGGGTTTGAAAAAAGAGTTGATTACGAATACTCTCGCTGTGGTGTTTGTAATGTTTTTATGGTTAGTGAGCCCCTGGCCGGGAAACGTTATATGAAGGTCACCCAAAACCGGACCAAAAAGGAATGGGCGTTGCTGGTACGGTATATTTGTGACAAGCTATACCCCAAAGCAGAGATGATAACCTTGATAATGGATAACCTGGCTTCACATAGTGCAGCTGCATTATATGAAACATTTGCCCCTGCTGAGGCTAAAAGACTTTGGGATCGTTTGGAATTTGTTTTTACACCTAAGCATGGCAGTTGGCTGAACATGGCTGAAATAGAATTGAATGTATTAACCAAACAATGTTTAAACAGAAGAATGGACAAGATCAATACGGTAAAGGCTGAGGTCAGTGCCTGGCAAAACCATAGAAACAACAAAAAAGCCAAAATAAAGCGGCAGTTCACAACGGATCAGGCAAGGGTAAAACTGCATCGTTTATATCCGTCAATTAATGATTGACATGACACTAGCAATAACCAAAACCGGGTTAATAATAATTTACGCAATCAAATCCCTGATCTCTGCCTCACCGAGGTTTTTCATGGGGTTGTTCCTGTCGATAAGCATTTCGGCCAGGGTGGTTTTGCGCTGCTGGAGCAGCAATATCTTTTCTTCCACTGTGTCGCGCGTAATGAATTTGTACACAAAAACGTTTTTGTCCTGCCCTATTCGGTGGGCGCGGTTTATGGCCTGTTTCTCCACCGCCGGGTTCCACCAGGGGTCGAGCATAAACACATAGTCGGCCCCGGTAAGGTTGAGCCCCACCCCTCCGGCTTTGAGCGAGATCAGGAACAGCTGTTTTGCGGGGTCGTTTTGGAAGTCGCTGATGAGCCTTTCTCTGTCCCTGCCTGCAATCTGGCCTGTTAAAAGGTTATAAGGCAGCCTTTCAGCTTCAAAATAGCTTCGGTAAATATTCAGGTGTTTCACAAACTGCGAAAAAATGAGCACTTTGTGGCCTTCGGCCATAAGCTTGCCAATGTTTTCGCGTACCTCGATAAATTTGCCAGAGTCGAAAGCATATTCCGGATCGACCATTAGCGGGTGGTTGGCCATGAGCCGCAGTTTCATCAGGCTGCTAAGGATAAAAAAGCGCGATTTGTCCATTCCCTGCTTCTCTACCTGCTCCAGGATAAGGTTGCGTATCTGCGATTTACGGGTTTCATAAAACTTTTGGTGCTCCTCGCTCATCTCGCAATAGCGCACCGTTTCGGTAAGCTCGGGCAGCTCTTTGGCCACTTCAGCCTTGGTGCGGCGAAGAATGAATGGCTCAATGATCTGGTGCAGTTTGCGCTGCTTGCGGGGGTCGTGGTTGCGTTCAATGGGCTGCACAAATTCTTCCCTGAAATACCTGAGGTTGCCCAACAGCCCGGGATTCAGAAACGAAAACTGCGACCACAAGTCATTCAGGCTGTTTTCAACGGGAGTGCCGGTAAGCACCAGCCGGTGACTGGCGTTTAGCTTTTTTATGGCATGAAAAATCTTCGACTCGGCATTTTTTATGATCTGGCTTTCGTCGAGCACTACATAGTTAAAGCGGAATTTTTCGAGCATTTCAATGTCGTTGCGCACCGTACCATAGGTAGTAAGCACCAGGTCGTATCGGCCAAAGCCGCGGGTGTTGGTGCTGCGTGCAGGGCCGGTATGCTGCAACACACTGAGCGTGGGTGCAAAACGGCTGATCTCGCGCATCCAGTTGTGAATAAGCGACAAAGGCATTACCAGCAGCGAAGTACCTGCTTTCTTGGGTAATGTTTCACCTTCCCCTTGCGGGAAAAGAGTGAGCTGACCTGCAGGAAGTTCATTTCCGGAAAACAGGTTTTGATCTGACGCTTTTGCTCCATCCTGACGGGCCTCCTTATGTACATGCACCAGCAAGGCCAGGGTCTGCAGGGTTTTTCCAAGGCCCATGTCGTCGGCCAGGCATCCTCCCAGACGATGGTGATGCAGAAAGATCATCCACTGGAAGCCCTGCAACTGGTATGGGCGCAGATCGGCTATCACGCCAGCAGGCAGGCCCGGCGGGTTATACTCTTTCATGGCCTGATCGAGGCCTTCGATGGGTGTGCTGGCATCTTTGAGCTGATCGAGAAGTGTATAGTGGTGCTTTTTCAATTGCAGGGTGTTTCCTTTCCCGGAAGAGAACTTAAGCACATCCTGGTATTTTTCGAACCATTCGGAAGGGATCAGCCCAATAGAACCATCGGGAAGGGCAAACTCACGACGACCCTGAAGGATATGGTTTTTAAGCCTGAGAAAAGGAATTTCATGGGGTCCGAAACGCACGCTGCCATACAAATCGAACCAGTCGTTGCGATCGCTAACCTCAAGCCTTATCAGCGGACTGCCTAAAAGAAAAGTGTCGTGGCCCGAGTCGTGCTGCACTTTCACCTCTTTCATACCAATCTCTTCGCAATGAGCACCAAGCCAGTCGAGGTATTCGTGCTTGCCGGCAAGGCGGGGCTCGCCATCAGGGTCGGGCAGTGGCCGGGCGGGATACCAAAGGTACAAGCCATCGCCTCCTCGATTGATCAGGCCCAGCTTTTCGAGCTGTTTTACCCACTTTCGTTCAAAAGCAAGGTCGCGTTTCACCTTCTCGAAAGAGTACTGCCCCCCCTCTTCCTTCATAAGAACCTTGGAGGCCGTGGCTTCACCATACTGAAAAACGCTGCTTTCGTAATCAAACAAAGCTAGCAGCACCCAGTGGTTCTGCCAGTTCTGCTCCAGCTTCAGGACGGGGATGGGTTGCTGCTCTGAGGTATGCACGGTGAACCCCCCGGCTATTACCTTGTAGTGCCTTACGGCAACGAGCACAAATTTCTTAAAATAGGCTTTCTCGGCGGTTTTTGGTACCAGGATGCTCTCCCTTGTAAAAAAAGGCATGAGTTTTTTCCCTTCCCAATCCTTGTCGAAAAGATACAGGCTCTTTCCGCTAAGCAGCAGGCATGGCTTTTGGCTCAGCAGCTTGGTTTGGGGTCCCGAAAGGCTAACCTCCTGGCCATGATGCTGAATAACGAGCTTATATTCCAGGCCGTTTTCGTTTCTGCTGAAATAAAAAACAGGCTCTGCCCTGCCCGGAGCAACCGTAATGGGTTCTTCCTTTATGCGCTCGTCTCTAAGCCCCTTGAAATACAGCGGGATGTCGTTTTCGAGCAAAACCCCCGCCATTTCGTACATCTTTTTGTCCACCAGCGGCCGAATGTAGTCGGCAACAAAATCGGGCGTAAGGCTTTCGAAAAACAAGGTGGGTTTCAGCTTGTCTATGTTGAAGCGTTTCAGCAAGGCTTCGTCGCTGCACTGACTAAAGAGCGCGAGCAACTTGTGTTGTGCTTCGCTGATGTGGGGGAAATAGTCGCCGGCAGTGGCGGAATTAATGCGATGGAAGTCGTAGCTAAACTGCCCCTCCCTTATGGCTTTTACAGCAAAAGGCTCAATCATGTAACCCAGTGGTGGGTTTTCGGCAATGACGAAAACAAACCTGTAGTCACTGTTGAAGCTTGAATTTTGGTCGTGCTGCATTGCCCTTTGCCGAATAATGAGGTACAACCTGCAAAGTTAAAATAAAACCTTATTTTATAGTTGCAATACCAAAATAAAAAGGCACATACCAAGAGCGCATGCCTTTCTAAAACCTTTCAGGGCTTGAAACCCCTGCGATAAATGCAAATTTTAATTGAGCCAGTCCACCACTTTTTCCGAGTAGGGTTTTTCCCTGGGAGAAAGCACATCCACCAAGTGGCCTTGTTCATCAATCAGAAACTTCTGAAAGTTCCAGGTAACCTCGGCATCGAATTTCCCGTTCTGGCTTTTTTGCGTTAGCCACTGGTAAAGGGGGTGCATATCGTCGCCCTTCACCGAAATTTTCGACATCATGGGGAAGGAAACCCCGTAATTTTCCTGGCAAAAGGTGATAATATCCTCATTGGTGCCGGGCTCCTGATTCATGAAGTTATTGGCAGGAAATCCGATGATGACAAATCCTTTGTCGCTGTAATCCTGATACAGCTTTTCAAGGTCTTCGTACTGTGGGGTAAGTCCGCATTTGGATGCGGTATTTACCACCATCACCTTTTTCCCCGCAAGGGAAGCCAGATCAAATTCATCACCATAAATATCTTCTACTTTAAAATCGTGCAGGGTTTTCATGGGGTTTTCCTGATAATTATTTGCACTAATAAAAACAATGGCTGCAACCAGGGTAAGCAGCATAAATGGTAAGCGGTTGGAAATTTTCATTTTTACGATCTTTTTTTTTATAAAATGATAACAATTTAAAAAGGTGAATGTTTTTATGGCAAAGTTTTTTGCCTGATTTTTTTTAAAAAACCCTCCTAATCATGTAAATTCACCATCTGAAACAACCCGGCATGATCGCACAAAACGATTTACTGCAATTGCTTTCCATAGCGTTTGGGGCCGGCTGCGCGGCATCCGAAGCCATTATGAAAGTGTATCGCACCCCATTTGGTTACGACAACAAGGCCGATGGCAGCCCCATAACCATTGCCGACCGCCGCTCAAACGACATTATTACGGAGGCGCTCGAAAAGACAGGCCTGGCGGTGATAAGCGAAGAAACCCGCATTGCCGGCTACGAGGAGCGGCGGCACTGGGAGTACTATTGGCTGGTAGATCCGCTGGATGGCACCAAAGAGTTTATAGGCCGCAACGGAGAATTTTGCATCAACATTGCCCTAATGCATCATAACGAGCCGCTGCTGGGCCTCATCGTGGCGCCAACCAGCGACATGGCATGGTGGGGAGTGGCCGGGCAAAGAGCTTTTCGCATCAATGCTTTGCCTCTTTCGGGGGAAATAGATGCTGACCTTGTGTTGCAGCATTCCACACCCCTGCCGCGTAAACCTGCAGAAAATACCATTGCAGTAGCAGTGAGCCGCTCGCACCTGGAACCCCAAACCCTTGATTTAATTGATCAGATGAAGAAAAAAAAGGGGGAAGTTATTTTAAAAGAAAAAGGCAGCGCCCTTAAGTTTTGCGACTTGATAGAAGGCCGGTCCGACTTGTATGCCCGGTACTCACCCACCTGGGAGTGGGACACCGCCGCCGGCCACGCCCTGCTGCTGGCCCATGGAGGTGTCCTGTTTCACATTAGCAAGCATATCCCGCTTCAATACAACAAACCCGAATTGACCAATCCGGGCTTTATTGCCTTTGCAAGGGCCGAAGACTCAGCCTGGTATTTTTCGGAACTTTCGTTTTAGGTAGGGATAACTCAGCACCACCAGCACTATAATCGAGGCGCCCACATAAAATCCGCCCGACATTCGCTCTGCATCCGGAAAAATAAAGAAAGCCATAATAATTCCGTAAACCGGCTCGAGGTTGATGGCCAGCATCACGGTATAGGCCGAAAGCACTTTCATAATGTCGACAATGGCCGTGAAGGCGTAGCTGGTGCAAACCAGACTTAGCACAAGCAACCAGAAAAGGTCCGCTCCGGAAAGGTTCAGGCTGGCAAGGTTAAGCTGCCCTGTGGCGGCAAAAAAAATGGTGATAAAAATAAAGCCGCCCAGCATCTCGTAAAAACTTATGACCGAATGGTGGTGCCGGTGGCTGATGTTGCGGTTGAACACAGCAAACAAGCCATTGAGAAATGCCGAAATCAGCGAAAAAATGATTCCCTCAATATACTTGAACTCATACTGAAAGATAATGTAAATGCCCGTCAGGGTCATCAGCCCGATCATTACTTCCAGCCAGAATATTTTCCGCTTTTGCAGAATGGGTTCCAGGAAACTGGTAAAAAGGGTTGCCGAGGCAAAAACACCCAGGGTAACCGAAACGTTCGACACCTTCACTGCATGAAAGAAAGTAATCCAGTGCAGGGCCACCACCAGACCAATGCCGAACAGCCTGAGGATGTCGCGCCACTTAAGCCTGAAAGGGATCTTCTGCCAGAACAGATAAACGCCGAGCCCCACAAAAGCAAAAAACATGCGAAACCAAACCAAGTCGGCTGCCGGCAAAGTAATAAGCGCACCGATTATGGCCGTAAACCCCAAAAGCACCACAATAAAATGCAGGTGAAGGTATTGTTTAATCAGGCTGCCATCGGACATATACGGTAAAATTGTTTGTTTTTAATAAATAATGTTTCAAGCACAGGGCAGAGGGCATGGGGCATAGGGCTCATCTTCTCATCTTCTCATCTTCACATCTTCTCATCTTCCCATCTTCCCATCTTCCCATCTTCCCATTTTTTCAACCGCTTCAACGGCCGAACCAAGCCGGTCCTCCCCTAGCCCACTGACTACCAAATAGTTGAATCCGTAATCTTCCAGCTCCTTGCGATACCAATTAAAGAAATACTCCCTCAGGTGAGGGTGCTCGCGCTGTTCGTCGTATTGCCAGGGCAGGTCAACATCGCAAAGCAGGAAAAGATCATAGCGTTGCTTATTAATCTGTTCCAGAATAAAAGGGTGACATTTCCCGTATTTATGGAGGCTCCAGATTTTGATCACGATCAGTTCGGTATCACAAAACAGCAAACCATTTGCAACTTTTTCTTTTTCCGCTTCCGCCGAAAGCTGTCCTTTGGCAATCTGCAGCAAATCTTCGTATTCGTAAGACCTTTGTAAGCGGTCGATGTATCCGCGGGCAAACTCCGGCACAAAAACCGTTTGATAATGTGCGGCCAGGCCGCTGGCAAGCCAGCTTTTGCCAGTACTTTCAGGGCCGGTGATGGCAATTTTGCGAATGGGTGCCACCGGAAACTTATCGTTGCAGAAAGGCGTTGATGATCTTCAGCACAAACACGCTCTTGCCATGGCGTTCAAAACTGGCTTCGATCTCATCGGTAAGTGCTTTCATAATTTCGCGGTAATCGCCAAAAAGTTGGGTGCTCATGCCGTTTGTCTCGCAGATGATGCCATGATGGGCTTTCATGCGCTCAATAAAATCCTTGATTTCGGGTTTAAATTCCCGCCCAAGCGGATACATGCTTATTTCTACAGAAGCTTTCATAAGAGTTGTTTTTTGGCAAAATTACGATTAAAAAGCAAAGAAGTCCCGGTTGAAGCATTTTAGCCCCCGCCGCCGCAAAGGGGCAAGGTAAATTATAATATCTTTGAATGCAAAAAAAACAAGCCCGTCTCACATGAACCGCCTGCCGCTGAAAAAGGTTTTTATACTTGATGACAGCAAAACCGAAGGAATGCTGCTCAGGCTTTGCCTGGGAGCCATTCCAGGCCTGTCGATCGAAAATTTCCCGGACGGGCGCACCCTGCTCAGCCGCATCGACGAAGAGCCTGAAGTGGTTATTAGCGGCCTGAATGACGAACAAGACCTGTACCTGATCAAAACCATACGCTCAATAAGCCCGCGCACCGAAATCATTGTTTTGTCGGCCCAGCAAGATATTGAGCTGGTGGCCCGGGTGCAGGAAACCGGTATTTACAACTATGTGGTAAAAAGCGAGGGCTGCATTGAATATACCAGGGAGGTGCTCGAAAAGCTTTTCAGCCTTCGGCAAACCTCCCCAGACAACCTGCCCTAATCTTTCGCCAACTCTATAAGGAAGGCATATTCGCGGGCAGTTTCCCTGAGCCTTCTGAACCTTCCTGATGCACCGCCATGACCGGCTTCCATATTGGTATATAGCAAGATCATATTGTCGCCGGTATTGTATTGCCGCAGTTTTGCCACCCATTTTGTGGGTTCCCAGTATTGCACCTGCGAATCGTGCAAGCCTGAAGTTACCAGCAGGTTGGGATAAGCCTGCTCCGCGACATTATCGTAGGGAGAATAGGAAAGCATGTAATCGTAATATTCCTTAATGTTCGGATTGCCCCATTCATCGTATTCGGCAGTGGTTAGCGGAATGGTTTCATCGAGCATGGTGGTAACCACATCCACGAAGGGCACGGCGGCAATCACGCCTTTAAACAACTCAGGCCGCATATTTATCACCGCACCCATCAGCAGTCCGCCTGCACTGCCCCCGCTGGCAAAGAGTTTCTCCGGGCGGGTATAGCCTTCGGCCACCAGAAAATCGGCAATGTCGATAAAATCATAAAAGGTATTTTTCTTTTTCAACAGCTTGCCATCCTCATACCATTGCCGACCCATTTCCTGACCACCCCTTATGTGGGCTATGGCATAAACGAAGCCACGATCGACCAGGCTGATCACATTGGAGCTAAAACGCGGGCTCATGGTTGCCCCATAGGAACCGTAACCATAAAGCAGCAAGGGGTTGTTGCCATTTTTTTTCATTCCTTTTCCATACAATATGGTAACGGGAACTTCAACTCCGTCGCGGGCGGTAACAAACATTCGCCTGGTTTCGTAGTTGGCCGGGTCGAAACCGCCCAGCACTTCCTGCTGCTTTACCAGGGTAAGTTCGCCGGTGGCCATGTTGTAATCGTATTGGCTGTTGGGAGTGGTCAAAGAAGTGTAGTTGTAACGCAACACATCGGTGTTCATCTCTGCATTAATGCCAATGCCGGCGGTGTAGGCCTCCTCTTCAAACGGAAGGTAATGCTCCTGACCGGTTTCCTGATGAATGATCCGGATTTGTTGCAGTGCCATACTGCGCTCCTGCAACACTAGGTAATCATTGAATACTTCAATCCCCTCGAGCAACACATCGCTGCGGTGGGGAATCACTTCCTTCCAGCTTGCCAGGCCCGTGGTCTGAACTGGGGTTTCCATCAGGCGGAAGTTTTGCGCATGCAGGTTGGTAAGCACATAAAACTTATCTCCGTAAGGATAAACATTATACAGCAGGTCGGGCTGGCGTGGCTGAAACACCCTGAACGGCCCGTTGGGTTGGTCGGCAGCTAGCAGGCGGGTTTCGTTAGACAAAGTACTATTAATGCTTATCTGAATATATCGGTTATCCTTTGAGCGAAAAACCCCCATGCTGTAAAAAGTGTCGTCGGCTTCATAATACACTTCCACGGGTTCGCCGCCCTCCAGGAAGTTGTAGCGCAGAACCCGGTCGTAACGCAGGGTTTGCGGATCGACGGAGGTAAAAAAGATGGTTGCATTGTCGGCGGCCCACACCTGGTTGCCGCTGGTGTTGGCAATGCCGCTGCGGGTAATTTCACCTGTTTCGAGGTTTTTGAACAAAATGGTGTACTGCCTTCGACCCACCGTATCGACGGCAAAGACCAGCAAGCGGTTGTCGAGGCTCACATCCAGTCCACTGGCATTAAAGTAGGAATACCCTTCGGCCATTTCATTAACATTCAGCAAAATCTCTTCGGGGGCTTCCATGCTGCCCTGGCGGCGGCAGTAAATAGGATACTCACTGCCGGTTTCAAAGCGTGTGTAATAAAAGTATCCATTGGAAAAATAAGGCGCCGACTGATCGTTTTCCTTAATACGCCCGCGCATTTCGCCAAAGAGGGTTTCCTGCAGATCGGCGGTAAATGCCATTCGGGCTTCGAGATAGGCATTCTCGGCTTCGAGGTAATCAATAACGGCAGGGTTGGTTCGGTCGTTCATCCAGTAGTAAAAATCTATCCGGGTATCGCCATGCATTACCAGCATTTGTTCAATTTTTTCGGCTACCGGTGATTCGGCATCACCCCATGAGCGGGGCTGTCCGCACGAAACCAAAGCCAGCATGGGCAACAAAACCAGGAAAAATCTTTTCATTTTAAAAAAGAAATTAAAGTTGTTATTATCATTTATTTGCAGACCAAATTTACAAAAAACATTTGCCCACAAGCTATTGCTGGATTTTATTTAAATTTGGCGGCCGGCAGCCGATATTGATAATTGCAGTATGACAAAAAGAAAACTCCTGAAAGCTTTAAAACGCCTCCGGCAACTACCAGGCGGGACGGCTTTTTTCAAATACTCGGGCAACAAGTTGCGCCATTTCGCCCTTAGAGCCTCAGGCAGTACACGCGTGGCACAGCCCTCCACAATCATGCTTGAGCTAAGCGCCCACTGCAACATTCATTGTACTATTTGCCCGCGCGAATACGATTACGGCCAGCAAATGGAAAAGGGCTTCATGAGTCTGACACAGGCAAAACGCCTCATTGACCAAACCTGGCCCTACCTCGACTCCATTGGCCTTACCGGCATGGGCGAAACTTTTCTCTATCCTCTCCTGGAAGAAGTGGTGGATTACATACGCGCCAAAAACAAAGGCATTGTCATTTCGGCCTCGATCAATGCCTATGCTCCTAAAACGGAAGAATACGCCCTGCGGCTTAAAAACAAAATCGACACCATACAGGTGAGCATCGACGGGCTCAATGAGGTGTACAACAAAATAAGGGTTGGATCGAACTTTGAAAAATTTTCATCGAACCTGCGCGTGCTGGCTGGCATATTAAAAGACTCCAGCACCGACCTTATGCTCAACATGGTGGTTACCCAGGACAACTATTTTCAAATGGACCAGTTGCTCGCCTTTGCCAAAACCATCGGTATCCGTTATGTAAATTTTACCATTTTTAATCTTGCAGCAGTAACGGGCATAGATGCCAGTTATTATGAATTTTACCAGTCGGCAGAATTTCTGGAAGCGAAGAAAGCCCTTGAACACGCCAAAAAAAAGTTTTCGGGAATAGAAACCACCTTCTGGGAAACCAATCCTGAAAAAGGCTTCCGCAATTGCCCTTTCCCCTGGACGCATTTTTATATTTGCTGGAATGGTGAAGTGGCTCCCTGCTGCGCGAAACCGTTTCCAAAGGAGCTCAGTTTTGGAAACGCTTTTGAAAAGCCACTCTTTGAAATACTTAACAATCAGAAATACCGAAGCTTCAGAAAGCTATGGCAGGAAAATAAAACCCACCCCTTTTGTAGCAAATGTCATTTTATTGATCTGCCGGCCATGGAGCGATAAAATAAAATTTACCTTAAGCCATTCAAACATATTATAAATAAGGCATTTATGCAGTGAAACTCATTTTTTGTTTTAATTTACACGAAACTTCTTTCCACCGAGGTTTTACACCTATTTACTAACCAAAAAACACATACTATGGGATTTGTAAAAGAATTCAAGGAATTTGCCTTCAAAGGCAATGTAATGGACATGGCCATAGGTATCATCATTGGCGGTGCCTTTGGGAAAATCGTTTCCTCGCTGGTAAACGATATCATTATGCCCCCAATAGGCAGATTATTGGGCGGAACTGATTTTTCCAGTCTGTTCATCAATTTGGGTGCAGAAAAGTTTGAAACACTTGCCGAAGCCACAGAGGCTGGTGCAGCCACCATCAATTATGGTATGTTTATCAACAATGTGGTTGATTTTATCATTATTGCACTGGCCATCTTTATGGTAATCAAGCAAATGAACAGGCTGAAGAAAAAAGAAGAACCTGCTCCTGTTGCGGTGTCCACCACCAAAGAGTGCCCTCACTGCATCACCCAGATTCCAATCAAAGCTACCCGTTGCCCCAATTGCACTTCGCAGCTTACTTAAAAATTTAAGCGTTAAAAAAAATCAGCCCTGACTATTTCCATGTAAATGGATATTGCTGGGGGCCTGATTTTTCTGACATTTTGTTTTCCGGACAGGGAAATGAGAGTTCAGCAATGGGCCAGAATTATTCAAGCATTTTCAGGATAAATCCTGATGGGTCAGATTTTTTTCCATGGAAGGGAAACGCCTGCCAACCGACATGCAACAACTTTTCGTCAACATTAAAGATAATTCTGTATAACTTTCCGGATAAGCGAAAATTTCCGGCGTGGTTTTTGTTGCCACACAACATCACATTCTATTATATCCGGGCTTTGCCCGTTTTTAATTTTTTCTTTTATGAGCACGTATTGTCCCTTTTGTAAAAATATTCTTTTTCTTTTTCCCTTACTTTTTGTTGTGATATTTTTCGGTTCCTGCAGCCAGCCCGAGCCTGATCCGCTGAAACTCGACCGCCTTGCTTACGTAAGCGATGGCATTGTGCATGTGACGGGACTAAACGATGGCACCCATACCGAGGTTGGCAGCGGTTCAGAACCCTCGCTATCGTTCGACGGCCGCTACCTTGCCTATGTAAACGATGTAGGCAATAAGCGCCGCATTGCCGTGCTCGATTTCCCCAACCGTAACACCTTCATCATTGAAGATGTGCAGGGCACCTCCTGGGGTCCGCTGTGGTCGCCCACTGAAAACCGGTTTTTGTTTTCGGCCACGGCCCAGAACAATGGCTCATCGCACCGGGTGGTGATAGTAGCCCATGCCCGCGAAGACAAGAAATACGTGATCTCACGCGAAGGCATCGACATCTATTCGCCCGCCTGGGCTCCTGACGGAGAAACCGTTTATGGACACGACACCCACTTCCTTTATCAGTGGGAAAAAACCGGAATGCTCACGGGGCATGCCATTCTGACCGAAAAATTCGGAACACTCAACTATAACGCTTCCACAAAAATTCTACCTTCGGCCGATGGCAGTCAATGGCTTATTGGCATTGGAGCCGAGGAGCCCTTAAACCGACCGCGCAGAACCAGCATGAGCGTGTACCTTTTTGACGAACTGAACCAGCAACTGCAAAAAGTTTCGCCCGACAATGCTTTCATCAGCGACTTCACCTGGAGCAGCGACCAGCAGGGCGTAATATTTTCGGGAAAAGAAACCCCCAGCCAGCGGCAAAACGACTTGTACTTGCTTTCGCTGGCCGACGGCTCCACCCGGCGAATCGTTAAAAACGCCACGCAGCCATCAGGCAGGGCCATCGAAGTAGCACAGGCCCCCAAGAAATAATGCATCTGCCGGAAACCTTTGGAAAAAGACGCTGTAAAAAGCATTATTTTTGAAGGAAATTTTGTGCCAGCTTTGCATGTACGCTATTATCGACATTGAAACCACCGGAGGAAATCCTTACCGCGACAAGATAACCGAAATTGCCGTCTTTTTGCATGATGGCAACAAAGTGGTGAAGGAATTCAGCACCCTGGTAAATCCCGAGCGCAGAATCCCTCCTTTCATTTCGCGCATGACGGGCATTACCGACGAAATGGTAGCCCGCGCACCCCGTTTTTACGAGATTGCCAAAGACCTGGTGGAGCTTACGCGCGATGCCGTGTTTGTAGCCCACAACGTAAGTTTTGACTATAACTTTGTGCGCAACGAATTTAAAAGCCTGGGCTACGACTTTACCCGCAACAACATTTGCACGGTAAAACTCAGCCGCAAGCTCATCCCGGGAAAAACTTCCTACAGTCTGGGAAGGCTTTGCCAGGATCTTCATATCGGGATAGACAACCGCCACCGTGCATCCGGCGATGCCATGGCAACGGTAAAACTTTTCGAATTGCTGCTGCAAAAGCATCCGGAAGGATTCCTGAACGGTTTTCCGGGCACCTTCAACGGACGGACGGCCATGCATTCGTCGGTTTCGGTCGAAATACTCAACAATCTCCCTTCCAAAGCCGGGGTGTATTATTTCTTCAACGAGAAGAACGATATTATTTACGTCGGTAAAAGCAAAAACATACGCCAACGGGTGATGAGTCACTTTTCCTCGGCCCGATCTCAGAAAGCCCTGGAGATGGCCGGACAGGTGCGGCGGGTCGATTTTGAAGAAACCGGTAGCGAACTGGCTGCACTATTGCTCGAGTCGGAGGAGATCAAGCGCCACCAGCCCCTTTTCAACCGGCGCCAGCGGCGAAGCTTCTTTAATTATGGCCTTTTCAGCTTTACAGATCAGGAAGGATACCTTAACCTGAAGATCGACAAAACCAACAGTAGACAAATCCCGGTGGCCAGCTTTTCTAACCGCGAAATGGGACGTGATTTTCTTTTCCGCCTTGTGGAAAAACATCAGCTTTGCCAAAACCTTAGCGAACTATTCAGCACCAGTGGTGCCTGCTTTCAATATGCTGTGAAGCAATGCCGGGGTGCCTGCCTCGGACTAGAACCTCCGCAAAGTTACAATCTGCGTGTGGAACAAGCTATTGCAAGTGCTTCGATGCCCGCTCAAAATGTGATTGTGGTTGACAAAGGCCGCAATTACGGAGAAAAGTTCCTGATCTTAATTGAAGGAGGAAAACTTAGTGCCATGGGCTATGCCGAGCCCGGACAGATGCAGGCTATGACACCAGGCAATTTGGCCGAGGTGCTGAAGACAGCCAACGACGAACGCGATGCCAGGCTTATTGTAAGCAGCTTTATTAGAAACAAACGGGTGGAAAAGGTAATTCCATTTTAAACAAGCTCGGCTTCATGAAGAAAGCTTTTCAGATAAAGGTAGAAGGACGAGTGCAGGGAGTGGGCTTCAGGTATTACACCCAGGCCAAAGCCCGGGAAACGGGTGTATCCGGCTTTGTAAAAAACATGCCCGACGGCAGCGTTTACATTGAAGCTGAAGGCGAGGAGGAGGCCATGGAAAGATTCAGCCTTTGGTGCAGTCAAGGCCCGGCCTGGGCCAAAGTAACCCGGTTTCAAATGAACCCTCAGCCGCCCTGCGGCTACACCAGTTTTGAAATCAGGTAACCGGGTCACATTTTTAAAAAAGTAAGTGTAACTTTGACAGGCAAACCTCAAAGCCCAATTTTTACTGCATTTTCAATTCCTGACCTACCAAAAAAAATAAAAACTTCCTGCCCTGCGCCTGAAAAATACGTTTACTAAATGAAATCCTACCATTACCTTTTAATTGCCATTTTGCACTTCATTTTATTCTCCCAGAGGGTTGCTGCCCAGGATCCGCTCCCAAAATGGATGACCGCAGCCGAAAAGGAAATATTTCAGCAATACCTCGATGAGCTGCCCGCCGGAAAGCAGGTAACTCCCCCTTCATCACTGCCAAGAACGCCGGGTGAGTATGAAGAAGTGCAAGGCATGGTTGTTACCTGGGCCGCCTACTCTGCCGAACTTCGTGAGATTGTAAGGCATGCGCGAACTGCCACAACGGTGTATATCATCTGCTCTAACCCCTCTCAGGCGCAGAGTTATCTTACCTCTGGCAATGTACCCCTCGACAATATCGTGTTCATTCAGGCCGCTTTTAATTCAGTGTGGATCAGAGACTACGGCCCGCAGAGCATTTACCTTGCCGATGGCGACCAGTTGGCTTTTGTCGACTGGGTGTATAACCGCCCGCGGCCCAGCGACAACCTGATTCCGGGCGTGCTGGCCAATTACTTCTCGCTGCCCTTTTTCCAAATGACTACCAACCCCAACCGGCTGACTGCCACCGGAGGAAACTTCATTTTCGATGGATTTGGGTCGGGTTTTTCATCAGAACTGATATTAACAGAAAACAGCAACCTCACTGAAGCGCAGATTGACAATATCATGCTGAATTACCTGGGAATCGACCGTTACATTAAAATGCCTGAGCTACCCTATGACAACATCAGCCACATCGATATGCACATGAAACTGCTTAACGAGGAAACTTTCCTGGTTGGTCAGTTCCCCACGGGTGTTTCCGATGGGCCCTATATTGAGTCGAATTTGCAGAATCTGCTCAACAACCATATGAGCGTTTATAACCGTCCGTATAAGGTGGTCAGGATTCCCATGGTTCCCAGCTCATCGGGCAATTACCCGCCCAACGCCTCATACCGAACCTATACCAATTCAATTATCCTGAATAACCTGGTGCTGGTGCCCACTTACGGCCACTACCTCGATACCCAGGCCTTGCAGATTTACCAGGATGCCATGCCGGGTTACGAAATTGTTGGCATTAATATGGACAATGTAATCAGTGCCAGTGGTGCCATTCATTGTATCGTCCGCGAAATTGCCGCTGAAGACCCCATATTGTTTGCCCACGCCAGCCCCGACACCATTTCTGCCTGGCAGGAGTCGTTTGAGGTAAAGGCAAGCATTACAAGCCACTCAGGCATTGAAACCGCCACCCTTTTCTGGACTACCGATCTGGCCTTGGGTTTTTGGGAGGAAGAAATGATTCTTGAAAACGATACTTTCAGGGCATGGATTCCGGTGCAGGATTACAGCACCCAGATAGCCTACTATTTCAGCGCCACTAATGGCAATGGAAAAACCAGCACCAAGCCTCTGGTAGCACCCGAAGGCTATTACCGGTTCCAGTATAACAGCACGGTAAGTGTTACAGAGCCAGCGCAGAACCTGAGATTTATGGTGTATCCCAACCCCTCTGATGGCCATGTTACGCTGACCATGCCCGCTTCAGGAGCTGAAACGGAACTGATCGTAACCACCATTCACGGACAGGTGATTTACCGGAAGATTATTGCGTCCTCCGCTTCCGACCCTATGCTAAACATCGACCTTAGAAATCAGCCCGCTGGCATTTATTTAATAAGGCTTACCTCAGGCAATGAAACCGGGTTGGAAAAGATAATTATCAGGTAAGAAAAGTTTATTTGCGCTTAACTTTTTGCCAGTAAAAACAATTCGTCGAGTTCGAAGGCTGCCACACCCGGAGTGGCTCTTTTGAAGGATTGTATCATAGCCCTGGCCACTTCATCGCCTGCAATGGGACGGTATTTCCTGAGAAGTCCCAGGCCATTAAAAAACCTGATAACAGCCATGCCCAGATTTTCTCCGATGCGATTTTCGTTTCTTTTTCCGTGAAGGGGGCCCGGCTTGATAAGAATGATGGATGAAAACAGCAGTTCTTTCACATTGCGCTCCAGCTCACCCTTCATGCGCATGTAAAATGTACGGCTTTGGGGGTTTGCCCCGGCCGAAGACACCAGTACGTAAACCGGCACGGCATTTCGGGCCGCTGCAGCAGCGAACTGATACTGGTAGCTGTGATCAACTTTGTATTGCGCCTTTTTGCCACCGGCCTTTGCAAGGGTAGTGCCCAGGGCCGAAAACAACACATCGCCCTTTACCAGGTGCTGCCATTGCTCCGGCTGATCAAAATTTATGAGATGCTCCTCGAGTTTTGGCGAAACCAAACCGGTTGATCTCCTGGTGAACACCACCACTTTTGCAAAATACTTGTCTTCAAGCAATTGCTTTGTCAGTTGAAATCCCACCAACCCGGTGGCGCCAATTACCAGCGCAGTTTTCATATGTCAGAAATTGAAGGGTCTGAAGCATAAACAAGTTTGTAAGGCGCTTGTTCGGTAAATGGCAGCCACGGAGGTTATTTTTTTGTGCCTTTGCGCACCAGCAAGGCCACACTTTCCACATGGTGGGTATGCGGAAACATATCGACGGCCTGCACTCTTACCAAGTGGTAACTCTCGCTCAGCAGCTCGATATCCCGTGCCTGTGTGGCGGGGTTGCAACTCACATACACCACTTTGTCGGCGCCGCTTCGTGCAATGCGCTTCACCACCTCGGGGTGCATCCCGGCCCGGGGCGGGTCGGTGACCACCACATGGGGATAGCCATGGCGGTCGAGCAGCTCTTCGTTGAACACCCTGGCCATGTCGCCAGCAAAAAACAGGCTATTGGTTATGCCGTTTGAGGCAGCATTCTGGCGCGCATGCTCCACTGCCTCTTCCACGTATTCTATCCCGATCACCTTTGATGCTTTTCTGGCCAAAAACAGGGCAATGGTACCTGCACCGGTGTATAAGTCATACACCACTTCATGACCTTCCAGACCGGCAAAATCGCGGGCTATGGAATACAGGCGATATGCCTGCGGGGCATTGGTCTGATAAAAAGATTTGGGGCCCACGGCAAACTTCAGCCCTTCCATCTCTTCGAGTATGTAGGGTTTTCCGTAAAAAATGACTGGTTCCAAATCGTGGATGCTGCTGTTCTGCTTATTGTTAATAAAATATGCCAATGTAGTGACCTCAGGAAAATTGTCGCGGATAAAGCCCAGCAACAAACCGGTCTTTTCGGTGTCGTTTTCGGCAAAGATCACCGAAACCATTACCTCGCCGCAGGTGCTGTTTCTGATAATAATATTTCTCAGGAAACCTTTATCCTGCCTTATATCATAAAAAGTCAGGTTGTGCCGCGTGGCAAACTCTTTTACCGCCAGGCGAATGGCATTGGAAGGATCGGGCTGCAGCCAGCATTTGTTTATGTCGAGCACCTTGTCATACAGTCCGGGAATATGAAAACCCAGGGCATTCATATCCTTAAATTCCTGCCCCGAGTAAAGGTCTTCCTTTGTAAGCCAGCGTTTATTTGAAAAAGTAAACTCCAGCTTGTTGCGGTAAAATATCGATTTTTCTGATCCGGCTATGGGTATCAATTCATAAGCACCCGGTTTAACCTTTCCGATGCGTTCCAGGCTGTCGATTACCTGTTGCTGTTTGTAAAAGAGCTGTTTTTGATAATCAAGGTGCTGCCACTTGCAACCGCCACAAAGGCCATAATGCTCACAAAAGGGCTCTGCGCGGTCGGGCGAAGGTCGATGCATCTTTACAATATCACCTTCAAAGTAATTTCTTTTGGTTTTCTTAATTCGAACATCCACTACATCGCCAGGAGCACCATAATTTAAAAACACCACCGCCTCCCCTACCCGGGTGATGGCTTTGCCTTCGGCAGCAAAACCGGTAATGGTAAGATTTTCGATGACCTTATTAAACAGGGAATGTTGTCGGCGTGCCAAAGTTCAAATGTTTTATGATAAAAATCAGAATACCGGAAATTTTCCCGAAAGGGTTTCTTTACCTTTCAGCTCAAAAACATAGATTCCCGGTTTAATCTGCAAAGGTTTAAAATGCTGTCCGGGGCCAATTAATAATTCATTCCTGAGTAACTGGCGCCCTTGCATGTCAATAACTGAAAGCAAGAACGTCTGTTCTCCCATTCCATCAGGAGCAACAATGACCAGGCCGTTGCGGTTCTGGTCGTAATACACATGCGGGGAAGCAGAAACTTCCAGTCCGGAGTTCATGGTATTGAGTACTTCTACCTGAAAGGGATACACTTCACTTTCGAACAAGCCGTTGTTAACCTTCACCATTACTTGCAGCATGCCAAAAAACTCAGGATCAGGAATAATGGTCTGCCCATCCTCTTCATAATTTTCGCCGGGCAAAACAAGCAATGCATGACCTTGTGGATAGCTCACGAAGTTGTCCTCCACAAAAATCCAGTCCATATCCATGGTGAAGCTTTCGGCCATCAGGATAGTAAGTGGCTCCTGTCCGGTAATAACCGGAGGCTGGGGCTCGAAAGACTGACTGGCAATAATTCGGAAATCGTCGAAATAAAAACCATCGCGGGTAACGCTTGCATCAGAAACCAGCCTGAAACGGACTTTAATTTCTTTGCCAGCAAAGGCGCCAAGGTCGATCCGCTCGCTGATCCAGTTGCTTTGGATGCCATGGTAAATCGGTTTTCCGGCGTCCTGATTAGATGAACCGGTGACAGTATAGTTTCCAGCCATTGGCACCCATGTGTTTCCGCCATTTTCTGAAACCAAAAACTGCACGTAGTCCCAGCTGGTTTCAATATCCCAGCGGGCTTTGAATTCCGCAAATGCACCATCAAAGTCGGTCAGGTCGATGGTTTGCACGAGAGTAAGCTGGTTGTTGACATTGTTGCCGTATTGCCCGCCAGGGCTGTCGGACATGGAGTAGGGTGCCGAGACATAATGTGCGGCATCAAGGCCCCAGGTGCCCCCGGTCCAGTTTTGGGCAGATTGAAACGGATCGGCAAACAGCACAGGAGGCTCGCCAAAGGTATATTTCAGGGTGTCGCGCCGCACAAAGGCGCCATTGTTGAGCAGCACTTCAAAATCGAACATGAGTCCATCGTAAGTAGCCGGGTGAAGACTAACCTGAAACGCACCATTGGCTGTTTCGAGCAGGTCGAGATTTTCGAACACCATGGGTTCACTCACGCTGGTAATAAGCGGGCTAATGGGATTAACAGAAACGGTAAACGTGGCCTGGCTTTCAAGGCCATAGTTTTTAATTTCGAAAGGCAGAGAAAACTCATGGCTTTCTACAAAATGATCGCACCGAAACGCTACCTCGGCATAGGATAGTGCCAGGCGAGCCAGGTAAAGGTTCATGCCGGTATGTCCGGCGCAAATTTCTTCAATGCGGCTCATGGCTGGCCAGAAACCATCGGCAGGACTTCCTGCCTCAGGCGTAAAAGCAAACACCTTGTTCTTGGTTTGCTGCTCACCGTAGAACCAGTCATCGGAGCCGCCATTGGCAAAGTAACTCAGCGTTTCGTAGCAGGTGCCGAAGGTGTAATTGTTTTCGCGGGTGAGCAGGCTGGCAAAGGCCGAAAACACTTCCCCATCGGGTGTAAGCTGGTTCTGGTATCCCCATGGGTATATAAGCAAGTCAGAATAAGTATGGTTGTTCAGGGCCAGGCTAAAATCGAAAGTTTCGGCAAACTCCTTCACAATTTGGGTTTCAGGCTCGGAAAACGGGGCGGTACCGCGGAAGGTTTGCGAACTGGGAGTTGGCGAAGAACCTGAATTATCGAAGCCCCACATATAGCCAAAGTTCCTGTTCAGGTCCACCCCGGTGCTGTAGTCAGAATTAATGCGCATATTTTTTCGGTGCATGCCTCCCCCGTTGGGGTTGGTTTGCTGGTTATAAATGTAGCCATCAGGGTTCACGCAAGGTATAAAATACATCTCCATGTTATCTACCAGGTAAGTAATCTCGGGCTCGCCACCATAGTTTTCGAGCAAGTACCACATCTGGTAAATCATTTGTTGCATTGATAAGGGCTCTCGGGCGTGTGTCAGGGCCGTGTAAAGCACTTTGGGCTTGTCCTGTTCCACATCGGGGCTGCTGGAAATGCGCATCCAATAAACAGGGCGGCCCTGTAAGGTTGTGGTCTCTCCTATGGCCGCTTTCGCGGAAATAAGTTCAGGAAACTGAGCCCGCATATTTTCCATGGCGGCAAGCATTTCCTGGTAAGTATAAAAACCACCCATGCTCCCAAGGGAAAAGTTGGCAGGGGTCTGATAAGCCTTTTCAGGCTGGCTCACCCACCATGATGCCTCAATGGAAGACTTGTCGAGGCCGGCGTTGCGGGCCTGGTAAAAATAAGCCATGTCATCAATCAGCACTTCATACAGAAAACCGGCGCCAGCAATTTGTGCTTGCTCAATGTCGCTGTATTCGCCAATCACGTATTGCCCGGGCTTGTATTGGAGCCCTTGCAGCGCTATACCAAGCTTTCCAAGCTCGGCCAGCTCGCGCCCCTCCATATTAATTTTCAGTCTTGAGAATTTTGGCTGCTGGGCTGCCGCTTGCAGGGAAAAAAGAACCAGAAAAACCAGGCTTACAGTGCGGGCCATAATGCGTTGGTTAAAGGAGGCAATAGGGTTACCAGGCAAAAATAAACGAATTACCTGAAAACAGCGCAAATTATGGCCAGAATAATGACCACATCCGTAAATTTTATACCAGGATTTTACACGAAAGTGGCATACACTTAAAGCCTCGAAGCGCCAAAAAAATATTATATTCCGTATCTTTGCACTCGATTCTAAAAAAGAAAGCAAAACCAATGAGTATCAGATTAAGTGAACAGGAGCAGATGCGCCGCGATGCGCTCAACGAGCTGCTCCAGCTAGGCATAGATCCTTACCCCGCCGAAAGCTTTGAAGTAAATGCAACCGCTAAAGATATTCTCGAAAACTTTCCTAAGGACAACAGCCTTTACCAGGACGTGAGCCTTGCCGGCCGCATCATGAGCCGCCGGATTATGGGTAACGCCTCGTTTGCAGAGCTGCAGGATGACAGCGGTCGCATTCAGCTGTATTTTAACCGGGACGAAATTTGTCCCGGCGAAGACAAGAGCTTTTACAATGTGGTATTTAAACGCCTGCTCGACATTGGCGACATTATAGGGGTGAAAGGCTTTGTGTTTGTAACCCGAATGGGCGAGATCACCATTCATGTAAAGGAATATAAGCTTCTGACCAAGTCGTTGCGCCCCCTGCCTGTGGTAAAAGAGAAAGACGGGGCCGTTTACAATGCCTTTACCGATCCGGAACAGCGCTACCGCCAGCGTCACCTCGACCTGATCGTGAACCCCGAGGTGAAAGAGACTTTTCGCAAGCGCGCCCGGCTGGTGCAGAGTATGCGCAACTTCTTGCTCAACAAGGGCTACCTGGAGGTTGAAACCCCGGTGTTGCAGCCCATTTATGGCGGAGCCGCAGCCCGGCCGTTCAAGACCTATCACAACACCCTCGACACTACCCTTTACCTGCGCATTGCCAACGAACTCTATCTAAAGCGCCTGATTGTCGGCGGTTTTGACGGAGTGTTTGAGTTTGCCAAGGACTTCCGCAACGAAGGCATGAGCCGTTTTCACAATCCGGAGTTTACGCAAATGGAACTTTACGTAGCCTATCGCGACTACGAATGGATGATGAACCTGGTGGAAGAAATGATTGAAAAAATTGCCCTCGACCTGCACGGCAAGACACAAGTGCAGGTGGGTGAGCACTTAATCGATTTCAAAAGGCCCTGGAAACGCTTCAGCATGTATGAGGCCATTGAGCATTTTACCGGAACAGACATTTCTGAAATGGACGAAACCGCCATGCGTGCCTTTGCCAATAGCCTTGGCCTGGAAACCGACCCAAGTATGGGCCGCGGAAAGCTCATAGATGAGATTTTCGGCGAATTCTGCGAGTCGAAGCTGATCCAACCCACTTTCATTACCGATTATCCGGTGGAAATGTCACCCCTGGCAAAGAAACACCGCAGCAAGCCCGGGTTGGTGGAGCGCTTTGAGGCCATCTGCAACGGTAAGGAGATTTGTAATGCTTTCTCAGAGCTCAACGACCCCATCGATCAGCGGCAGCGTTTTGAAGAGCAAATTGAGCTGGGTCGACGCGGCGACCCGGAAGCCATGGTACTCGATGAAGATTTTTTGCGGGCCATTGAAACCGGCATGCCACCCACCGCCGGTCTGGGCATTGGCATCGACCGCCTAAGCATGATCATGACCAACAGCCCTTCCATTCAGGATGTGCTCTTTTTCCCGCAAATGAGGCCTGAGAAAACCTCGACCGCAACAGGACACAACGAACTCTTTGAAGCCATCGGCGTGCCGGAAATCTGGATTCCGGTGCTTCAGCAAGCAGGCTTTGCTGAGCCGGCAGCCCTCAAGGATGCCAACCCCAACAAGGTGTTTAACCAGCTTTGCGGACTGCGCAAAAAATTGAAAATGGACGTGCCCGCCCCAAAGCCTGAGGAGGTAAAAGACTGGATAGACAAAGCCGGGGCATGAAACCAAAAGCTTTCTTTTGCAAACCATAAAAACAAACACTCATGCCCATTTTAGGATCACCCATACTTGGCTCAGTAGTGAAGCGCGCCATTGAGCTGCGCAGCAAGATGCCAGTAATATTCAGCAACAAAGAACCCGAAGCGGCGCAGCGCAAGGAGCTTAAGAAGCTTATCCGAAGGGCTTCAAGCACAGCCTTTGGCGAGCATTTCGGCTTCAGCGAGCTGCACAGGTCGAAAAACCTGGTACATGACTTTCAAAAAAGGGTACCGCTATATGACTACAACCACATTTTCCGCGACTGGTGGTTCCGCTCGCTCAATGGCGAACCTTTTGTTTGCTGGCCCGGGAAAGTGAAATATTTTGCCCTGAGTTCGGGCACCTCAGAAGCCTCTAGCAAATACATACCGGTGACCAACGACATGCTGCGGGCAATAAAAAAAACCAGCATACGCCAAATCTTTTCGCTGGCCCGCTACGATTTTCCTCAATCCTTTTTTGAGAAAGGAATATTAATGCTTGGGGGCAGCACCCATTTGCAATACAACGGCACCTATTTTGAAGGGGATTTGTCGGGCATCACCACAAAAAACATCCCATTCTGGTTTGAGCATTTTTACAAACCCGGAAAACGCATTTCGAAGGAACGAGACTGGACCACCAAACTCAATGAAATAGTATTGAAGGCAAAAGACTGGGACATTGGCGTTATTGTGGGTGTTCCTGCCTGGTGGCAGATTCTGATCGAAAAAATCATTGCCCATTATCAACTCAACAACATACACGAGATTTGGCCTAATCTTAGCATTTTCGTGCATGGAGGAGTGTCTTTTACCCCTTACGTGAATGGATTTGAAAAGCTCCTCGCCAAGCCCATCACCTACATTGAAACTTACCTGGCTTCGGAAGGATTTATTGCGTTTCAGAGCAGGCCCAACACCAACAGCATGCAAATGGTGCTCGACAACGGCCTGTTTTATGAATTTGTGCCTTTCAACAGTTCGAATTTTGACGAGATGGGCAACCTGAAACCCGATGCTGAAACCCTAACCATAAGTCAGGTGGAAGAAGGCAAAGAGTATGCACTTCTACTTACCACCTGCGCCGGAGCTTACCGCTACCTCATTGGCGACACCATTAAGTTTACCAGCAAGGAACTGAGCGAGATTGTGATTACCGGCCGCACCAAGCATTTCCTGAACCTTTGCGGGGAGCATCTGTCGCAGGAAAATATGAATATGGCCGTGAAAATGGCCGAAGACCAGCTTAACATCGAGGTGCGTGAGTTTACTGTGGCCGGCATAAAATACGACAGCATGTTTGCCCACAAGTGGTTTATCGGCTCCAACAGTCCGGTCGACACTGAAGTTTTGCGCAAAGCCATTGATGAAAACCTGAAAATACTGAACGACGACTACCGTGTGGAACGCATCGCAGCCATAAAGGATGTGATTGTGGAAGTGCTGCCTGCCAGCGTTTTTTACAATTGGATGAAACTCAAAGGCAAAGAAGGCGCCCAGAACAAATTTCCGCGCGTAATAAAAGGAGCCTTATTGGAAGAATGGGAAACCTACGTTGAACAAAAAAGGGCAGAATAAGATTCCATGACGTCCGCACTCATTGAAGGATTAATCTTGGGGGTAACACTTGCGTTTCTGATCGGGCCATCGTTCATCTCGCTGGTGCAGACCAGTATTCACAGTGGCTTTCCATCGGGTATGCAGTTTGCCATCGGCATAGCCCTCAGCGATCTGACCCTGATTGTCCTGAGCTACCTGGGCGCTCTGCAAATACTCCAGAACCAGCGAAACGAAATTACCGTCGGGGTAGTCGGGGGATTGATTTTAATGGGCATTGGTGCGGTAACCTTTACCCGGAAATACGTGATGCCCGCCCCGGTCAGCATAGTGGTCCGCGTAAGCGGAACCGGCGTGTTGAAATATATTATGAAAGGTTTTTTCATGAATATCTTCAACCCCTTTCTGCTTCTTTTCTGGATTGGGGTTATGGGGGTGGTCACTTCCAAATACGGCATTCCCTCCAGCGAAATCCTGGTCTTTTTTGCGGGCACCATCAGCGCGGTGTTTCTCACCGACCTTTTTAAAGTGTTTGTTGCCCACCGCATAAAGCGATACCTCAATGCCAGGGTGCTTACCATTATCAACCGCATTGTGGGCATTTGTCTGGTGCTGTTTGGCATTGCCCTCATTATCAGGGTTTGTTATTTTATCTGATCTCAAAAAAAAGAAATATTATGTCGAAAGTTAGAGTACGATTTGCACCCAGCCCCACCGGCCCCCTCCACATGGGCGGCGTACGCACGGCTTTGTATAACTATTTGTTTGCTAAAAAGCATGGCGGCGACTTCCTCCTGCGCATCGAAGACACCGACCAGAACCGCTATGTGCCGGGTGCTGAGCAATACATTATGGAATCACTTCAATGGTGCGGCATTCATTGGGATGAAGGTCCTGGCACCGAAAATGCCTTTGGCCCCTACCGCCAGAGCGAGCGCCAGGGGTTATACCGGCAGTATGTCATGCAACTGATTGAAAGCGGCCGGGCTTATTATGCCTTCGACACTCCCGAAGAACTGGAAGCCATGCGCAAGCGCATCGAAGCCGAAAAAAGCGGCAACCCGCAATACGACAGCCGTTCCAGGCTCAGCATGAAAAATTCACTCACCCTTTCGGGAGAAGAAGTGGAACAAAGGCTGGCTTCGGGCGAAAACTACGTGATTCGCATTAAAATACCGGAGAACGAGGAGATTGTACTCGAAGACCTGATTCGCGGCAAAGTAACGGTGCATTCTTCGCAGCTCGACGACAAGGTGCTTTTTAAAAGCGACGGCATGCCCACCTACCACCTGGCCAATGTGGTGGATGACTACCTGATGCAAATCAGCCATGTGATTCGCGGCGAAGAGTGGCTGCCATCGGCCCCGCTTCATGTGCTTCTCTATCAAAGCCTTGGATGGGAAGACAGCATGCCGCAGTTTGCCCACCTGCCCCTGCTGCTCAAGCCCGATGGCAATGGAAAACTCAGCAAGCGCGATGGCGACCGTCTTGGATTCCCTGTTTTTCCACTGCAGTGGAAAGACCCCAAGTCGGGCGAAACATCGAGTGGTTACCGCGAAGCAGGCTATTTTCCTGAGGCTTTTGTAAACCTGCTGGCCCTGCTGGGTTGGAATCCCGGCACCGATCAGGAAATCTTTTCATTGAAAGAACTCGTTGAGGCCTTTTCCCTGGAAAGGGTAGGAAAATCAGGTTCGAAATTCGACCCTGAGAAAGCCAAATGGTTCAATCATCAATACCTGCAAAGCCAGCCACTGCAAACCATCACCGAAAGAATGCAGGTTATAGCCAACCAAAAGGGCATCCATACCAACCCGGATAAATTACCGAAAATCGCTGCCCTGATGCGCGAAAGGGCCAACTTTGTGCATGAAATCATGGAGCAGTCGGCGTTCTTTTTCGAACCACCTTCGCAATATGACGAAGCTTTTGCCAAAAAACGCTGGAAAGAAGACACCCCGGGCATATTGATGAGCCTTGCAGAACTTCTGGAAAGCGCCGAGCCTTTTACATCCGAAAACATACATGCCCTGATTCAAAAATTCATGGAAGACAACGGAATAGGTGCCGGAAAATTAATGCCCGGGCTGCGCCTTGCCCTGGTAGGCAGCGGCATGGGCCCCGACCTGAGCGCCATTATGGAAATTCTGGGCAGAGGTGAAAGCCTGGAGCGCATCAAAAGGGCCGCCCAAAACCTAAAGGTCTGAAAGAGTTTTACCATCCCGCTTAAGCGGAAAACCCATCATGACCAAACCGAGAGCATAAATTAATTTCTTCCGGAAACATATTAATAAAACATGCTTTTACAAGACACCCTTTTCGGAAAATCGCCCGTCGGTCGAGAAGCCAGGATGATAAGCATTGAAACCCAAAACGGGCTCACGATTGTCCTTACCAACTGTGGCGGAATTATCACTTCCATAAAAATGCCCGACTGAAACGGAAAACCCGATGAAATTATGGCAGGGTTTCCAAGCCTGGAAGGCTACCTTAAAGACCACCCCTATTTCGGGGTAATTGCCGGGCGCTTTGCCAACCGCATAGCCAAGGG
>DHFW01000020.1 GCA_002402465.1 Bacteroidales bacterium UBA4814
TCAGAATTTTAGTCGGACACTACTGGTTTCGAACATCAATGGAGAGGAAGAAGACGATGTGGCCGAGAATAACCTGGCATCAAAACTTATTCACGTTGCTCACCAGGCAACGCAGCGCCTGCCCATGTTCGAGTCGTTTACCAGCTCTACCTGTGCGCCCTGCTTCACTTTCAACTCAAGCTTTTTCAACAACTTCACCCAGCAAAACCAGGATGAGCTGGCCCTGATCAAATACCAGATGAGTTGGCCAGCGCCAGGCGACCCCTACTTCACTGCCGAAGGCGGTACCCGCCGCGGATACTATGGTGTTTCGGGCGTACCCGATCTATTTGCTGACGGCAAGCGTGTGGCAACAAGCTCCGCAGCCGTGAACAACGCCTTCCAGGCGGCCAAAGCAACCCCTTCCTTTATGGCCATCGATGGCTTTTACACTGCCGAAGGCAACAACATTATGATTGATGCGAACATCATGCCCTACGCCGATTTTCCGGAAACAAGGGTGCACGTGGTGGTGATTGAAGGCACTACCACCGGCAACGTAGGTTCCAACGGTGAAACCTCATTTAAACATGTCATGATGAAAATGCTGCCCGGTGCCAATGGCGCAGCAGCCAGCCTCAACGCACTGGAGCCATACCATATAACGCATACGTTTAATATGTCGGCCACTTTCGTGGAAGAAATGGAAGATTTGAAGGTGGTCGTTTTTGTACAGAATCATGCCACCAGGGAGGTTTACCAAGTCGCCAACATGAAGAAAGCAGGCAGCCCAATGGCTACTTTTAACATTGAAAATGGCGCAACCGACATCAGCCTCAACCCCGTTATCCTTATTGATTTTGACCAGGCCGTTCGCCATACCGATGGAAGTGAAATTACAACTGAAAGCATTGGTTCCCTGATTCAGATGCACGAAACCGACGAAAATGGTACCGCGATTCCCTTTACAGCCGATATCAATGAAGAAAAGACACAAATAAGCATCGAACCAGTTGAAAAACTCGATGGTGACTTGCTGGTTTACCTTGGTCTGGGTGCCGTGAGCGACTATTCGCCCTGGCCTTTTAACAGCCAGCCCACGGCCATTACCTTCACCACCCTATCGACCGTAAGTACCGACGACCTCCACATTCCTGGTCTGGCAGTATATCCCAATCCGGCGTCTAACCTGATAAATGTGCGCCTTCCCGGCGAAACCTCCGCAGAAATGCGTATCTTAGATATGCGCGGCGCCCTGCTTGTTTCAAAAGCTGGCAGCGGGCAATCATTTCAAATGGACGTTTCTGCATTGCCTGCAGGCATTTATTTCTTTGAAGTGGTTACCCCGGCAGGGCGGTCGATGAAGAAAATCTCCATCGTTCGTTAACTAAACTTCAGGTAATGTACAAGTATTCAACAAGATTCACACTTTTTCTCAGCATTTTAATGACTGCTTTGGCGGGAGCCTCACAGGCCCCGCCAAAGCAAGTTGTTTTGCGGCACGACCGTTTTTTTGGCGGGCCATACAGCGTGGCAGGCCAGCCATACCTAATCCGGGGAGACGTAACCTCCATTGGCAACGAAACTTTTGAATCGGTATATTTAAACTACCAGGTAGATGAGAATGAAGTGCAGACCACTTTCTTCGATCAGATTGGCATCAACCCCTATTTTCCGTTTCACTACCAGGCCGGGAATCACTGGGTTCCCGAAGAAACCGGCGAATACTTGCTAAAAATTTGGTTTACCGGCCTGAATGGCGCCCCTTCCACCGAGGGCTTTAGTGACACGCTTATTAAAACCGTGGCCATTTACAGTGATCTGCCCTTGCGCCAGCTCAGCCTGCTCGAAAGCTTTTCGAGCATCAACTGCGGCAGTTGCGCTTTAGTGGCGCCCGTTTTGCGCCAAATGGTCGAAAAAGATCTCGACAAATACGCCATGATCTATTACCACCCGCTTCATTACGAGGGAAGCCCGCTTTTCCAGTTCAACCCCAAAGACCAGACCACCCGCAAGGAGCTGTACGACATTACCTACACCCCGGTGTCGGCCATTGGTGCAACTTACCTGGGCGGCAGTTTCGATGTTACTCCTGCCATGATGGACCTGGACAGGGAAAGGTATGCAGGCTTCGATTTGTCGGGAGCGTATGCCATCGAAAACGACATGCTTTATGCCAGTGTCGATTTGGCATATTTTGCCGCTTTCGCGGAAAGCGAACAAATAAGCCTCCTGGTGGCGGTAACTGAGAATGAGGTTCACTTCGACACTGCCCCGGGCTCCAACGGCGAAAAAGACTTTTTCTATGTCATGCGCAGCTTTTTGCCCGACGCCAACGGCACCCAGCTTCTGCCCGAAGCGCCCGGAACCACCCGCCAGTTTACCTTTCAATATGATATGAGTGGGCTTTCGCTCAACCAGGAGCTGCTTAGCGTGCTGGCTTTTGTCCAGGATACTGAATCGCTCGAAATCCACCAGGCCGTCAGACTGACGCCGCAGCCATTCGATCCAACCAACACCCTTAATATTATTGAAGGGTCGATCAGGGTTTATCCCAATCCTTCGGCTGGGCAAATAAGGGTTTCCCCTGAAGGAAATGAAAGCATCCACTCAATAACCATTTTTACCCTTGGCGGGAAAAAGGTTTACAAAAGCGAGCAATTTACCAGCGAGCAAATGCTCGATCTGAGTCATCTTCCGCAAGGCATATATGTCCTCAGGGCGCAAAGCGGAAAGAATATTCTGCACCAGAAGATTTCCATTATTAAATAATTCAGCCTGATTTAAAAATGAAAAAAACTTTACTCACCCTTATTTTACTGATTTCGGTTACAGGCCTTTTTGCCCAGGCGGGCAGCAAATTGCCCGAAATGGTTATTAAGACCCTCGAAGGCAGGGAAGTCAACACCTCGGCCTTCGATAATGAAGGCAAGCCTTACGTAATCAGTTTCTGGGCCACCTGGTGCAGGCCATGCCTCAAGGAGCTTACCGCCATCGACGAGATTTATGAAGACTGGAAAGAGCTTGGTTTTAAAGTGATTGCCGTTAGCACCGACGACACCCGCACCCGCGCCAACGTGCTGCCCATGGTAAGGGGCCGCGGCTGGGAGTTTGAGTTTTATCTCGACGAGAACGGCGACTTTCGCAGGGCCATGGGCGTAAACCTGGTGCCACATACCTTTATCATCAACGGCAAGGGTGAAGTGGTTTACCAGCACACTTCTTTTGTAGATGGCATGGAGTGGGAAATGTACGACAAACTGAAAGCCCTGCTCGAAAATGAATAAACGCGCCATTCTTTTAATTGCCCTGGCCATGCTTGTGCAGGGCGTTTTTGTTTACGGGCAGGATCAGGGCGGCCTTTTGCAGGGTGCCCGCGTTTGGGGCAACTTTCAGCTCGATGCCCAGTATTACCTTACCGACAGCATTATTGAAGCCCCCGATGTGGACGAAAAGATCCGCATGAACGCCTTTGCCAACCTGAACTTCAGCTGGCAGGGATTCACCATGGGCATGCGCTACGAAAGCTACCAGAACGCCCTGCTAGGCTTCGATCCGGGCTACCGCGGCAATGGCATCCCCTATCGCTTTGCCTCTTACCAGCAGGACAACCTGGAGGTGACCCTGGGCAACTTTTATGAGCAGTTTGGCAATGGAACGGTGTTTCGCTCTTACGTTGACCACAACCTGGGTGTGGACAATGCCATGGACGGCATCAGGCTGGTATACCGGCCAGTCAGCGGTGTAACACTCAAAGGACTCATCGGGCAGCAACGCCTTTTTTTTGATAAAGGCCCGGGCATTGTACGCGGCTTCGATGCCGAAATGAACCTGAACCAGACCTTCCCCTCCCTGGCAGAAAACCCCAACCAGTGGTTGCTGGGCGCCAGCGTGGTAAGCAAATACCAGCGCGACCAGAACCCGCTTTTCAACCTGCCTGAAAATGTGGCCGCTTTCGCCGGAAGGCTGAACTACCTTAGAGGAGCCCTGAACCTTGGCGCCGAATACGGCTACAAGGTAAATGATCCTTCGGCCGACAACAATTTCATTTATAAGGATGGCAATGCGCTGATGCTTACCGGCTCCTGGGCTTCGGAAGGTTTTGGGCTGCTGCTGGCTGCCAAGCGCATCGACAACATGGGCTTCAGAAGCGACCGCACAGCCAGCAGTAATAATTTGCAAATCAACTTTTTGCCGCCAACCACAAGGCAGCACCTTTACAGCCTTTCGGGCATGTATCCTTACGCTACCCAGGCAAGGGGAGAAATGGGCCTGCTGGGCGAACTGACCTTTAAACTGCCCCGCGAAAGCTTTTTGGGAGGAGCCAACGGCGCTACCCTTACGGTAAACTACAGCGTGGCAAATTCTATACACAAGGCAGCCCTCAACGACACTACGGCCATTGGGCAGCGCGGCACCAAAGGATATACCTCCGACTTTTTCCGCACCGGCGACACGCTCTATTTTCAGGACTTCAACGCCGAATACAGCCGCCGCTTCAGCCGCAACCTTCGCGGACTGATCTCTTACGCCTATATAACTTACAACCAGGGAGTGATTGAAGGGCATATTGACAAGGCTATGGTTTACGCCCATATTATAGTGGCTGATTTTACCCACCGATTGCCCAACCGCCGCAGCCTCCGATGGGAATTGCAGCACCTGGCCACCCAGCAGGATAAGGGCAACTGGGGCATGGCACTGCTAGAATACAGCATTGCACCCCGATGGACTTTTTCACTCTCAGACCAGTACAACTATGGCAACGACAACAAAGACCTGCGCGTGCATTATTTAACTATGGGAGCCTCTTACAGCAAAAATGCCAACCGATTCAGCCTTTCCTACGGAAGGCAGCGAGAGGGCATCATTTGCGTGGGCGGGGTATGCCGGCAAGTGCCTGCATCCAATGGTTTCATGCTTAGCGTTACAAGCAGTTTCTAAAATTTCAGAATAATGGTAAAAAAACTCTCTACCATACTTTCTTTAGTGGCCTTCGGCCTCTTGCTGGCAAGTTGCGATATTATTGAAGAACCATACATGACTGGCCCAGACCAAAACGGCCATCAGGGCGAGGTGGTACGCAAGGTGCTGCTCGAAGAGTTCACCGGGCACCAGTGCCCAAATTGCCCTGCAGGAGCGCAGGAAGCCGCCGACCTGAAAGCCTTCTTTGGCGATCAGCTCATAATCATGAGCATACACGCCGGCTTCTTTGCCCGAACCACCGCACCTCACTTTTTGGCCGACTACCGCACCCCGGCCGGAAATGAAATAAACACCTATTTTGGCATCTCGTATAATCCCGTGGGCATGGTCAACCGGGCCGAGTTTTCCGGGAGTCGTATTCTTACCCCATCGGCATGGGGTGGCGCCATTTCGCAAATACTCGAGCAAGACCCGCAGGCAGGCATCGAAATCAACCTCAGCTACGAAACGATGAGCCGGCAATTAAATGTGGCCATTAAAACGACTGCACTGGAAATTATTGAGGGTCCATTATATCTTGCAGCATTCCTGCTGGAAGACAATATCATGTCGCCGCAGCAAACCAACGACCCACAATACCCCAACGGAATACAGGAAAACTACTATCACATGCACGTGCTCCGTGCCGACATTAATGGTGCCTGGGGTGAGCCACTCAGTGAAACAGGGGCTGCCCAGGGGCAGGAATACATAAAAAATTACAGCATCGCCCTCGACCAGGGCTGGAAAGAAACCTTCTGCTCAGTGGTTGCATATATTTACGATGGAACCAACCTGGAAGTAATTCAGGCCGAAGAGAAGAAGCTTTACTGAGGCAACCCTTAGCGGTAAATCATTTTCCGTGTCATTCCGCCATCGCAAAAGAAGTTCTGGCCTGTAATAAATCCAGCCTGATCGGATAAAAGGAACCAGGCCAGCTCTGCAATATCTTCGGGCTTGCCAATGCGTCCGGCCGGGTGCTGAAGGTGTTCTTCGGGAGGCCAGTCGGTTGTTTTCCTCTTGCTTTTTTTCTGCCAGGGCTCGGTGTCTATCCAGCCGGGGCTGATGCAATTCACCCTCACATCAGGCTGCAGGCTTATGGCCAGGGCATGGGTCAACGCATAGACCCCGCCTTTGCTGGCCGAATAGGCTTCGGTGCCGGGTTCTGACATAAAGGCCCGGGTGCTGCACAGATTCACAATGGCACCTTTGTTGGCACGTAATACCGGGCCAAGGTATTTCACGGTAAGGAAATATGAATCGAGGTTTACAGCCATCACCCGCCGCCACTCTTCCAGGCTGAGCTCTTCCACCGCTTTGTTGGCCGAAATGGCGGCATTGTTAACCAAAAAAGAAATCCCTTCCGGACTTTGCAGGCACTGATCTAAAGCCGCTTTCAGTGATGCTTCATCGCCCACATCGCAGGCCAGGGTTGAAAACATCCCTTTCGGGGAAACTTCTTCGGCAAAATCTTCCAGAGCTTCCTGGTCCACATCCAGCACAAAAACAAATACGCCCTCCTGCATCAGCTTCAGCGAAATGGCCTTGCCAATGCCCTGGGCACCTCCGGTTACCACTGCTCTCTTCATATATTTAATTTTTCCTAAAATTAAAAAATTATGTCTAGTCTTGGTTTGCTATAAAGGTTTTTTATATATTTATGCCTTATTACAAAACGGGTTTAATGCAGCGGCCCCTGAAAAAATTCTCCGAATTTGCAACCACGCTCCTCCCCTTTGAGGCCGATTACCTGCTTTTTATTCATCAGTTTCAGGATAACGAAAACATCCGCCTGCTCAAAACCATTGCACACAACAGCCACCACCCGGGTCAAACCAAACCTTATTCGCTTAAAGTGGATAAGCGAAAGTATTCTTACCTTAAAAAGTGGATCGCCGAGAAACTCGATGCCATTAACGTGGATGTTTTTCTGGAGTGGCTCAGCGAAATGGACCGTAAGATTATGACCGACGCCCTGGATCCCGAAGATGAGAGAAAGATCATTAATCAGATCAGGCAACATCAGGAACCGGGGTTTTACTTTATTCGCTTTTACGAATTGGTGCAGAATTACCAGAATTACCTGCTGATACGAATGCGGCAGAACTATTATGAGATTGCGGGCAGTTTTCTGGAAAAATTCAAAGAAGAATACGAAAATTCACGCACGATCAACCAGCGCCTGCACCAGGCCACCCGCGATATTGTGCGGCAATATGCCGAATACGACACCGAGGCAGCCCAATGGGAAAAATGGCTGCTCGAAGTGTTTTATAACGAAGACCTGGATGGACTGAACCGCTATCTGGCGGTGGTAAGGCTGGTGTTTTTGTATTACAACTATAAAGACTATCACCGCCTGATTGAGATTTTCGAACACCTGGAAAAACGATTTAAAAAAGGGGAGTTTTATTCACCCCGCATTCTTGCCAATTATTACGCCAATCGCCTGTTGGTGCACGCCCGCCACAACGAGCTCGACCTGGCCGAGACCTATGGTTACCTTTCCATTCGTTATCGCAGCAACGACTATTTGTATTACCTGGTAAACCTGTGTGCCGTTTTGCTGAGAAAAGGGAAGTACATTGGGGCGCTGCAGTTGCTAAACCGCTCATTCCCCGAACTAAAAAAGACCATCAGCCCCCACACCCGCATAGGTTTCATATCCTATTATATTCAGGCATTGTGGCGCAATGGGCGGGCTGCCGAAGCGGTTAGCTACGCTCACACCACCTTGCAAACCGATCGTGTAGGGATCATGCAGCATCGATGGCACCTGTTTTTCTCCTCCTATATGCTGGCTTTGCTGGCAACCGAAAAATACCGCGACATCCTGGCCCTGGCCCGACGCTACAAACTGCTCGAAAAAGACAAAAAGGCACAGAAACGGGCAGGCTATATTCCCAACCTAATTTGGATACACCAGCTGGCAGCCTATAAGCAACTGGCCATTTCGAAAGAGCAGCTCTACAACACCATTTACGAATCGACCCTGCCCTGCCTCACCGACCCCCACAAATTCTACCTGCTGCGCGAACTATGCACCGACTTGAGGGTGCATGATGTGGAGGTCTTCGACCGCCTGAGCCACGAACTCTTCAAAAACCCGCCGGAAAAAATCGCACCACGTTTTTTTGTATAATTTATATTATATATCAGTGATTTACGACTTGCTTTCATAATTTTATTATAAAGGTCGCACCTGTTTTTGTTCAAAACCTGCTTTTCTTTACCTCACTGCAACCGTTAATTTGTAGACTCAAAAAACCTGCAAATCCTCAAAAATTTTTAGCTATGCAAGAAGTGGTAATTGTTTCGGCTGCCCGCACGCCCATAGGCAGTTTTGGCGGCGTCCTTTCGGGCTTTTCGGCCGTTGAGCTGGGCACCATTGCAGCAAAAGCCACGCTGCAGCGTGCCGGTGTGGATCCCGCGCTGATTGGAGAAACCATTGTAGGAAACATATTATCTGCCGGCCTCGGACAAAACCTTGCGCGGCAGATCGGCATTCACTCGGGCGTACCCCAGGAAAGTCCTGCCATGGCCATCAACCAGCTTTGTGGATCAGGATTGCGTGCCGTGGCTTTGGCAGCACAGGGAATAATGCTTGGCAACTACGATGCAGCCCTGGCCGGCGGATCCGAAAGCATGAGCAATGCACCCTACATTTTGCCCAAGGGCCGTTTTGGATACCGCATGGGCGACGGACAGGTGATCGATACCATGATTCTGGATGGCCTCACCGATGTGTTTAACAATTACCATATGGGCGTTACGGCCGAGAACATTGCCGAAAAATGGGGTCTAAGCCGGCAGGAGCAGGACGAATTTGCCCTCAGCAGCCAGCACAAAACCGAAGCGGCTCAGAAAGCAGGCCGATTTAAGGATGAGATCGTTCCGGTGGAAATTCCCCAAAGAAAAGGAGATCCCATTCTGGCCGACACCGATGAATTTCCGCGTCATGGATTAACCATTGAAGGCCTGCAGAAACTTCGTCCCGCCTTCAAAAAAGACGGCACGGTAACGGCAGGCAACGCCAGCGGCATAAACGACGGTGCCGCCATGCTGGTGGTGATGAGTGCCAAACAAGCCGAATCACTTGGCCTGAAACCCCTGGCGAGAATAGTAAGCTTTGCCACCTGCGGCCTCGACCCAAAAATTATGGGTTACGGACCAGTGCCAGCCACCCGCAAGGCACTGAAACAAGCCGGACTGAACATAAACGACATCGACCTGGTGGAAGCCAACGAAGCCTTTGCTGCGCAGTCATTGGCAGTGCTCCGCGACCTCGAACTAGATCCTGCCAAGGTAAACGTAAATGGCGGTGCCATTGCCCTGGGTCACCCCATAGGCGCTTCAGGAGCCCGAATTCTCACCACCTTGCTTTACGAACTCAAACGACGTAACCTCAAACGCGGCCTTGCCACTCTTTGCATTGGCGGCGGGCAAGGCATTTCAATGATTGTAGAACGATAAAAAAACAAAACATATGGCACGTTTTAAGGAACAAGTGGTCATCATTACCGGTGGTGCTGATGGTATTGGCAAGGCCGCAAGCCTGCGATTCGCCGCAGAAGGCGCACAGGTTGTTATCTGGGACCTGAACGAAGAAAAAGGACTTGAACTGGTAAAGGAAATCAAAGCCAATGGTGGCTATGCCCGCTTTATGAAAGTAAACACCGCCCACTGGGAAGAAGTGGAAGCCGCCGCTAAACTCGTTTTCGACAATCATCAGCGCATCGATGTGCTGATAAACAATGCCGGCATTACCCGCGACAGCAGCCTGAAGAAGATGAGCCCCGAGCAATGGCAGCAGGTCATTGATGTTAACCTGAGCGGCGTATTTTATTGCACCAAGGCCGTTTCGGAGTATATGGTGGCCCGCAATTATGGCCGCATCATCAACACTTCTTCGGTGGTGGCCCTCTATGGCAACTTTGGTCAAACCAATTACGTAGCCACCAAGGCCGGTGTGATTGGCATGACCAAGACCCTGGGCCGCGAACTGGGCCGCAAGGGGGTTACCGTAAATGCGGTGGCGCCCGGCTTCATTGCCACCGAAATGGTGGCCAAAATGCCCGAGAACATCCTACAGGGTATGAAGGATAAAACTCCGGTGAGCCGCCTGGGCACCCCCGAAGAAATTGCGGCCACCTATGCCTTCCTCGCATCGGACGAGGCCGGATTTATTAACGGAACGGTAATAAGTGTGGATGGCGGCATCACCATATAAAACCACAGGATGAGAAACGCAATCATACATTCCATTGGCGCTTATGTCCCCGAAAGGGTGGTTCCCAATAGCTTTTTCGATGAGCTGCTGGGCGAGAACGTGAGCGACTGGCTGGCCGAGAACGTACAGATTTATGAGCGCCGCTGGTGTACCGAAGACCAGTCGGTGGCCGACCTGGCTGCAGAAGCCGTAAAAGCAGCACTGGCCGATGGCAAGGTAAAGCCCGAAGAAGTCGACCTGCTGATTATCTCGACCGACACTCCCGAATACGTGAGCCCTTCCACTGCTTCGAAGGTGCAGCATATGCTCGGCCTTGTCAATGCAGGTACTTTCGACATTAACACTGCCTGCGCAGGCTTTGTAACTGCCCTCGACACCGGCGCCAAATACATACGGGCCGACGAGAACTACAAAACCGTGGTGGTGGTGGGCGCTTATGCCATGAGCAAATACCTGAACATGACCGACAAAAAGACCGTAACGCTTTTTGCCGATGGTGCAGGAGCGGTGGTTCTCAGGGCTTCTGAAGAAGAAGGCCGCGGATACCTGGCCAGCCAGCTCATCACCAAGGGTGAATATTACGGCCATATGGGCATTTATGCCGGTGGCAGCAAGCAGCCCCTGAACCAGGAAGTGCTCGATGAAAAAGACCATCTGCTGAAATTCGTGCATAAATTTCCCAAAGAACTTAACCCGGAGATGTGGAGCATGATGGCCAATACCCTGGCCGAAAGAATTGGGGTTAAACCTGCGGATGTTGACCACTACCTGCTCACCCAGATCAACATTAACAGCATTTGGGAAACCATGGATCGCCTGGGCGTACCCCGTGAAAAGGCACCCACCGTGATGCACCATTTCGGCTACACTGGTTCGGCTTGCATACCCCTCGCATTGAATGAAATTTATAAAAACGGAAAACTAAAGCGGGGCGACCTGCTATTCTTAATTGGATCAGGCGGTGGACTGGCCTTTGCCAGCGCAGCTTTCAGGTACTAACATTAAAAAAATAAACTTTGGCAACTTCAACACAGGTTACCGGCGCTTGGATACTGATACTGCTTTATATGGCGGTAGTCTTGTTTTTTGTGATCAGGGGCGCCAGAAAAATAAAGAATATTTCTGACTACGCCTTGGGCAACATCCTGTTTTCGCCCTATGCAGTAGGTCTTTCGCTGGCTGCTGCCATGACCAGCGCAGCCACATTCGTTATCAACCCTGGCCTGATCGCCAACTTTGGTATCAGCGGTGTAATCTCCTATGGTATTGCATTACCAATAGCAGCTGTAGCAAGCCTTGCCCTGCTCACCAAAAGTTTTCGAAAATACGGTGAAACTGTCAAGGCCCTTACATTGGCGCAGTGGATCGGCAAGCGCTACAACAGCAAACCATACTCCCTGTTCATGGCATTCTTATCGCTGCTGCTGATCACTTTTATTGTGCTGATTCTTGTGGCCATCGTAAGTGTTATTTCAAAAGCCATAAATGCCGACCCCATTTGGGTACTTACCGGCGTGGTGGTATTTGTGTTCGGCTATATGATGTTTGGCGGGGCCAACTCAATGGTATATACCAATACCATACAAGCTCTCATAATGCTGGTCGTGGCTTTTATTTTGCTGGGCAGCGGCATTAAATTCTTTGGCGACGGCATTGGCGGTTTCTTTGCCCAGCTTAGGGAGATTGATCCTGCCCTTACAACACCCACCAACCCAGGCAGCCCACTGTTTCGTAACTTCTATGAGATCATTTTTGCGCAGGTGGTGGTGGGTATTGCCATTGTGGTTCAGCCACATATTATCACCAAGTCGCTATTGCTGAAAAAGGAAAGCGATGTGAACAAGTTCCTGGTAACAGCCATTGTGGTTGAGCTGATCTTCTTCTTTGTGGTGTTTGCTGGCCTTTATGCCCGCATGGCCTTTCCCGACCTGAGCATCGAAGGGGTTGCCCTGAAAAACGATGAAATCATTCCGGTGTATGTGGTACAGTTGTTTGCAGGCAACATCCTGGCCGTGGTTGTTGGCCTGGTGGTCGTACTTGGACTAATGTCGGCAGGTATGTCAACCCTTGAGGGATTGATACAATCGGTGAGCACTTCAATAACTTCTGATATTATTAAGCCGCTCGTTGGAGAAAACAAGCTTTCAGATGTTACCCAGATTCGCATTAACAAGATGGCCATTATTGCCCTTGGCGTGGTGGCTTGGTTCATCGCCCGCGGGCAGATACTGAATCCCAACCTGAGCGTAGCCATACTGGCACAAAACGGGGTGTATGCCTTTTTCTCGGCAGCCTTTATCCCGGTAATCTTCGGGATTTTTGTGAAGGATGTCAAAACACATATTCCGTTTGCGGCAACGGTAACTGCGGTAGTGGTGCACTTCACCGTATTCTTTGGGCTGGAGCCCCTGGTCGAAGCCGGGTGGAGCTTTGGTTTCTTTAACCAGTTTCTGATCGGTCCCGTGAAAAACCCGGCCATTGCATCATCCACTGCCATTGTGGTTTCAACATTGCTGGCTTTCATTTTGTTAATCTTCCAAAAGAAAAAAGCATCATGAGTTGGATCGACTGGTTTGGACGCTGGAACATGTACCAATCCCAAAAGGTAGCCGTGGAAGAGTTTGAAACCTCTCGCGCCTTTACCTATGGGCAGTTGCACCAACTTGGTAACTACACCGCCGGCTGGTTTGCTACAGAGCTGAATCTGGCCAAAGGCGACCGAGTGGCCGTGCTGGCCGAAAACTGCCTGGAATACATTACCTTGCTGGGGGTGGCCCAGAAAACCGGCATTATCATTGTGCCACTCAACTACCGGCTTACTTCTCGTGAGCTGGAGTTTATGCTTGGCGATGCCAGCCCAAAGATCACTTTCGTGGAAGAAAAATTTCGCGAAAAGCTTGAGAACATAAAAAACCTGGGCGAACTTACCAAGGTACGGTCGCTCGAAGATTTTGCCAAGCGCTCCGATGCCTTCCTGCAAAAGCAGCAAGATGCAGCATTTGAAAATGTGCCTGTTGAGGAGAATGACCCTGTGTTTATTATTTACACCAGCGGCACCACTGCATTCCCAAAAGGGAGCATCTACACCCACAAAATGATGTTCTGGAACAGCATCAACACCCAGATGCGCCTCGACCTTACGGCCAATGACCGCAGCATCAACTGCGCCCCCCCCTTCCACACCGGTGGCTGGAATGTGCTGCAAACGCCCTTTTTGCATCATGGCGCCTACACCCTCATGATGCGTTCTTTCGATGCCGGGGCTGTGCTAAAAGCCCTCGACCAAAGAGATATGAGCATTTTCTGGGCCGTGCCTACCATGCTAAAGCTTATGCAAGACGACCCGCTTTACGAAAAAGTCAAGCTTGAAAAAGTGCGGTATTTTATTGTGGGCGGCGAGGCCATGCCCATACCGCTCATTGAGCAATGGCACAAAAAGGGCATTTTTATCCGCCAGGGATACGGATTAACGGAAGTGGGCCCTAATGTGATGTCGCTCAATCATCAGGATGCCACCCGCAAAGCCGGGAGTATTGGCAAACCCAACTTCTATTACGAGGTACGCATTGTGGATGAGCAGGGAGCCGATGTACCTGTAGGCGAAGTGGGCGAGTTCCTGCTCAAAGGCCCTACCGTGACCCCCGGATACTGGAATAACCCCGCAGCCACATCCCAAACGATAAAGGACGGCTGGTTCCATACCGGCGACCTGGTGCGAATGGACGAGGAAGGTTTCGTTTACGTGGTAGACCGCATAAAGAACATGTACATTTCAGGGGCAGAAAACGTTTACCCCGCCGAGGTGGAATATCTGCTGAGAAAGCATCCTGCCATTGATGAGGTAGCCATAATCGGCGTGCCCGACCCCAAGTGGGGCGAAACAGGCAAGGCCTTTATCGTGATCAAAAAAGACAATAAGGTAACGGCCGCAGAAATCATAGCATACTGCAGTGAAAGGCTGGCGAAATATAAAATTCCTAAACACGTTGTTTTTCTGAATGAACTGCCGAAGAACCACGCCGGGAAAATTGACCGCAAAAAATTAAAGGAAAATGAATCTTAACCCAAGGCAGCATATGGCCGGGTTTGTTCGTCTTAATAATAAAAACAAACTTAATTTCTTACCCTTAAAACAATTAAAATTATGAAACGCAACAAATTTTTTCTTCTGGCACTCATTATTGGTGCCGTAGCTTTTGGTTTTGCCGCCTGTGACAAAGAAGATGGCGATGATGACAATGACCAGACCGTGGGCATTATTGGAAAATGGCAGTCCTCGGGCACTAACGTGGCCTTGCTGCTTCAGGGCGAGCCATTCTTTACCGACTCCATTTATACCGAAATGAAAGCCGACTTCACTTACATCGTTGAATCATACGATGCTGATGGTGTCATGACTCCCTTCAACGGAACCTTCGCACAACAGAAGTCAAGTGTTGGCAACATCTGGAACATTACCCTGGAGCAAAGCATTCCCTATGCTGCCATCTCCGAGGGGATCTTCGAAATTTACGCAGATGAAAACCCTGTTCGCATGAAGTATGAAGTGCTTCAGACCACTCCAAACCTTGGTTTTGCTCCTCCTACTGCAGCAGAAGGTTTTGGCAGCACTGCCGGTGGCGCATTGGGGCAATCCAACGTTCAGGTTTTCCTGAAGCTGGACTAAAAGAAACGACCAATGAGAGGCAGGCGGAATTTCCGCCGCCTCTTTTTCTTTTTCCCTTTTGGGAAAACAAATCACGATCCTTTTCTAAACCTAAAAGTGATCCCGAATGAACCGTAAATTACTATTGCCAATCTTATTGTTTTTGCCCCTGGGCCTGCTACAGGCACAAAATGCCACCACCCTGTTCGACACCGATGTGCCCAGAAAAGCTGAACGGGAGTTTCAGTTCCTGGCCTTTTACATCAACCAGGGCGTAACTTCCAACTTCTTCCCCACCACCGAGTTTCTGAGAGGGCAGGTGATCGGTCGTATGTTTGGGCGCAACACCACCATGACTTCCGACACGGCCACCACCGCCTATGTGGAACAGCGCCTGGTGCCCTTTTTCATTTACCAGCCCCACCTTTTCAACGGGAAAGCCACCCTGAGGATGGCCTTTGAGATTGACTGGACCTGGGGCGATGTGTCGTACGGAGCCGGACCCAACCAGGGAGGCGCCGTGTCGGGCCACCAGGTGAACTTACAGACCCAAAATATTGAGCTGGAGCTTACACCTGCTACCGGCTGGATGATCAATCTTGGGCTGCAGCGAATGTACGACACGCCCTACAATCCTTACAGCACCACTGTCGACAAGCTGCTCACATCTGGTTATCGCCTCAACTATTTCGGCACCCAGGCGGTTGGTGTTACCCTGTATCGCGATGCCGACTTCCACCGTTTTAAAGCAGGCTGGTTTAAATTTTATGAAAACAGCACCTTTCGCGACGACGATGTGGACATGTATGAGTTTCAGTACGAAGCCCACATCAACAAGTTATGGAAAGCCGCCCTGACCACGCACTACGTGCGCGACCGCGGCAATGGCGATGGCGGGGTGAACATACTCGGGCAAGGCCTTAACAGCCAGCTCACCGAATACAACGGCGTGTTCCGTTTTCGCTACGGGTCAAGTCCATACAAGGCCGACATTGGCTGGATTGGCACCCACTTCTCGCGCAATGCCGATATGATGCTCGACCGCTTTTTCATGAGTGGCTACTTTAACTACAACCTCGGGCTGGTGCGTGTTGACCGTGGAAATGGCTTTAACAGTGCAGCCGACATCTTCGGATTTGCCGCCAACCTGCGCCTGGGATACCGCTACGGGCAAACCCTTCAGGACAACGTGAACATGGAACTCATTTATGCCTCTGGCGATGACGACGGCCTGGACGACAAGCGGTACACCGGCGTTATGACCGGCAACACCTGGGCGGCACCCGGCGGAGTTTCACTTAACAGCGGCGCCTATCTGCTGTTTGCCCACGCCAATGTGGTCAACCGCTTCACACCTGTGGTGGCCGACCTCTCGAACATGGGTTACGGGCTAACGGCTGCAGTGGCCAATTACAACCGTAGCATTATTCCCCACCGCTTCAACGTAAAGGCCGGCACTGCTGCAGCTCTTAGCAATGCAGCGCCCCAGGGCGGCGGTCATTTCTTGGGCGCTGAAATTAACGGAGCGCTTATGTACAACCTTGGGCCTTTTATGAGCATCGAATTGCACGGCGCCTATATGTGGCTGGGCAATTTCTTCGATAGCGCCGACAACCGTTACAGCGCACCCGTAAACGGAGGCATACAGGGCGTGAGGCCCACAAACCCATGGACCATGTTTGTGGTGTACAAATGGCTAATGTTTTAATATTTAATCAAATTCAGCATTGCTATGAAAAATCTGTTAAAACTTTTCGTCATACTCGCGCCTCTCATGCTTTTTAACCAATGTAAGACCATGAACCCAAAACAATGGCACCCTTACACCGACCTTCCCGAGCTTTCGAGCCTGAGCGAAATAGAATATCCCTACCAGGTGCATCATGCCAACCTGAGCGACGGCCGCAGCCTGGCGTATGTAGATGAGGGCAGCGGAAGCGAAACCATTATCTTTATCCATGGCCTGGGCTCCTATCTGCCCGCATGGAAAAAGAACATCGAAGAACTCAAAGGCCATTTCCGCTGCATCGCCATCGACCTGCCCGGCTACGGCCACTCTGCCAAAGAGCCACATAATGGCATGATGAGTTTTTATGCTGACATTATTGTAGATTTCATGGATCAGCTCGGGCTGGAAAACGCCGTGCTGGCAGGCCACTCCATGGGCGGACAAATAAGCATGGTAGCCGCCATGAAGCATCCCGAAAGGGTGAAGCGCCTTATCCTGGCCGCACCTGCTGGCTTCGAACACTTCACCGAAGGGCAGAAGCAGTGGTTTCGCAATGTAATGACTGTGCGAGGCGTAATGCTAACCCGTGTGGAAGATATTGTATCGAACCTGGCATACAATTTCTACGAGCTGCCGGCCGATGCCGAGTTTATGATTACCGACCGCATTGCAATGCGCAGCGCCGACGACTTCGAAGCATACTGCTATGCCATAGTACAATCAGTCAATGGAATGGTTAATGAACCCGTGATCGACCACCTCGACAAGATCACTCAGCCCACCCTGATCATTTTTGGCGAGAACGACAACCTCATTCCAAACCGCTTCCTCAACCCCGGGCCAACCATAGATGTGGCCAATGTGGGCGCGCAGGCCATTAAGGGAAGCAAGCTGGTGATGCTGCCTAAAACAGGGCACTTCCTGCAGTTCGAAAACGATCAGCGCTTTAACGAAGAGGTGATCAGCTTTTTAAAGCCAAGATAAAAGCTGCCGCTTTCGCGGAATGAATGACGCCCCGTGGTTAATTCACCGGGGCGTTTTTTAATGCCCTTGCGGAGAAAACCCGCATTATTCCCCGCAAAAAATGCGGAGAATAATTTGCCTAAGTTAAAAAATGACTCATTGATGCTGAAAGAGGGCTTTTGAAAATAAGTTCATAACTTTGTTTAACAGCTAACCGTTCTGCCTGAAAAAATCTGACACCGATGAAAAAGCAAAAGAACACCCTCAGCGAGTGGCAGCTATACAATGACTACCAGTGGGTTTGGGAAATGATCAGCGGAACCAGCGACTATGAGCCGCTATCGGCCTATGTTGCGTCGAAGATCAATGAGCACGAAACCCGAAACACCAAAACCCTGCTGCACCTTGGTTGCGGATCGGGTAATATGGATTTCCACTTAAAGAAGCACTTCGAGGTGACAGGCGTTGACCTGAGCGCCGACATGCTTGCCAGCGCCCGAAAGAAAAACCCCGAATGCCGCTACTTTACCGGCGACATGCGTACTTTCAGCACGAACGACCGTTTCGATACGGTCATTATCCCCGACTCTATCAACTATTTGCGTTCGCCCGAAGAAATGCAGCAGGTATTCGTCAATGCAAGAAAATTATTGAACCCCCAGGGATTATTGCTGGTGATTGTGCCCTACGACCCCGAAAAATTCCCGCAAAACCGCACCACCGTCGACACCGTTTCCGACAAGGGCATTGAGGTAACTTTCGTGGAAAACAACTATGCCCCAGGCTTTGAGGAGAACACTTTCGAGGCGACTTTCGTTATCCTGGTTCGCGACAACCAGCGCCTGAAAACCCTGATCGACATTCACACCCTGGGACTTTTCAAAAGGGATGTCTGGTTTAAAGAACTGAAAAAGGCAGGATTCGATGCCATCATGTTTCAGGATCCACAACTCGAAGCTACCGAACAGGAAGGAGCGTTTTTGCTCATCGGAAAAAATCAGAAATGAGCACTTAGAAAGTGAGCCCCGAGAGAGCGAGAGAGTGAGAAGGAAATAAACCTTATAAAAAATTGGTTAAAAAATTTAGTTATCCTTGCAAATTAATAATTTTTTATGTTTAACTTTGAGTAAAGCTATACGAATGACAATATCAAAATCACACATGTCCTGTTGTTGTGCTGCAACCTTTGGTGCAATGCCAGGGACGTTTTTTTGATTGAATGTATTTCCATCAACATTAACCCTTTCATTGCCCTATGAAAGGGTTTTTTTGTGCCTGGCTACTAACCCAAAAACAGAATTATCATGGAAAATCTCAGAACCTTTATTGAAACGCTTTACAACCACAACATCTCCGAACCATGCCTGATGCCTTGCAAAACCGATAGCAACCGCTTTATCAATGACATGTTTCAACTCTTGTTTCCGCTTGATGTGCCACGCAGCACCGATGCCTATTTTTTGCGCTTCCGCGAAAGCGAATTGCAGTTGAAAAAGCTGCTCTACGCTATAAAACCATTGTTAAAAGAGGAGCCAGAAAAAATTGTGGCTGATTTTTTCAATGCCCTGCAGGCCATTTACAGCAAGCTGCGTATGGATGCCATGGCCATTTATCAGTTTGACCCTGCTGCAGCAAGTGTGCAGGAAGTCATCCATGCCTATCCGGGCTTCTATGCCATCAGCGTTTACCGTATCTCACACCAGCTGGTGAAGCAGAAAGTGCCCGTACTGCCCAGGATCATTTCTGAGTATGCGCATGGCCGGACAGGTATTGACATTAACCCCGGGGCAAACATCGGCGACAGCTTCTTTATTGACCACGGAACGGGTGTAGTCATTGGCGAAACCACCGACATTGGCAACCATGTAAAAATCTACCAGGGCGTAACCCTGGGTGCCCTGCAGGTTGAAAAGTCGCTGGCTTCAAAAAAACGCCATCCAACCATCGAAGACAATGTGATCCTTTATGCCGGCAGTACCGTGCTTGGCGAAAGAACGGTGATTGGTCATGATTCTGTAATCGGCGGAAACGTGTGGCTTACCGAAAGCGTGCCCCCATACTCGGTGGTTTTTCACAAAAGTGAAGTGAAGATCCGCACAGGAAATAAAACAAACGACACGAACAATTCCATCATTTAAACTTACAAGCATGAAAGCAAATAACATCACAGAACTGATAGGAAACACGCCCCATTTGAAACTGACCCGCCTGTATCCAAGCGGTTATGAGGTGTGGGTGAAACTTGAGCGGAACAATCCTGGTGGCAGCATCAAGGACCGTATAGCCCTTGCTATGATTGAGGATGCAGAGCAAAGCGGGGCCCTGAAACCCGGCGGGATCATTATCGAACCGACTTCGGGCAACACAGGTATCGGTCTGGCCATGGTGGCGGCTGTAAAAGGCTACAAGGTGATCCTGGTGATGCCTGAGAGCATGTCGCTCGAACGGCGTCGGCTGATGCAGGTTTTTGGGGCCGAGTTTGTGCTAACGCCCCGCGAAAAAGGGATGAAGGGCGCTATTGCAGAGGCTATCAGCCTGCTGGAGAAAACCCCGGGCGCCTGGATGCCGCGCCAATTTGAAAACCCGGCCAACCCAAAAGTGCATCGCGAAAAAACTGCCGCTGAAATTTTGGATGATTTCCCTGAAGGATTCGATTACCTGATTACGGGCGTTGGCACCGGCGGGCACATAACAGGCGTTGCTCAGATATTGAAGGAGAAATTTCCCGCCCTGAAGGTCTTTGCGGTAGAGCCCGCCCTTTCGCCGGTTATCAGCGGAGGCGATCCCGGACCACATCCCATCCAGGGCATTGGTGCCGGATTTATTCCCGAGGTGCTCGAAAAAAGCCTGCTCGATGGCGTAATTACCGTCAGCCAGGAAGAAGCCTTCGACTTTACCCGAAAAGCAGCTTTGTACGAAGGCCTGCTCATAGGCATCTCCTCAGGGGCATCACTTGCTGCGGTGCAAAAAAAACTTCCGGAAATACCCACAGGGGCAAGAATCCTGACCTTCTGCTACGATACCGGCGAAAGGTATTTGTCGGTTAGCGGCTTGTTTGAGTAACATCTCAGGGTATCATGTTTTAGACCCCCGAACGAAGGAATGCTTTGATATAAAGGATTTTTTGCCGAACTTTATCAAACAATTCCTTATTTATCTGGTTGACTTTCATAGGAGAACCTTAACAAATATCAAAAAACATGAGAACCCTTTTTATTTTGCTTCTTTCGCTTTCCATGATTTCGTGCAAGGCAAAAGAACAGGAACCGCCCGCTGATCTGATTGACAGCGAAGCGCTTAGTTTTACCATCGACACCCTGGCCACGGGACTTGAAAACCCATGGGGTATGGCCTTTTTGCCTGATGGACGCATTTTGATTGCAGAACGCCCGGGCAGGCTGCGCATTTTCCAGGACGGGCAACTGCTTCCCGAGCCAATACAAGGCTTACCTGCTATTTGGGCCCATGGCCAGGGCGGATTGCTCGATGTGGTTTTGCATCCCAAATACGAGGAAAACCAGTGGATCTATATCGCCTATGCAGCCGAAGGTGGTCCTGGCATCGGAAACACGGCCATTTCGCGTGGCAAGCTGGTGGGCAATCAATTTGCTGAAGTCGAATTGCTTTTCCATGGGCAACCATACACAGGCAGGCCCCACCACTTCGGAACCCGCATAGTATTTGACGATGAAGGCTATATGTTCTTCACCATTGGCGACCGCGGCGACCAAAACACCGCCCAGGACCTGTCGAACAACCACGGCACGGTGATGCGCTTTTATGATGACGGTAGTATTCCACAGGACAACCCCTTTGTGAATGAACCCGGGGCAAGGCCCGAGACATGGTCGTACGGACATAGGAACATACAGGGCATGGCCCTGCACCCCGTTACACGCGACCTGTGGAGTCACGAACACGGCGCCCAGGGCGGCGACGAGATCAACCTGATCCTTAAAGGCGAAAACTTTGGCTGGCCACTGGCAACACATGGCGTTAATTACAACGGCACCATCATTACACCTGACACCACCCTTCCGGGAATGATTGACCCCGTTTTGCACTGGACTCCCTCCATCGCACCCTGCGGACTGGCATTCGTATCGAGCAGCCAATATCCCGGCTGGGAAAATAACATGCTCGTTGGCGCACTGGCCGGACAACACATACACCGCGTAAAAATTGAAAACAACCAGGTGGTGCACACCGAAAAACTGCTCGAAGGCTTCGCCCGCTTCCGCGACATCCGCCAGGGACCCGACGGATATATCTACGTCCTCACCGAAGGCCCGGGACTGTTCTTCAGGATTGTGCCCTGGTAAAAACTGATGTGTAGGGACAGGTCGCTAATTTGTAGGGACAGGTCGAACCTGTCCCTACAAAATAAACCATCCTGCTTCGGCAAAAAGATAAGAAATCAATAGCCCCGGCATTTATGCCGGGTTTTTTATTGCCGGCAACAACGGGGCTTTAGCCCAAACCATCATTCTGTTGGGTTAAAACCCATAGGAAGAATTGGAATTATCATTTCCGCAGCCTGAAGGCTACGGCTATTTATTATTGCAAATCAAACCACCTTCCGACTACTCCACCCACCGCGAATTGGAAACGTTTTTTAGGCTGGGTTTAAGCATCCTCCCCTCCATGTTCATAAATGCCACAAACACACGAATTTGCTCGCCTTCTTTTACTGGCGGCAATGGCAGGGTGGCCTGGCCCTGACTGCGGCGGGCGGCACTTATCTTATGGGTGCTTTCCAGGCTGGTGGTATTGAGTGCCAGCACCATTACCGTGTCATCATCGCTCCAGTGCTTATCCGGCTCCGGCTCACCCCAATTGATGGTTGCGGTGGTTTCATTCAACTCCAACGAGAGCTGCTGCGCTCCCGCTCGCTCGCCGGCACTGAGCAACAGCCAGTCGAGACCTGCGGGGCCGCCGGCTGCATGGTACCTTTTCAGGTTCTCCGACAAGGCTTTTTGAAACACATAATCGCCCCCGGCAAAATCGTGAAAACCCATCTTCACAAAAATCTTCATGCCGCACAAAACCTTCATGACCCGCGAAAAGCCATCCTGGGTTTCCTTGAGCCGCCCCCGGGCAGGACCGCGCTTTACGGCTGGCATGCTTCGAATCACCGTCTTGCCTTTCAGCTTGTAAACCACCAGGTTGCCAATGCGCCCCGAAAAATCGCCCAATAAACCTTCCTGTGAAAATGCCATAATACATTGTTTTTAAATCCTTGTGCAAATATAACCAAATTCTTATTTAAGCTGTACTTAAGCCGTATTTAAGTCATTTTAAAACGGTTAAAACACGGTTAAAACACGGCTTAACATAAAAGAAGGTATAGCGCTGATAGGGAGGTGATCAGGGTTTAAGGATTAGGGATAATTAAAAAAAATTTCCCATCCATTTCAGATCTTGTATCAATAGCCCCGGCATTTTGCCGGGTTTTTTATTGCTGGCAACAACGGGGCTTTAGCCCAAACCATCATTCTGTTGGGTTAAAACCCATAGGAGAATTGGGATTATCATTTCCGCAGCCTGAAGGCTACGGCTATTCATCTTTCCTATTTGGATCACCTTTCGACTGCACTGAAAGCTGAGCCGGAGTCGAAGGGCCTTGCTGCAAGGGAGCAGCCTGCGACCTGTCAATTCAAGGCAAACCTCGCTCTTACCTCGCTCTTATGGAAAAGAAGAAAAAAAGGAACCAGAAAACACCTTAAGTCTTTAAGGTATCAGCTCAACCCCAAAAACAATTATAAGGGTCAGATTCAACCAGTGTTACAAAGTGCCTGATCGTTTTAACAAAAGGGACTGGCCTGAAAGGGTGCCATTTCAGATCAGCCCTCATCCAATAAACCTTCCACAGATTTTTTGATTTCACCCAGGTGGCTTTTGCGGCAGGACATTCGATCATCTGCTCTTTTTCATCAAATACCTCCTGAAGTTCATAAATGATTATGCTCTGGCCATCAACACGGTAACCCAAGTCGATTTTGTGGCGCAACTCTTCCGAAGGCCTGGCCTTTTCCAAGTATTGATCCAAAACCTTTTGGATCTCTTTCCTAAACTGTTCGCTGAATGCCATACGAGTTGAAGGGTTAGGGTTATTCTGCCTAAGCTTTGCAAGAAAACAGGATATTGACTTCGCGGATAAAATCAAAATCATCAATCCATCTTACGCCCATATTATCGCAGACGTTCGGGATTTTGATTCGCCGGGTATTCAGGGCAGTTTCTTTACTTTCTTTTGTAACAAGGGTGGCGTTCATTTTCATTGCATGTGATATTACCCATGGATCGGCAAGGGAGCGACCCTTAATGTTATCGACCAGGAATTGGTGAAGCGGGTCTTTTTGCAGAATTTTCTGCCAGCATGATATCACTTTCTGATCTGTCTTGTAAATTGGGATGGAGCTGTCTTTCAGCCAATTTGCAAGTTCATCATCGGTCTTAACAATTTCTTCCCGCACTTCTTCGGGCAGAAATATAATGCCTTTATTTCCCAATTGATTAAGAACCTGCCAATAATCGGGGCAGATAGAAGGAGCATAATATTTCTGCCAGGCCTGAATTAGCACGTTTGAATCAAGGCAATATGTTTGTTCCTTCAGAATCATTTATATATCTGAGCTTCCAGCTTCGGGAAATTATTTACCGGGGTGTTTAGCAGGAAACTGGCAATGTTGGGTTCAACAAAGCCGCCCTTAAAGGCATCCAGCACTACTTGTGTGAACAATCTGCTGTTTTTATTGAGCCTAAGCAGGTAAGGATTGGGGCCTCCTTTCTTTTCAGCTAATTTTTGCTTTGCTTTTCTTTCTGCTTCTCTCCTTAAAAACTCTGCATACTCATTATCTGCTTCATTTTTTAAAACCCGGTAAGTGGCGTTTGAAATCAACCCCAAGTTCAAGACCCTGATCAAGAATGCAAAGGAGCTTACCCCAAACTTTCTGGCGACACGAAAAACTTCACTCGAGCCGGAAAAGACCCTTTGGTCGAGGCCCAGCATTATTTTGTTTGGCATCAGGGCATTGGCAGTTACCTGGTTGCAAAACTGCTCAACGGGGTGATACTTTTGGGAGTTTATTATTTCAAGGTTAATTTCATTTGATAAACCCGAAGCTGCAATCCAGAGGTGGGCAATCTCATGAACGAGGGTGAACAATTGGGGGGCGTTCCAGTCGTCGGAGTTCACAAAGACAAAGGGCGCATAAGGGTCGGCAATGGCAAAGCCCTGAATTTCATTTGAGTCAAGTTTAAGCCTTGAATGAATAAAACTGGTTCTGGAAACAAAAATCCCGTTCGATTCGGCTGCATCAATCCATTCTTTAATGGGCTGGTCTGAGCGGTAAGCGGCCGGTTTAATGTTCAGGGTTTTTAAAATGTCGGCGGCCACAATGGAAGGATCATCCTGAATTGAAAACCGTCCGATAAAGGGTAGTTTCTGTTCATGGCTCTCGGCGTACACTTCACTTATCCAGGCTTGTTTTTGCTGAATTTCCCTGATAATAAAAACCGAAGAGGTGGAAAGCTCTTTGGCGCCTTTTTTCCGGTAATCCTGCAAGGGTTGAAAGTCGCGTGGAATTTCGGGCAGAAACAGCAGTGCAAACGGCCGACGATAGGCCTTTGCAAGGGCTTGTGCCTGACGAATGGTGGGCTGGTTAAGGCCTTCCTCCCACTCCATCAGCTTTGATACGGACACCGAAACCCTTGCCGCAGCAAGCTCCTCACTCATTCGGGCCGATTCCCTTGCCCACCTGAGCACTTTAGGCGTTATGTTTGCTCGCTCTGCCATCTTAAGCCAAAATTACGAAAAAGCAGGGATGCCAATTACGGAAACCTGCATGATTTTAACCATACTTATGGGGTTTTAAGTGAGTTTTGTAATTTCTCTTCAATTATTCTTTCAATTTTTTTCTCAACAGGTTCTTGTGTAATTATTTCAATGGCATTATATCCGGCAAAAATTGCCCCAATAACGCTTATCCAGAAAAATTATTCCCTCTGCTTCCACCATGCTTTTTTCTTTTCAGAATAACGATAACCCGGCTGTTCAAAATTGCACCAATAGGCTCTTGGGGTTTCCCAATGAATTATTTTGGGGTTTTGATGTTTTGTTGATTCTGGATTTTCGGAAATTTTGATTTTGGCGGTTTCTATCTTTTTGTAAATGGCATGCGCATATCTCTTATTTAACAGGTCAATAAGTGGAGAGAACTTTTCAAGCTTAACCAGTTCATCCCAGTTTTTCTCCTGGAACAACTTTTTGGCGAAGGTGGGGATAAAGCGTTTCTCAGGTTCAAATGAAAGAGACCATGGTTTACCAAGCCTCTCGTGCATTTTGCTAATTTTTAGGTAATTTTCTAAAATCTTAAAACAGGTATTATTGGTTAGATTTTTTCTGTTTAGTAATTCCTGGTTTTTTTCGACAATAGATATCAGGTGTTGGATTTCCGAGATTTCTTCTTTAGAAAAGCCAACAGGCAGGTAAATATTTGCAAACCTTGTTTCAGCATCATCTTCATTTATTATTTTCCCCCAGATAAAAATTTTACCTTGAAATTTGGTTTTTATGGAAAAAAAGACTTCATGGTGATAATTAAATAATTCTCCAAAAGCCTCGCCTTCGTTAAAATAAACATTGATTCCATTTAATCCATTCTCTTCTTTTACTTCAGCATATCCGGTAAATAAATCTAGCCCGTCAGCCTTTTTAATAACCTCAATGTTCCTTAAATTTAGTAACCCGATTTGCGTTTTTTCCTCTAGCGCCAGCCGCACTATCCTATTGAGCTCCGCTTGTTTGTCAATTCCTTTGGGATCGCCATTGGGTTCCTCCTTCTCGGGGAAAAAGACCAACTTGATAAAACCAATAATGTTGGCCAATATGACTATTGGAAGCGCAATTAAGTAAAAAATGAGTTTTATCAGGTAATACATAATTGCGTAAAACTATGTAATTATTTTTCAATCTTTCACCACCCCAATCTCCTCCGCCCCCAAACCATACAGGCCGTAAATGATCTGATCTATTTCGTTTTGCAGATGGGCTACATCGGCTTCGGGATCGGCTTCTTTCAGGGCAAGGATTTGACTGACTAGTGATTCGATTTGTTGTTTCTGGTATTCATTGGCCGGGAAAACAGGCAGGGTTGATACATGTACCGAGCGCAATTCAAGACGCCCGCCCTTATCGGGGTCGCCCAGCACAGAGCAAAGGTTTTTCAGATAAAACCAAGCCAGGGAAGAGTTCAAATAACCAAGCAAATAAAGATCGCTCGTTGGAACAAAAAAGGCTTTATTGTTAAAAAGTAAATGGCTTGCTGAGTATGCAAATCGAGACTCCTTTGCAATTTCCGGATAGACAATCTTTGGTTTTTCAAACTCATTGTAATATGCAACGGTATCCTGAATTTCAAACCATTGATATGGCCCGGGTTTTCGTCCGCCCTTAATACCTGGTGTCAGTTTGGCTTTGAAGGGCAATAAATGATCTAAAATGGCCGGATACTGTTCTATTTCAATGCCTCTGCGGGTGAAAATGATAAACCGCTTTTTATCCCTGATTTGATAAAACCGCACATCATCGCCAATGGCAAAGGGGAATATGATTTCGGCCGAGCGCGGGTCTTTGGCAACCAGTTCGTTTCTTTTGGCTTCGTCAATAATAAAGGCCTTGTTTAAGCCGGTTTTAATTCCATAATAAATTTCGCCCTTAACGTATTCACCCAAAGGGATTCCTTGCTGTCTTATTTTTTCGAGCAATAGGTTTACCTTGCGATTTCCGAGGCTCCAAAAGTCCACACCAAAGGCCTCATCGTGCAGGAGTTCGGAGTTTTCATTTACTACCGTATGCAGCGACGGAAAATCGAGGCTTTTAACCTGCGTAAACCTTACCGGCAGGATTTTGGGACTTTTCTGAACGTGAAAAATGGCGGGGAAGGTGGCGGCTTCTTCAAACACCGGCAGCTCGCCAAAGTCAATCAAGTCGAGCATCTGGTGCTGCAACAGGAATCGGCGAAGGTTTTTGCCGTAATTGGCCTTAACAAATTTGTTGGAGGTGATCAGGCTCATTTGCCCGCCGGGGCGCAATATCTTAAGCGCAAGTTCAAAGAAATACACCAGCAAATCTGCCGTGCCGGCAAATACCTGATAGTGGTTCTTCAGGTGGTTTTTTAGCTCGCCCAGTTCTTCCTGCCTTATGTATGGTGGATTGCCTATTACCACATCAAAGCCTTCGAACTCGCCTTGGTTGTTAAGCACTTCAGGGAATTCGAAGCGCCACTCAAAGGCGTTTCTGAAAATCAGGTTGTTTTGTAAGCCCTGCTTTTCTTCTTCAAGCTTTGCAAGGTTATTTGAGGCCTTATCCAGCTTTTTCTTCAGATCAGCCGGTATGTTTTCGCCCCATTGTTTTTTAAGGTTCAGCTCGGTGAGCAGATTGGTCAGCTCGCCCCGGGCCTTTGATATTTTGGCTTTAAACGGATCGTCGATATTTGTCCGGAAATCTGTTTTTATGCCATCAATGATTTTTTGCAGGCCTTTTTTTACTTCACGATCACGGGCATTTTTGTATTCATTCACAAAGGCACGGTAGGCCTTAATGTCGTATTTTATGCTTTTTAGGGCTTTTCCCAGGTCGGCATCGAGGTTGAAGCGGCTGAGCAGGCTGTTTCCGCATTTTATGTTGATGTCGATGTTGGGCAGGGTTTCCAGATCATTAAAATCAGGCTCTTTGTAGTAGGCGTTTTTCAGCAACTCTATCCACAGCCGCAACCGGCAAATCAAAACCGATTTAGGGTTGATGTCCACGCCAAAAAGGCAGTTTTCAATAATGGTTTGCTTTTCGCGAAATAGGGTTTTTTGCACCCGCTGTGTTTCTCGTCCAAGGGGTTTGCCGTTCTGAATTCTGTAATCAATGGGGTTTCCATGCTGGTCGGTAATGATCAGCTCATCATTTACTATTTCCACTTCATAGCCACCCAATATATTGCCGTTTTCATCGGCCAGTATGCCCAATTCTGCTTTTATGGCTATAATTTCGTTAAGGGCCGAAACCAGGAAGTGACCTGAGCCCACCGCCGGATCGCAAATACGCAGGGAATTCACAATTTCATTGGCACGAATCACATCAGGCGTTTTGAAAAGGCGGCTGGTGTAGTTCCTTATGTCGTCGAACTTGTCGAAAGGCCTTTCTCCATTCCCCGCAAGGGCTTGGTTGAATTTTTCCGTTACCGCAAGCCGTATGGCCTCCCTGCTCATATACATGGTGATAAAGCCGGGGGTAAAGATCGACCCGTCCTTATAGCCATTGATCTTTTCAAACACCTTGCCCAGCACAGAGGCGTTAATAAGTTGCTTTTGCCGGGTATCTTCCTGAATGCCTTCGCTGCCTTCGCTGGCAAAATCGTAAGCATCGAGAAATTGAAGCAGATAAGCCAGGGTTGGCAGCCCAGTTACCTTCTTTTTTTCTTCTTTAAGGATGGTGGCCTTATAAAATCCAAGCAATTCGCTGTTGTCGAGCGAGTTGATCTTGATGGCCTGGTCTTCCAGGGGGCTGATCTCGAACAATGAGCTGTTGAGGTAGGGAATGTGGCCATATTTGGCTTGTATGACTTCGGTGCGGTCGGGCAGGTTTACAGCCAGCACCTTGTGAAATAGCTTGAACAGCTCATCAAAATCGTTTATGGTATCCGGATCAAGAAACCTGAAACCCTTGTTGCCTTGATGATAGGTTACGAGTTGCCCTTCAAGCAGCTTCAGGAATAAAATGCGGTTTATCCAGGTGATGCATAACTCAAGGGCAATGTTGAATTTTCTTTCCTCCCTGTTTTCGCCGAAAAGACTGAGGTCGCCAATGCGGTGAAATGGGTCTTCGGTTTCAAGCGCTTCAATGGTAAGTTCTATCAGCGAAGCCGCATCAGGGTTTTCAATTTTTCGCCTGATGATGTTCTTGTTATCCACCCGGGCCTCTTCCAACCCAATAATATGCAGCAACTCGCGGTAAAAACCGGCATTGAGGGTGTTGCTATCGTTGGATGGAACGATTTTTAAAAGATGACCCGGCGAAAGGGTTTTGAAAAGGGCCACCAGCTCCTTGTCATCTTCCTTTTGGTTGTTCCTTAAAATGGTTTCATAATCCCTTATGTTGAAGTAAATGCAGGGCAACTCCACATCCATTTCGGCAATAATGCGTGCAACCTCTTCATAAAAGAAGGGATTGTCCTTGCGGTCGTTTACCTTGATTTCAAAAAGCTTTCTGATCCGGGTGTTTCGAAAAATTAACTTGTCGAAATGATTGGCATCGAAAATGTACCACTCATAAATGTTGGTAACCACAAGTTGCTTCAGCTCGTTGTTTCCCCCTAGCAGGCGCTCTTTTAGATAATACAGTACGAGTTCATGCAAAGCTTTCCGGTTGGGGTTTTCAACCGAAATCATTTCAGAAACATTGGTGGGACGCTTGGCTTCAATAATAACGCCCACAGGGCTGTCGGCACCTTTGCCCAGGTTAATCACCAGGTCTTTTTTGTCCTTGGTATTAATGGCATTGGAATCACGGTAATAGGTGTCGCGCAGGAAGTCGCGCAAGTAGTTTTTCAGATGTTCTTCGCTTTCGTCTTTCGGGAGGCTCTCAACCACATTTAGCTTGTTAAGCAGCGAAATCAGGTTGGCTTTGAAAACATCCATTTCGCTGCGCAAGGGCTTTTGTTTCAGAAAAGCTTTCAGCGCCTTTTTGGGCGGTTGAGGCAAAAGTCGGAGCATAGGCAAACAGCAGGGGGTTCCCTGCAAATATAGAAATTTATGGCATAAATCAGGGAAAAAGGAATAATAATCTCAGAGGAATTCGGCATCTCGACTGCGCTTTTGCCAGAAAAGGCTTCGACTTCGCTCAGCCTGAAAGGCCAGTCACCCCGAGCGGGGCCTGCACTGAGCCGGTTCAAATGACGGAAACAAATCAATAGCCCCGGCATTTATGCCGGGTTTTTTTGTCAGCAACAACGGGGCTTTAGCCCAAACCATCTTTCTGTTGGGTTAAAACCCATAGGAAAATTGGGATTATCAGTTCCGCTGCCTGAAGGCTACGGCTATTCACCATTGCTAATGGAACCACCTCTCGGCTGCGTCTCACCTGAGGCGAGATAGAGTCGATGGGCCGGCAGCTCATAAACCCAAATAAGGTAATAAGGTTATGTGTCAGAATAGATTTGCATGGTTACTAAGGTAATAAGGTCAGAAAAAAACATACCAAAAAACCTTATTACCTTAGTAACACAAATTGCCCCCCAGAAAGGCAAACCTTATTAGCTTATTGAATTCCCCGATCGAAGTTCGACCGGAGGGAGAACGGAGCCTGCACTGAGCCGGGTCGAAGTGTCGAGGGGCCGTCTCGGTCTGTACCTTCACCCCATGCTCCATACCCTATGCACAATACCCTATGCCCAATGTTTTTTCATTTTTCATTCTTCATTCTTTAAAAGCTTATCCTATATTTGCAAATCACTCACCAATCCAAAATACAAACAACATGAATAAAAGGCTTATCATTTCGCTGATGCTGGTTTTTGCTTTGCAAATTTTTAGCACGGTTTCGTTTGCACAAAGAAGGGCTGCAAAAGCCGAAGAAAAAGGTTATCGGTTTACACCGGTTATTGAATTGCCTGCCACCCCGGTGAAGAATCAGGCCAGCACGGGCACCTGCTGGTGTTTTGCCACGGTTTCGTTTATTGAATCGGAGCTGCTGCGCATGGGCAAAGGAGAACACGATCTTTCGGAGATGTTTATCGTGCGCCACAATTATGTGAACCGCTTGCGCGACAATTACCTTCGGCGCGGCAAGGGCAACCTGAGCCAGGGCAGCCTTTCGCATAATGCCATGCACGTGATCAGTGAGCAAGGCATTGTGCCCGAAGAGGCTTATACTGGCATCAACTACGATTCAAAAACCCACAACCACCGCGAGCTGAGCCGCTTTATCAATGCCATAGGCCAGATTCCAGTTGACCTGAAACGCGAAAGTCCCGAATACTGGAAGCTGGTAAACAGCCTGCTCGACATTTACCTGGGGCCGCTGCCCGAAAGTTTTACTTATCAGGAACAAACTTTTACTCCTGTTTCTTTTGCTGAGTCATTGGAGATCAATCCTGACGACTATGTAGAGATTACATCCTTCAACCATTTCCCGTTTTACACTACTTTCCCGCTCGAAGTACCCGACAACTGGGCCCACGCGCATTTTTACAACGTGCCAATAGATGAGCTGATCGAAATAATGGATTACTCCCTGCACAACGGATACACTGTAAACTGGGATGGCGATGTGAGTGAAAAGGGCTTTTCACATGCCAATGGCGTGGCAATTAATCCTGATGTGGAAGCGCCAATAGACACTTACTCCACCACCGACAGGGCACGCTTTGAAGCCATGACCACCACCGAAAAACTAGAAGAAGTTTACAAGTTTGAAGGACCCTTCCCGGAAATTAATGTGACCCAGGAAAAACGACAGGAAGGGTATGAAGCTTTCGTTACCACTGATGATCACCTGATGCATGTGACAGGAATTACCCAGGATCAGAACGGTACCAAGTACTACATCACCAAAAATTCCTGGGGCACCGAACGCAACAAGTTTGGTGGCTACCTCAACATGTCAGAAAGCTACGTGCGGGCCAAAACCATTTTTATAATGGTGCACAAGGATGCCGTACCTGTTCACATCAGGGAGAAGCTGGGGTTTTAGCCTCTCGACTCCGCTTTCGGTCCCCGAGCGAAGAGACCGCTGAAAGCGGGAACGGAGTTGAGAAGCCCCCAAAGCGCCATTGCAAATGCCGCTT
>DHFW01000010.1 GCA_002402465.1 Bacteroidales bacterium UBA4814
ATTTATTTGAAAACCGGCTGTCCGACAAAGTTTATTTCCGTATTTTTATCCATGTTGATGTTTGTTTGTGTGGTAACTGCAAACATACAACATGGGGGTGAAACCTTCTGGGAGTAACCCCTATTTTTTCATCATCAGAATTTTAGTCGGACACTACTGAAAGTTAATAAATTATTTTTATTTTTAGGTATTTATCTACTTAATTACTTGTTAATTTTAACTTGTTTTTCTAATCCTTTTTAGTGAAAACCTCTGCTCATATCACAATTAACCCTATATTTACAAAAAAAAACGCCATGGAGAAATTTCCCAAACTCAGTTTGCTTTTCAGCATGCTTTTAGCGAACACTTTTGTTTTTGGTCAGGCTCCTGCCTCTAAAACGGGCATAATAGACCGTATCATTACTTTCTGGCCTTTTGTAGTGGTATTGGTATTGCTATTGCTCGCGGTGTTGTGGTATCAGCATATCAAGACCATGCGCAGGGGGCGCGACACAGGCCGAAGAAGACCTGCCGGGCTAAACCCGGTCGTATTTCTCGGCATTGTTACCGTTTTTGCGGTGATTTTACTGGCCCTTCCCCTTTATCTCAACACCCTTGAGGAAAAAATGGGCAAGGAACCCCAAGCAATCGAAATCGCCCCCGAAAACCGCATGGAAACCATTTTCATGGTAGAAGGTATGACCTGCACCGGATGTGAAAATGCCATCGAAAAGCGGGTGGGTGGCCTTGAGGGAGTAGAATTGGTGGAAGCCGACCATGTGGCCATGCAAACCAGGGTGGTTTACGACAAATCCAGGCTCACGGAAGAAGAAATAATTGCCACCATTGTTGATACCGGCTACTCCGTTACAGACAAGCAGGAATAAACCAAAAAGCAGCAGTTTATATCTAACTTTTTAAGCCACTGGTAATGCGCCAGTGGCTTGTTTTGTTTTATATTTTCCAACAAAAACTATTGAAATTAAATTATTTTACGTATATTTATAGTCAAAAGGGACTCTTTAATCATTTTTCATAAATCACGTCTGTCTGATCCTGGACAGAAATTTCTTACCGACGTTTAAACCATACTCCAATGCTAAAAAAACTTACTCTTTTGCTGCTGTTCTTTCCTGTAATAACAATAAATGCCCAGTTTAAGAGCATTCAGTACAATTACGAAAAAAACTGGCTGGGCGAGAAACAGCCCTTGCCCGCCGAGAGCCAGTGGATGCTCAACGGCATGCTGCCTGCTGGCATAGACATGGTGGAACTGGTACTTTACGGCTCTGCTGATTTTGATAAAAAGTCACTTTTTGCTGCCAATTACAGAAAGCCTGCAGATTACCAGGAGCAAAGCTTTTCCATACCAGTAAACTATGTACTCAGGGGAAATAACAAGTACACCCTGCGCATCAATTATTTCAGGCCAGCCTCGCGCGAAGAGGTCAACCTTTTGGGAATAATGATCAGAGAAGCTATCGATTCATACCTTAACATGTCGGTGGTTTCGGGACGCAACAGCGTTTCCCTGGCAAAACATCCTCGGTTAATGCGGCAGGAACTCGACCAGATCGTATCAAAAGGCCTCGAACTTTACCGAAACAGGATAGGGGTCGAATTTCCGGGCTTTTCCGACCTGGTTTACAACAAGCTGGAGCGCATAAATGACCTGAGCCTGCGTCGGGCACGTTTCAATATTTTAAGCAAGGAGGGCGAAGACGACATGGCCCTGCGTGTGGCTTTCTTTCAGCAAAACCTCGAAGACCTTCAGCAATTGTGTGCGCATGAGGTGAACCAGTTCCTTGGATTTGATTTGCTGGTGCTGGCCGACTCGCGGGTGCTTCCCGACTACCCCAGCGAACCCACCCGCAACACACTTCCCATAAACTTCGGTTTTACCGGTATTTACAATAAAGGCGGATTCAGCGACATATCTTACGACAGCGCACCCTACGCCGGCATCTCATTTCCCTTAGGCAATCCTGCCCTTGCCGGCAAGTTCCGCAGCAACAGCTCCATTTCTGCCGGTCTTTTTCTTACCAATTTCGATTTTGGCGATGGCCGAGAAATTACCGGGCCGCTGATCGGGCGTCCTGTTTATGTGGCCTACGGTTACAAAACAGCCTACTTCCTCAGATTCAATGCTGGCATGGCCATCCTGCAGGAAGAAAAGAACAACAACTCCAGCAGCAAAATATTCGTTAAGCCCTTTGTGGGGCTGAGCCTCGAACTCAATCTCTGGCTGGGTCTGAGCCGTTAATCCTTTTCATTCAGGTCGCTTTCGCAGAAAAGGACGAAACTGCACCGAAAATCGAATTACTAACTGGCAAATACCCATCACGATGAAAAAAATAATATTTACCCTAACCATATTCCTCAGCATTTGGCAGGTGCAAGGGCAAACCGACATTTTCAACTGGAAACTTTCAGCCGGAGCATCTACTTTCAGGTTCGACAATGCCTTTGGTTTTCCGAAAGACTTCAAATCAACTGCCGCCAACCTTCACCTGGAGCGCAGCCTCAACCGCAGCTTCAGCGCAGGGATCAGCCTCTTTGCCGGGAAGCCGGCTGGTGGCGACCTGAAAAAAGCGGGCTATGGTGCCCTTACCCTGGGCTTTCGGTGGGATAATGGCTGGCTGCTTGGCGAACGTGTCTTTGTGGCGCCTTTTCACACCATTGAAGCCGGCTACCTGGCCGGAGAAACCCGTACCGATGCTTCTGACAGCTACGAGTTTGCCGCCGGCATGACCCACGGGCTGAAATTCAGGTTTAGCGACCGCTTCTCTGCCCGAATCGCCACGGGCCTGTATTACCCCAATAACGACAGCCAGGGTAACAAACTTTCCGACTTGAATTTTTACCAGCAATGGCAGCTGGGCCTCTCTTACCATTTTGGAGCCAGGAAAATAAGTTACCGCGGACCGGTGTTTAATGCAGGAGATTTTTTCCCGGTGCGGCCAGGCACGGAAGCGAAAGATCAGCTGATTCCTTTTGACGAATTGGAGGGTATTCCCCAGCCAATTATTCGCCCCAGGGTGGTTGAAGAAGAAAAGGTAATAATGCACAGAACTGTTACCCAGCCCGAAGATAATCGCATCGACATTTCGCTGAGCGATACGCTGATCCAGATCAGGGTTAGTGAAGGCGAAGCGGTGACAATCAACATTTGGTCGCAAAAACTCGGGCAACAGCGTTTCATTGAAAAAGAAAAACAGGTGGTGATCGACAGTAAAGAAGCTGAAGAAGCCCCCGCCGGAGAGGTAGAAGAGAAATCTGAAACAGTTTACCCTGAAAGCCCCTCAGAGCCAGCTGAAAATGTCAAAGCAGAAACCATTGAAAAAGAGGTTGAGGTTGCGCGCGGGGAGGTAGTTACTGAAACCAAACAAGCTGCCCCATTAGAAACTGAAATTATTACAGAGGAAGTTTCTGAAAAAGAAACAGAAACAATAAGGCAAACCGAGGCAAAGGCGGTGACAACTAAAACCCAAATAAAACCAAAGGAACAGGAGGAAGTGGTTGAAGAGCAAGAAGAAATTGAAGAAACAAAAGAAATTGAAACAGCAGAAGAAGTTCAGTCCGAAATAAAGCAAACTGAAACTGTAACTGAGGAAGTATTTTCTGAAACAAAAATTGAAAAGCCGCTTGTGTCTGCCAAAGAAAAACAGGAAAAAACCTCGACCGTGAAAACTCCTGTTCCAATGACCAAACAGCAGACTGGTGAAGAAGTGGCTGCTGAAGAAACCGTTGAACCGGTGGTGGAAGCAACTGAAAGGCCTGCAATTGTTTCGGATGTCGTTCTTGTGCAGGTACCCGACTCGCTAATGGCACGTTATCCGGTGATCCTTACCTTCCCCTTGAACAGCGCTGCGTTGCAGGAGTCGCATCAGGAAACACTGGAACAAGTGGCGGCTGATCTTGAGGCCTATCCGCTGCTCTTAAGCAAAATTTCGGGCTATACCGACAAAAGCGGCGATCCGATTTACAACATGATCTTGTCGGGCAGGCGCGCAGAAGCCGTCCTGAATTTTTTGATGGACTGCGGGATCGACCCAGTCCGGCTGAGTACAGAAGCCCTGGGCGATCAATTCTCTTTCGAGGAATTCAGTGAAGAAGAGCGCCGGGTTGAAATTCATCTGATTTCTACCCCCGAGCCCGATGAGGAGCCCTGAGCCTTTATGCTTTCCACGAAGGCTTCAGGAAAAAACCATAGAACAGCGAAGCGGATACATAGAAGGGATACACCAGCGAGAGTGCCGGATACAGCCACATCAATTCTCGCTTTCGAAGAAAGCCTGAAACACTGAACATGATCGGGAAATCAATCAGGGCCTTGAAAACCAATGCCATCAGGGCGGTCGTCAGCAGCGAAACAGAAAAAAACAACCCCCAAATAATGCCTGCTGCAATAATCAGGCTGTAGCCCGCCACAACAAATCCGGTGACAAGGGTAAACCCATCGCGGTAACCGCCGGCCTTGCCGGCCCAACGGCCTCGCTGCTGCAGAAACTCCTTCAAGTTAACTGAAGCACGTGTATAGACCAAACCTCCGTGGCTTTTCAGAAAGGAAATCCGGGCACCTTTCAGCTTTTTGAATTTGTGCAGCAAAAACACATCATCGCCCGAAGCATAATTTTCATTTCCGGCATAACCTCCCACTTTTTCAAAATAATCCTTGCGGAAAGCCAGGTTGGCACCATTGCACATTATGGGTTTCCCGATGGAGGCTGCACCTGCTGTGCTTCCGGTTAGGCTCATAAACTCCAGCGCTTGCATTTGCGAAAACAACGATTTTGACGGAATCACAGACACCTGCCCAATCACCATGTCTGGTTGCTCCTGTTCAATAAAACCGGCAAGGCTCTGCAGCCAGTGCCGGCCCATAATACAGTCGGCATCAACAGTAACAATCCATGGATTTGCCGCCTTTTCAATTCCCAGAGACAGGGCGTTCTTTTTCCCTGCTTCACGCTTAAACTGATCAGCTCTCAGCAAGCGCACATTGGTTAAAAAACCTGATGCAATTTTGCGTTCTATTATGGAGGCGGTGGTATCGGACGAATGGTCATCAACCACGATCACTTCGTACTGCCCTTTTGGGTATTCCTGATTGCGAAGCAGGATAAGCAGCCGCATAATATTACTGGCTTCGTTGCGAACAGGAATAATCACTGAAAAAGAAACATCATTGTTCTCTTTGTGCCAAAATACGGGCAGGCGTATCCAACCATAAGTGAACCAGGCAATCAGCCCAGCATAAAGAAGCGCAAACCCAGAAAAAACCAGAACAAAAGTCATAATTTCTAGTAAGACATTTTTAATTTTCCGCTGAGCGAGAGAACGGCACCCAGCATTCCCGGAAGGGCCAGGTTGACAAACCATAGCAGCAGTGTAGCTGATACAATGGTGAGTTCCATAGCAGGGAAGCCAGCCAGCTTTTCGCCAAGATACAGGGAGAAGACAAAAAGAGCAACTGAACCTCGTATTCCGGCCTCTGCCAAGCCAGAAACTGGTATGCCAACCATGATCAGATAAATAATACTCAACACCATAAAGGTATCGTAAATCATAAGTTGAATGCCAAACAAAGTCAACAACAAATGAAACTGCGTAATGAAAATAAAGTAACGCAGTGCACTGAGCGAGAACAAAACGGCCATTTCTTTTTTGGTCAGGGTCATAACCACTTCTATGATCTTCAGCCGTTTTGGAAACCAGCTTTTTTGCTGAAGCCAGCCAAAAAAACTTTTTGCATAAAGCACCAGCACAACGGCCAATACCAAAGCCAGCCCCGAATAAAGCAGCAGTTGCCCTTCGCGCGAAGTGCTGTAATTGCCGGCCTTTCCAACCAGCGCCAAAGCTACGCCCACATGACCGAACAACAATGTAATCAGAAACTGTGTAAAACTACCTGCAGTGTTAATTACCATGCCACCCACCTGGTTTTCGGGTTTCAGCACCACCACTCTTCCGGCAAACTCGCCTGAACGCCGCGGCGTAATCATGCCGAGGCTGATTCCGAATAGCACTCCGGCATAGGCTTGCCTGAGGCTAACCGGTTCAAAACGCTGCGCAAGCTGTTGCCATTTGAGGGCTTCCAGAAGCCAATTAATCAGCATCAGTGCCAGCACAGCCAAAATTAAAGCCACCGACAACAACGACCATGAAACCGACTGCCGCCAGTACAAAAGCTGATCAGCAGGAATATTACTCACCGAAAAAAAAATGTAACCCAAAGCTGCCATCGGCAACACATAGCGGATAACCACCCAAAATATTTTCAGTACTTTTGTTTTACCCTCCCGGGGGTGGTCACCTTTAAACATAGAAGAATTTGGATTTTGACAAAATCATACTAGGCATTGACCCGGGCACCAGCAATATGGGTGTGGGCGTGGTTGGAATAAGAAAACAAAAGGCCGAAGTCATTGCCATGGATATTTTAAAACTTGAGAAACTTTCGAATCATCCGCTGAAACTAAAAAAGATCTTCGAAACGGTACTTCGCAATATTGATCACTACAAACCCGACGAGCTGGCCATTGAAAGCCCTTTTTTTGGCAAAAACGTGCAGTCGATGCTCAAACTGGGCAGGGCCCAGGGAGTGGCCATTGCGGCGGCATTGTATCGCGACATTCCGGTGTTCGAATATTCGCCCCGCAAAATCAAGCAATCGATAACCGGCACGGGCAGCGCCTCAAAAGAACAGGTGGCAGCCATGCTTCAGCATATTCTGGGCATTGTCGAACTGCCAAAATACTTCGATACCACCGATGCCCTGGCCGTGGCCATGTGTCATTTTTTTCAAAATAAAAGCGGTACCCAGGACAGCCAAACCACTTACACCGGCTGGAAAGCCTTCATTAGCGAAAACCCCGGCCGGGTAAGTAAATAATCTTACTCCATATGGCTGGCCACCCGTTCAGCAATCATTTTGAACTCTTCGGGGCTCAGCTTCAGCTTGGGTTTGCGGAAATCGATATCGTAAATGCCGTTGATTGGAACCAGGTGAATGTGGGCGTGAGCCACCTCAAGTCCGATCACCGCCACCCCGATCTTTTCACACTGAATACATTTCTTGAGCGATACAGCCACCTTTTTGGCATAGAGAAACAGGCCCTGGTATTCTTCGTCCTCCATATCAAAAATATAATCGGTTTCCTTTTTGGGAATTACCAGCGTATGACCCTTAGCCAGAGGGTTAATGTCGAGAAAAGCCAGGTAGCGATCGTCTTCTGCCACTTTATAGCATGGTATCTCACCGGCCACAATGCGTGAAAATATACTTGCCATGTTTGTTTGATTTTGCAACAAACCAAAATTAATAAAAAAATGCCGGATGGCTTGTTTGCAAAACCATCCGGCAATAAAATGATGGACAATATCTTACCTGGAAATTTCCATTATTTCGAACGATAACAACCCGGCCGGAACCTTGATGTCGACCACATCGCCAACGGCCTTGCCGAGCAATCCCCTTGCCACGGGAGAGTTTACCGATATTTTACCGTTTTTTATATCGGCCTCATTTTCAGGCACGAGGGTATACGACATTTCAGCTTTATTTTTCAGGTTTTTTAGCTTAACCTTCGAAAGAATAGAAATCTTGCTTTCGTCAATCTGGCTCTCGTCAATAACCCGGGCATTGCTTAGCACAGTCTCGAGCTTGGAAATGCGAAGCTCGAGCATGCCCTGGGCGTTTTTGGCTGCATCATACTCGGCGTTTTCCGAAAGATCGCCCTTTTCGCGGGCTTCTGCAATTTGCTGAGAGATAGCAGGCCGCTCAACCGACTTCAGTCTCTCAAGCTCATCCCTGAGCTTATCTAATCCTTCTTTTGTAAAATATTTAACTTCGTTCATTTCCTTGGGTTTTTGTATTAATTATAATGCTTTCAACATACAACCTGTGTATGATTTTGTTTTTGGGACCTGAAAAGCTGGTTTTTAACTACTGATGGTTTTATTTCGGTCCCCTTGTCAGTAAAAACATTGAAGGTGAGACCGGCAGGTTGTTCTGGGGTGAGGAAGTATTTCTGGCTAAAAAAAACTCAATATCCACATTTACTTTGCACCCATTGCTAACACCCTGTTTGCCCACTCCAGGCGGGCTGGAAGGAGACAGAAGCATTGTATGACTTGGCAATGAGTTCATTTCACTTATTATTTTTTTTCAGAAAAACCAAATAACCCGGGCATAAAAAAAACTGCTGGCAGCCGGATAATCAAAAACTGACAACACTTTCATTTTGCCTGACGAGCAGGGCTTTTAACAGAAGACACCCCGGCCATGGCCGGGGAGGGATATTTATTTTAAATACAAGACAAATGTAATGAAAAAACCACAACCTGCAAAAAAAATCAGGAATACTTTCGGTTAAGTATTTCTGAAAAGATGACGGCAGCGCGGGCATCGAACTCGGGCAGATCATCCCTTTCAGCTGTTTCTTCGGCCAGTTCACCCGCGGCTCGTTTGCGTGCTTCTTCTGCTGCATTAGCACGGATCAGGTCGTCGATGGTTTGTTCCCTGATTTCGTTGGAGAATTTATACTCCTCCGAAACGGCATCCTGCCCGGCAAACTCTTCAAAAGCCGGCTCGGGCATGTTCACATAATCGTCGTCAAACGAAGCGTATTGCTGCTCCTGCTGCTCGTAAGAGCGCTCAATGGCAGTTTGCTCACGCACCGGCTGTGGTTCAGGCTCGGGTTGTGGCTCAGTTTTCTTTCCAAAAAACTCCTGCAGCACTTCTTCCAGGTCGATGGGTTTGGGAGCGCCGGTGGTTTCAGGCCGGGATGCCGGGCGCGGCTTAGCCGGGGAGTCGCTTTTGGGCTTCCTCTTCATTAGGCTAAATACCAGCCAGGCAATGACCAAAATGATATAGACAAAATCTTCCATAATCGGGGTATTTCGGTTTAGCGCCTTCTGTTTTTAAACCAGCGCTTGTAAAAAGGGTCTCTTTTTTTAGGTTTCAGCCACTGCTCGCTCTTTTTGCGGTTTTGCTTCATGCGCTCTTGCGTATCGGGCGTCTGAAGACTCAGGTGCCGGTCAAGGCCCGCCTCATAAACCTGCTGGGCTTCACGCTCCTGATCTTTTTTTACCCTCTCGGCCTTGCGCTCGGCTTTTATCGCTTGACGGTTCGACTGACAACCCAGCAAAGGAACAAACAAAATGAATAAAAAAAGCAAAAACCTCATAATATGAAAAAATTACTGATTTTCAATTTTTTAACAAAATCAGCAAAAGCAATATTATAGCAAAAATACCATTTTATTACTAACTTTATATCCAAAAAAATAAACTTCGGAGTTTTCCGTTTTCAACCAGAATGCCCAATCACCCAATTCCGAAATATTTTTTACGACTATTAACCCCCTTTTTATAATAGTGAAGCAAGCAACCACACTGATAGCAATTTCTAGCCTGCTTTTTTTGCTTCCATTTTCTTGTGGCAAGGATAACCGGCATCCGGTGCCGGATGTTTTCTTCATACCCATTACAATAGACATTTCATCAACCCAATACATTGAGCTTAACGGTATTGGTGGCTGGGCTTATTTTTCAGGCGGTTACAAGGGAATTGTTATTTATCGCTGGTCAGTAGACGAGTTTAAGGCCTTCGACCGGGCTTGCCCTCATCACCCCTATGAAGCATGCGCGCGCATTGTTGTGGAAGATCCGCCTATTGCAAAATGCGAATGCTGCGAATCACTGTACTTGCTAATTGATGGTTCAGTGATAGAAGGCCCCTCTAAATACCCCCTTAAGCAATACCCCACTTTTTTCCAGTATCCTAACCTCCAGATATCATCCTGGTAAAAAAGAAAAAGCCGGAAAAATCCCGGCCTTTCTCTTTTCTGTTTTAAAAACAGTTTTAGTACCTGTAATGCTCGGGCTTAAACGGCCCGCTCTGGTTCACACCAATATAGTCGGCCTGTTCTTTTGAAAGTTTGGTGAGTTTCACGCCAATTTTCTCGAGGTGCAGGCGTGCCACTTCCTCATCGAGGTGTTTGGGCAGACGGTACACATCAATTTTGTAATCGTTTTTCCATAGGTCGATTTGCGCCAGCACCTGGTTGGTAAAGCTGTTGCTCATCACAAACGATGGGTGCCCGGTAGCACAGCCCAGGTTTACCAGGCGGCCTTCGGCCAGGATGAAAATTTCGTGTCCATCAGGAAAGATATACTTATCGACCTGAGGTTTGATATTCACCTTTTTAATGCCGGGATAGACATCCAACTTATCGACCTGTATTTCGTTGTCGAAGTGCCCAATGTTGCATACAATGGCCTGATCTTTCATGCGGGCCATATGCTCCACTGTAATTACATCCTTATTACCTGTAGCAGTAACAAAAATATTTCCTTCATCCAGGGCATCCTCAATGGTTTTCACTTCGAAGCCTTCCATGGCTGCCTGCAGGGCACATATGGGGTCGATTTCGGTTACAATAATCCGGGCACCGTATCCGCGCATACTCTTGGCCGAGCCTTTGCCTACATCTCCATAGCCACAAACAACAACCACCTTACCAGCAATCATTACATCAGTGGCACGCTTAATACCATCGGCCAGCGATTCGCGGCAGCCATACAAGTTGTCGAATTTCGACTTGGTTACCGAGTCGTTCACATTAATAGCAGGAATGAGCAATTCGCCGGTTTCCATCATCTGGTAGAGGCGGTGCACTCCGGTAGTGGTTTCTTCCGAAACGCCCTTGAGCTCTGCCACCACGCGGTGCCAGGTTTGAGGGTCTTCCTTCAGGGTGTTTTTCAGCAGTTTGAGAATCTCAGCCTCTTCGCGGTTAGAAGGAGTGACATCCAAAACAGAGGCATCCTTTTCGGCCTGGTAGCCTTTATGCACCAGCAGGGTGGCATCGCCACCGTCATCAACAATAAGATGCGGACCTTTGCCATCGGGAAACGAAAGGGCTTGTTTGGTGCACCACCAGTATTCTTCGAGGGTTTCGCCTTTCCAGGCAAAAACCGGAATGCCAGCCGCTGCAATCGCAGCCGCCGCATGATCCTGGGTTGAAAATATGTTACAACTGGCCCAGCGCACATCGGCACCCAGGGCAGCAAGGGTTTCTATTAATACTGCAGTTTGAATTGTCATGTGCAGCGAACCGGTTATACGGGCACCTTTAAGCGGCTGCTCTTTGCCATACTTTTCGCGAAGCGACATCAGACCGGGCATCTCTTTCTCGGCAATTTCAATCTCTTTTCGGCCAAATTCGGCCAACCCAATATCCTTAACCTTGTATTTTAAAGTTTTCTCAGCAAAAAGATTTTCCATTTATTTTTTACCTTTGATTTTTGTTTGCAAAGATAATACTTTCCCTCTGACGGGAAATTAAAGTATTAGCAGGAACAATCCAAACAGCCGAAAGGTTATAGGGCCCTTAGTTCCGGAAATACTTTTTTTGTTGTTATGTTTTTCCCTTCATAAGCCAAGCGGTATGAGCCTGTTCCTGAAAAAAAAACTTGCCAATGCATCCCTGGGGGTTTGGGAGATCAGCGAAACCGTTGAAGAACTCTGGAAGATCGTAAACCTCACTGAGCAGGAACTCAAGTATTATTCATACCTGCGCTCCGACACCCGCCGGCAGCACTGGCTGAGTTACCGGTTAATCCTGCCTCATCTCATCCGTCCCGGCGAACTCACCGGCATTGAATACGACGAAAACGGGAAGCCTCATCTTAATAATGGCATAAAGCACATTTCGGTTTCACATTCGGGGAAATTCTCGGCACTGATTGCCAGCAACACCCACAATGTGGGCATCGACATCGAAAATATGAACCCGAAAATTTTTAAAGTAGCCCATAAGTTTTTGAATGACTTCGAGTTACGCATCGTGTTCTCTTCGCACGCCATGGAAGGACTGTTTGTAATTTGGGCCGCCAAGGAAGCCCTTTTTAAGCTCCACGGCCGACGCGATTTGCTGTTTCGCGAACATATTCGTATCTTCCCTTTCGAATTTGAAGGACAAGGCACCATCAAAGGCGAGATTACTGGAAGTGAAAGCCCAAAAACCTACGACGTGCATTATCAAACTCTTGAGGATTATATATTAGTTTATGCGATTGACAGCTAATTAAGCGTCGTTTTTTATTTCTTATTAATTATGCAGATATTAAAAGACATTGAACAGCAAACCCTGAAAGGGAAAAAACAACTGGCCGTGCTGATCGACCCTGACAAAAGTACACGCAGCAGCCTGAAGGAGATTAGCGAGATGGCATGCGGGGCCGGGGCCGATTATATTTTTATTGGGGGCAGCCTGCTTACTCGCGACAATCTTTCCTTTTGCATTAATGAAATAAAAACACATTGCGAATTGCCGGTAATACTCTTTCCGGGAAGCGTGTTTCAGGTCGATCCCGGTGCTGATGCCCTGCTGCTGCTTTCCCTTATTTCTGGAAGAAACCCTGATATGCTCATCGGCAATCATGTGGTGGCCGCCTCAATGATAAGGCACAGCCGCCTGGAGGTGATCCCCACTGGCTATATGCTGGTAGAAAGCGGAAAAATCACCTCAGTGCAGTACATGAGCAGCACCATGCCCATTCCTTTCGACAAAACCGATATTGCCGTTTCCACCGCCCTGGCAGGACAGATGCTGGGGCTGAAAATCATTTTTATGGATGCCGGAAGCGGAGCTTTACAACCCGTGCCCATCGATATGGTAAGGAGCGTTAAGGAAAGCATCACCTTGCCCCTGGTTGTGGGAGGCGGCATTAGAACTCCCGAAACGGCTTTGGAAATTTGGGAAGCCGGCGCCGACATTGTCACCATTGGCAATGTTGCCGAAACCCACCCCGAACTGATCCTCGACATGGGGCAGGCCAAAAAAGAAATGAATGCTGGCAACCCGCAAAAAAATATTAAATTCGTGTAAACATTTTTTCGAAAAATAAAACCATTCGTATATGAGCTATGATTTAATTGTGCTGGGCAGCGGGCCCGGAGGATATGTTGCGGCCATCAGGGCCTCGCAACTGGGAATGAAAGTAGGCGTGGTGGAAAAATCTGAGCTGGGGGGCGTTTGCCTGAACTGGGGTTGCATACCTACCAAAGCTCTGCTGAAAAGCGCCCAGGTTTTTGATTACCTGAATCATGCGGCCGATTATGGCATTTCTTTCGATGGCAGCCCCAAAGCCGACCTTACTGCCATGGTAAAAAGAAGCCGCGAAGTGGCCGCCGGAATGAGCAAGGGCATACAATTTCTTTTCAAGAAAAACAAAATTGATGTGATTGAAGGCTTTGGCAAGGTAATGCCCGGCAAAAAAGTTGAAGTAAAGGCCGAAGACGGCAAAACCACTGAATACCAAGCAAAAAACATAATTATTGCCACGGGTGCCCGAAGTCGCCAGCTCGACAGCCTGCCCATCGATGGCGAAAAAATAATTGGCTACCGCCAAGCCATGGTGCTCGACAAACAGCCAGAGTCGATGGTTGTGGTTGGCTCGGGTGCAATAGGCACTGAATTCGCCTATTTTTATCAAACCATCGGCACCCAGGTTACCCTGATCGAATACTTGCCCAACATTGTGCCCCTGGAAGATGAAGAGGTTTCAAAGCAACTGGAGCGTTCCTTCAAAAAATCGAAAATGAAAGTAATGACTTCCAGCGAAGTGAAATCGGTCGACACCAAGGGCGACAAATGCAAGGTGGTGGTAAAAACCAAAAAAGGCGAAGAAACCATTGAAGCCGACATTGTGCTTTCGGCCGTGGGTATTGCCACCAATATTGAAGGGATTGGCCTGGAAGAAACCGGCATAAAGACCGAAAAAGGCAAAATTGTAGTCGATGAATTTTACCGCACCAATGTGGAAGGTTATTATGCCATTGGCGATGTGGTGCCCGGCCAGGCCCTGGCCCATGTTGCTTCGGCCGAAGGCATTATTTGTGTGGAAAAGATTGCTGGCCACAACCCTGAGCCGATGGATTACAATAATATTCCCGGCTGTACCTACAGCGTGCCAGAAGTGGCCTCGGTAGGCTACACCGAAGCCGCCGCCAAAGAGGCCGGCTACGAGCTGAAAATTGGAAAATTCCCCTTCTCCGCTTCGGGCAAAGCCAGTGCCGCCGGCACAAAAGACGGTTTCGTAAAAGTGATTTTCGACGCCAAATACGGCGAACTGCTGGGCGTGCACATGATCGGTGCAAATGTTACCGAAATGATTGCCGAGGCCGTGTTGGCAAGAAAACTCGAAACCACTGCCCACGAAATCATTAAGGCCGTTCACCCCCACCCCACCATGTCGGAAGCCATTATGGAGGCCGCCGCCGCCGCTTATGATGAGGTGATTCATTTGTAAGGAACTCAGTTTTTTCGTATAACAACAATACCATAACCCACGAAAGAAAAGCACTGTGAGCAAAAACGCCGGCAGTGCTTTTCTTTTTCCAAAAAACCAGAACCAAATGTGCGGCATAGCTGGCTTGTATTTTTTTAACGACTTTGCCAGGACCAAGCCCAACGGCCTGAGCGATGCCTTGCTCTCGCTGCACTGGCGCGGGCCCGACAGCCGCGGCATCTACTCAGAAGGCAATGCCTGTCTGGGTCATACCCGTCTGTCGATCATCGACACCTCTGCCGCCGCCGCACAACCCTTTACTGACGACAGCAAGAGATATACCCTGGTGTTTAACGGCGAAATCTATAATTTTCGCCAGCTAAAGGAGCAACTGAGCCACCAGAAAATAGCCTTCCGGTCAGAAAGTGACACCGAAGTGCTGCTTCACTGGCTCATTGAAAAGGGTGCCGAAGGCATTAACGACCTGCAGGGTTTTTTTGCTTTTGCCCTTTACGACAAAAAGGAAGACACCCTTTTACTTGCACGCGACCGCTTTGGCATTAAACCCCTGTATTACCAACGCAACAGCGATAAGCTGCTGTTTGCATCGGAAATGAAGGCCATGCTGGCCATGCACATTCCAAGGGTTATTGATCACACCTCCCTTTCAGTTTATCTTCACCTGAACTATATTCCCGGCCCATATTCCATTTTTGAAGGGGTTTACAAATTACTTCCCGGCTATTACATGCAGGTTTCCCGAAAGGGCATTGAATCCGTGCAGTATTACCTTATTGAAGCCGGGCCCACAACCGTTTCACCTCCTTCCGATTACGATGCAGCCATGCAAATGCTGCGCACCAAACTGACTGACTCAGTAAGAAAACGCCTGATGGCAGATGTGCCACTTGGTGCTTTCCTCAGCGGAGGAATTGACAGCAGCATCATTACCGCCCTGGCCGCAAAGGAAGTGAAGGGGCTGAATACCTTTTCCATTGGCTTCAGGGATGAGCCCATGTTTGACGAAACCCATTATGCCCGGGCAGTGGCAAAAATGCACCAGACCAACCACACCGAGTTTATGCTGAGCACCGACGACCTGCTGGGCTGCGTTTTCGATGTAATGGACTATACCGACGAGCCCTTTGCCGACTCTTCAGCCCTGGCGGTGTATATTTTGAGCAGGGAAACCCGCAAAAAAGTTACGGTGGCCCTTTCGGGCGATGGTGCCGATGAGCTCTTTGCCGGATACAATAAACACCTGGCCGAGTGGAAGGTGCGCCATCCCGGGCTGGCCGCCAAAGCGCTAAAGGAGCTACAGCCGCTCCTGGCAAAGCTACCGCAGTCGCGGAATAATTTCCTGCTGAACAAGATCAGACAGCTTAACCGCTTCGGAAGCGGAATGCGGCAACCCGCCCCAGAAAGATACTGGCAATGGGCCGGTTTTACCACCCAAGAGCAAGTTAAAAAACTGCTCCTTAAACAAACGGAAAAAGCTGATCTGAACCAAAGAAAAAGCCGCTGGCTGAAAGAGATTTCTGAAAACGGCCCTATTGGAGAAGTGCTCCTCACCGATATGCAACTGGTTTTGCCTTACGATATGCTTGCCAAGGTCGACCTGATGTCGATGGCAAATTCGCTGGAAGTTAGAGTGCCATTCCTTGACCACGGCCTGGTCGATTTTGTCTTTTCCCTGCCCGACGAGTACAAAATTGACGGGAAACAACGTAAAAAAATCCTTCGGGATGCTTTTCGCAATGACCTGCCTGAGCAGCTCTATAACCGCAACAAGCAAGGGTTTGAGGTTCCTTTGCTTCGCTGGTTTCAGCACGAATTAAAAAGCCTTATTGTGGATGATTTGCTGAGCGAAGAGTTCGTGAAACACCAGCAAATTTTCAACTATGATGAAATCCGATGCCTGCTCGGGCAACTTTTCTCTGGGAATCCTGGTGATGCCCCCGCACGCGTTTGGGCACTATTAATTTTTCAGTATTGGTGGAAAAAGAATATGGTCTAGGTAATATATTTTTTACTCCCGATCAGAAAAATAGTATTTTTGGACTATATTTACCTTCGCAATGATCAGGGTTCTCCGGATATTAAACCGCTTTAACCTGGGTGGCCCCACCTACAACGCCGCCTACCTGACCCGCTATTTGCCGCCTGAGTTCGAAACCTTGCTGCTGGGCGGAAAAAATGACCCTTCTGAAAAAAACTCGGAGTATATCCCGAAGCAGTTGGGCATTAATCCGCTGATTTTAAATGATATGCGCCGCAGTATTTCGCTGAAAAGCGACCTTACAGCATACCGGCATATCCGGCAAATCATGCAGGAATTTCAACCGCACATTGTTCATACGCATGCTTCCAAAGCTGGTGCCCTGGGCCGTATAGCGGCCTCTTCGCTAAAGGTCCCTGTTATTCTGCATACCTTCCACGGCCATGTTTTCGATGCCTATTTCAGCCACCTGAAAGCCAGCTTCTACAAAAACGTGGAGCAACGACTGGCTGGTCTAAGCACTGGCATAATTGCTATCAGCGAAGCCCAGAAATACGACCTGAGCCACAAATATCTGATTTGCCCGGAAGAAAAAATCAAGGTCATTCCCTTGGGGTTCGATTTAAGCCGCTTCCGCGAAAACCAGACCGAAAAGCGCCAAGCCTTTCGCGAAAAGTATTTGATAGCCGACGATGAGATAGCCATTGGCATTGTGGGGCGTCTGGTGCCCATCAAAAACCATGACTTATTTCTTGAGGCACTCAAAATCCTGAAAAAAAAAAGCAGAGGCAAAATCAGGGCCTTTATTGTGGGAGATGGCGAATCGAGAACTCATATCGAGCACAAAGCGCGCCAACTCAATCTCGACTTTACTGACTGGAACACTAAAGCGCAAAAAGCTTTCCTGACCTTTACGGGCTGGATAACAGAAATGGACCAGGTAAATGCCGGCATGGATATTATTGCCCTGAGCTCACTCAATGAAGGCACGCCAGTGAGCCTCATTGAAGCCCAGGCCGCAGGAAAGCCCATCGTGTCGACCCATGTGGGCGGTATTGGCAATGTGGTGGTGCCCAACAAAACGGCATTCCTCACCGCCAGTAACGACCCGGTTGGGTTTGCCGAAAAACTGCTCCTGCTGATCCAAAACCAGGAACTACGCCAGCAAATGGGCGACGGAGGCTGGAAAATGGTGGGGCAGAAATTCCACTACCAGCGACTGATAAACGATATGACTGCTTATTATTATGAATTGCTTCAAAAAAAAGGTTTGAATAATATTTGAAAAATTCGCCGGTTATTATTTTACCTAAACTGATGCCGGTTTTTTATAAATTTGTCCTTCAAATCGATTGCCCCTGATGAGGAAATATTTTCTGCTGCTATTAGTGATTATTGTGTTTTCATCTTGCCGGGTGCTTAACCCCGAGCAAATGCTTCGCACCCCGCGCGACTTTCAGTACTCTGACCTGGAGGAACTGCTGGTTACCGATCAGTACCGGCTGGCACCCAACGACGAAATTGCATTTCAGCTCTTTACCAACGATGGTGAACGACTCATTGACCCCACTACCATGCTCAGTGGGCAGGGTATGCGTCAGGGCCAGCTTACCTACCGGGTTGAATTCGATGGCACTATAAAGTTGCCGGTGCTCGGACGCACACAAGTAGCTGGCCTCACCACCCGCGATGCCGAGGCCATGCTCGAAGAAGCCTTTACCGAATTTTACAATCGGCCCTTTGTGCAGCTAAGGGTGGTTAACAACCGCGTGATTCTCTTCCCGGGTGGAAGAGGCGGCACCTCGAGCGTTATTTATCTCGAAAATACTAACACCACCCTGTTCGAAGCTTTGGCAAGATCAGGCGGTATTTCCGATGGCAAGGCTTCGAGGGTAAAACTAATCAGGGGCGATCCCGAAAACCCCCAGATTTACCTGGTAGACCTGTCGACTATCGAGGGGGTGAAAAACGCCAACCTTGTGCTGCAGGCAAACGATATTATTTATGTTGAACCCAGGGAGAGGGTTCCGCAGCGCATACTCGAAAATGTTACTCCCTATCTTTCGCTGGTAACTACTGCTTTATTGGTTTATTCCTTGTTTACGAATTAAAAAATGGCCGGAGAACCCATCAAGAAAATTTCTGTACTGAATGATGAGCTTGATGTAAAGCTTTTCATATACATAGCCAAGCGCAACATTCTGTTCCCCATTGCCTTTATTGCCATGGCCCTGGCTGGCTCCTGGCTGTATTTGCGCTACACGCCCCCGATTTTCCAGACTTCGGCCATTTTGCAGCTCGGTGGCGAAAACCAGGCCAACCGGTTTTTGTCGACCGTAAATATTTATGAAGACGATATGGCCAAGCAAATCGAGCTGGTTCGTTCTTCAGTATTTCAGCACAGAGCCTTGTCGAACCTGCCCTTAAACATTAGCTACTTTACAAAGGGAAGGGTGCTCAACAATGAACTTTACAAAAACGCTCCATTCAGGGTGGAAGCCAGGGCCAAAAACAGCGCTTTGTACGGCATTCCAATAAACATTGACTTTATAGACCAGAGCAATGTTATGATTTCTTACACCATCAACGGGCAAGGACAGCAACGCAGAGAATTCGCTTCTGGCCGTATGACCTCGCTGCCCGATCTGGATATTATGGTGGAGGTATTAAATCCGCGTATTTACGAAGAACAGCAAAGCGTCTTTACCCGCAACCCCTACTTTTTTGTAATCAATAATCCCGAAACAGCCATCAGCAGGTATTCGCCTGACATTAAGATCAATGTACTGAACGCCGCGGCCCGCACCATACTCATAAGCAACACCGGCACCAATGCCCAGAAAGCCTCTGACATTGTGAATGCCATGGCCGAGGAGTTTAACGTTTTCGACTTGGAGAAAAAGGCGGAAAGTGCCAACAATATCCTGGAATTTATCGACCGCCAGCTCGATGTGGTTTTCGATCAGCTGGCCGAATCAGAAATGGAGCTTGACGGCTTCAAGAAAGAACATAATATTGACGAAGCTACCATTACGCCTCTTCCGGCCCTGCATGCCCGCATTGGAGATTATGCCAACCAGATTGTGATGCTTGAGCTGGAAGACCGGATCTTTTCTGAAATTGAGGAGAGTCTGCAAGCCGAAGACGACATTGACATATACAAGCTTATTGCTTTCCTTTCGGGAAGCGAGTTCAGGGGCACCATTTCGAGCCTGCTGACCGCCTTGCAGGAGCAGCTCATGGAACGTGAAAGGCTCCTCTATGAAGTTACACCCAACAGCCGGCAGATTGAAGCCCTCGACTATCAGATATCCATTCAGAAAAGGCTGCTAGTAGAGAGTATTACCGCCCTGAAAAACAACATCCGATCGCGCATTGCCGATTTGGAAGAAAAAATCGAAGACTTCGAGTCGGCCCTTGCCAGCCGCTCTACACGCTTTAATATGATTGAATTCAGCCGACTGCAGCGTGTTTACAGTATCAACGAACGTTTCTACAACCAGCTGGTGGAAAAAAAGGCCGAGTATTCCATTTCGCGCGCCGGGTTTGTGTCACAGAGCATTATCCTCGAACGTTCAAGGCCACCGAGCCAGCCCATTTCTCCCATTGCCCGCAATGTTTACCTAAGCAGCCTGCTGGCTGCCATCTTCCTTGGCGCAGGTATCATTTTGCTCAAATATCTTTTCTACAACGAAATCCCTTCCCTGCACGACATTCTGAAGTATACCAACTCGCCGGTTTTGGGCGTAATTCCCAAATACAAGAGCGAAATACCGCCAAACCAGCTGCTGGTGCTGAAAAAGCCAAAATCGCTCATTGCCGAGTCGCTGCGATCGATACGCACCAACCTGCAGTTTATCAACAACGAGCCGGGAAGCAAACTGGTGGCCATTACCTCCACCATTTCGGGCGAGGGGAAGACTTTTTTCGCCATGAACCTGGCGGGCATATTGGCTTTCAGCGATAAAAAGGTCATCGTAATTGACCTCGACATGCGGAAACCCAAAATCCACCTGGGCTTTAATACCGAAAACGTGAAAGGGGTCAGCACCATCCTGTCGGGCATCGATCAGATTGACGATTGCATTAAGCCCTCAAGGGTGAAAAACCTTGACTTTATTACCGCTGGGCCGGTTCCGCCCAACCCTTCGGAATTGATCCTCACTTCGCGCATGGACGAGCTGGTGAATTATTTGAAGGAGCGTTACGACTATGTGATTATCGACAACCCGCCCGTAGGTATTGTAACCGATGGGATGAAGAGCGTGCTCATGGCCGAATATCCCATTTACATTTTCAAAGCCAATTATTCCAAGCGGGTTTTCATACAGAATGTGAATCGCCTGGTTTCCGAAAGCAATATCTCCAAATTGTCTATTGTGCTCAATGCCGTCGACCGCGAATACTCAAGCTATGGCTATGACAAGGGTTACGCATATGGGTATTATGGAGGCTATGGTTATGGTTATTACGAAGAATCCATGTCTTCTTCGTCAAAAGGCTTTTCTTTGTTCAAACCTATTACGAAACGTTTTAAAAAATGGTTTAAATAATGCAGGTTGAATCAACCCCTTTTGAAGGACTGCTGATTATTAAGCCACGGGTTTTTGGCGATGACCGGGGCTACTTTTTCGAATCCTGGAATGAGGAGACTTTTCGCCAGGCGGGCATTGAGGTGCCTTTCAGGCAAGACAACCAGTCGGCTTCTGTAAAAAATGTGGTTCGAGGGTTGCATTTTCAGACACCGCCATTCGAACAGGGGAAGCTGGTCAGAGTTATCAGCGGGGCAGTGCTGGATGTGGTGGTAGACCTGCGCCGCAAGCAGCCCACGTATGGAAAGCACTTTAAACTGGTGCTCGACGAGCACGAAAAAACCATGCTCTATATTCCGCCAGGGTTTGCTCATGGTTTCAAAACCCTCGAAGACCATACCGTTTTCTTTTATAAATGCACACAGGTTTACGAACGAAACCACGACAATGCCATCCGCTGGAACGACCCCGACCTGGATATTGACTGGGAGGTTGCTGATCCCATCCTTTCGGAAAAAGATCAGCAGGCGCCATTTTTCAGGGACTTTGTGAGCCCATTCTGATAAAAATTTGGTTTGGAACAAATGAACGGATACCTGATACTGATACATGTTGGCTTTTTTGTGGCAGCTTTGGTTTTTTCGCTCACCATCAACGGCTTGCTGCTAAAATTTTCTAAAACCCTGGGCATACGCAACAACCCCGAGACCATCATCCGCTGGAGCTCCACCTCCAAACCAGCCCTGGGCGGCATATCATTCTACATCATTTTTTTGTTCTCGCTCATTGGCCTTTCATTTCTGAAAACAGAACCCACAGGCTTTTTCAACCTGCAAACCATGGGCGGGCTGGCTGCGGCATCACTGGGATTCCTTATCGGGTTGTACGACGACGCTTACAACACCCATCCCTGGCTAAAATTTGCTGGGCAGGTTATTTGCGCCTTGCTGCTGATTTTTTCAGGTACCTATATCCAGTTTTTCGGGCCTGAATGGCTCAATTACCTGCTTACCATTTTCTGGGTGGTGGGCATAATGAACTCCATCAATATGCTCGACAACATGGATGGTATCACCTCAATTGTTTCGGCAGGCATAATGCTGGCTGTGCTGGGAATTATTGCTTTAACCGGGGATTTCTCCGATCCGGTCATTACCATCCTGATGGGCGGACTGGCTTCGCTGATTGGCTTTTTATACTACAACTGGAACCCATCGAAAATGTATATGGGAGATACGGGAAGCCAGTTTCTGGGTATTTTTCTGGCCGGGCTGGGCATTATTTATTTCTGGAACGGAACGGGCTTTGAAGCGGAGCCAAACAGGCTGGTAAAAGTTCTTTCGGTGGCCATGGCGTTTTCACTGCCCCTGATCGACACCACCACGGTTTTCTACAAACGCATTTCGAAGGGTGGAAGCCCCTTTGTTGGCGGAAAGGACCATACCACCCATCACCTTTCTTACCTTGGGATGAACGACCGCAAAGTGGCCATTTTCTTTATGATCTTCAGCCTGATATCAGCAGGGTTCACCATTTGGATCACCAGCCTGAGCGGAAACTGGAAACCTTTGTATTCCTACCTGTTTATAGCCTACCTTAGTGCTTTGTTCCTGTTTCTTTTTGTGGTAGCCCTGAAGCCATCCCCCGCGATCCTAAAAATTGATGCCAAACAGCAACCGGAATCCGGTATAATCAATATTGGGAAGGTGATAAATCCTTAAGCCAAAATCTACCGGGCTGATGAACCTGAAAAAGTGCATGTTTCCAATAATATCAACACCAGTTGAATAAAGCACATCCCGGGTGTTGTATCCAGGCCCTTCTTCGGGCTTTACCATGAATTTGGTATCGGCCCGGTCGACAAAAAAGTTGGCGCTGATTCGCTTCAGATAAACCACCTGGGGTATGCTCAGGTCGGGATACCATAGCGGTAATGCATAATCGGCCGAAAGCATACTGACACGATCATCGAAGCGTTCCTTAATTCCACGCGGATAATCGATAAGGTTTGGAAAATTGTAGTTCGCGGTGCCCTGCACCGGGGTGCCCGCATTCTTTTTTTGCCAGGCTGCTGACAAGCGCAGGGAGTGGTGCCGAAAAAAACCAGGAAAATAGGTAATGAGACGGGCCGAAAAAACGCTGCCCATATCAGCCCCTGAAAAAGGGGTGTGACGATAGTTCACATCCACCACCTGGGCCCAGCGGGGGCGCAGGTCGCGCATTACCGAGCGCTGCTGCCGGTAGGCATAAAGGCGGTATTCGAGCGAGCGGATATCATTGCGCTGAAAAAAGTCAGGGCTGCCATCGGTTCTGCGCACATTGGTAAAGGCCAGGCGAGCCGAAGGGGTTACTCCATAAAACCACTCGTAATGCCTGAAAGAAAGCGGAAGGTTCAGACCAAGTTTAAAAGAGTTTTCCCGGAATTGAAAAGGATAGGAAACATTGTCCCTGATATATCTGGCCCGCCTGAGACCTGTGGCGGCTTTGAGGCTCACCACCGGGTACCAGCCCTGGTAGCTGTAATCGATTGAGTAGGTGCCCACCTCTTCATTCATGTCGTAGTCATAACCAACCACAGCCACCGAGGTACTCAGCACATCCTGAAAATAAAGGGCAGCACCAGGCTTCACCTCCATATTGCCGGCATCGATATACATGGGTGACCAGGAATGAAGGTTGAACAAATTGGGAAATTTATAGTATGGGAGCACTTCTCTTTCTTGTCGAACCACCGTATTCCGTGTAACCAGAGATTGCTCTTGCCCGGCGATAACCTCATGAAACTTCACGGAATGATCTTCAACTTTTTCCAGAGGCAGGCCCGATTTCAGTGCAATGGCTTCAGCCCTCGCAATGGCATATCCATCGGCGGTGTATTCTGACCAATAAATAAATTTCTGCCCGGGGTGCACCACCGCATCCCTGGCACCATAGGCCGAAGCAATCACCTGGTCAATGGCTCCGGTTTCCATATCGAGCTGATATACCTTTTCAATTCCCGAAAAAGCCCCGGTAAAAAGCACCTTGCCATCGGGCGCAAATATTGGGCGGGAAATCTCGGTATGACCCGCATGAAAAAGTGTTTTAATTTGCTGCGAAGTCAAATCGGCCATCACCAGGCGCTTTCCGCTCTCGTCGAGGGCAACAGCCAACAGGGCGTTGTTATCCGGGTGCCAGGCCGGGGTCATGAGAAAGGCATTTTCGGCGGTGGCAAGCTGGTTGATCACCTCCCCTGTATCGGCATTTATCACCACCAAGGAATACTGATTTTGATCGGTCACTTCAGCCACGGCAATGAGCTTTCCATCGTACGATACGGAAGGAGCGAAGAAACGTGTCTGGCGCGTTAGCCTGCTGCGCTGCCTTGTTTCCATATCATAGACATGAACTTCTGACCAGGAGCGATGCTCCCAGCGGGGATCGGTTCGCTGCTCGGTCCAGGCTATTTTTCCGGCCGCAGCCGAAAAGCCGTGGGCATTGATTAATCCGGGCGAAAAAAGCACCTCCTCACCCCCATACATGTCAATGGCCACCACCTGAGGTATTTCTCTCATACCAGTTTTTAGGGCCACCATCACCGAATCGTTCACAAAGCTCGGATAACGATAGCTGGTAAACAGTTTGGATTGAGGAGTAATTAAAGTTCTGGGTGTGTGTTCATGGCGGGCATCCTGCTGTCGCCAGGCCGAATCGAGCATTTCGAAAGTTTGCCGGTAGTGTTGAACCGCCGTAACCCCTGCATGCCTTTTCAAACCAAGTGAGAAAGGCACAAGGGTATAAGGGCGGTGAGCCACGTTATCCACAACTTTGTCCCAGATATCCTCGCCATATTGGGCACGGCCGGCGGCTACCAGCTGGTAGCCCAGCTCGTAATAATTGGGCACATAATCCCTGAATGAGCCCATATAGGCCTTGTCGTAAGAGTATAGTCCTTTTTCGAGCACCTGCGCGCGCAAGCCCTGCTCAAACGCAGGCAACCGACCACGGCCACTGTTCGAGAGGCCGGTTTCCACTGCCACGGCATCGCCTTCTACAAACCACATGGGCATAAAAAGCCCGAAGGAGATGCCCGCCGCCTGCTCGCCCATCACATACGACAGCACCTTGGTAATCCCCTGGTTTAGCTTATCAACCTGCACCACGTGGCGAAACTCATGCACCACCAGCTGGTCGAGCCAGTCGTGCGAGTCATTGTCCTGGGGCGGGTTGGTAAACATTTCGAGGCGCCGTGGGGCCCACGATACAAAGCCGTTGGCAACCACGGTCTGATTGTGCAAAATGACCGAAACCTTGCGGGGCTGATGGCCCAGGGTGCGCGAGGCAGCCAAATAGGCCACTTCGAGGGCATCGGCCACGTAAGTACCTTGATCCTCATACCCTTCAGGAAAAAGAACCTGGAAGTTCCCGGTGCGCACCTGCTTCCATTTCAGCGAGCCTGGGTCTTGGCCCCAGATAAAATACTGGGCATGGAGCAAGAAAGGGACCATCAGAAAAACCAGACCTATGGTTATGAATTTGAAATCATTTGCTCGCATTGCTTGTTCGCTGAGGTTTATTAATGGCTCACCTCTTTTTCAAAAAACTGCCAAAGGGTATCTTGCGGAACCGGGGCCACAATATCAATATTTTCTTTTTTAACAGGATGCACAAAACTCAGCTTCCGGGCATGTAAATGGATGCTTCCGTCGGGATTGCTGCGATCAAAACCGTACTTCAGATCGCCTTTAATAGGGCAGCCGATGGCGGCCATTTGGGCGCGAATCTGATGGTGGCGGCCAGTAAGCAGTTCCACTTCGAGCAGGGCGTAGTTCTGCGCATGCTTCAGCACCTGGTATACCAGTTCAGCTTTTTTTGCACCCGGCGCTTTGGCATCAACCACATAAGATTTATTCTGTTTCTCATTTTTCTGCAAGTAATGCTCCAACCGGCCGGTGGGCTCAGATGGCACATTCTTCACCACTGCCCAGTATTTTTTTGATACCTCTCGTGTTTTAAGCAACTCATTAAGCCGGGTCAGGGCCTTGGAAGTGCGGGCAAAAATAACCAGCCCGCTGGAGGGACGATCGATGCGGTGCACTACGCCAAGAAAAACATTGCCGGGCTTGTTGTATTTTTCGCCAATATATATCTTCAGCGCATCAACCAGGGGCTGGTCGCCGGTTTTGTCGCCCTGCACAATTTCTGAAGGCAGTTTGTTTACCACCACCATATGGTTGTCTTCAAAAAGAATGCGCTGCATCAGGTCTTGCTGGTCAATGGCCATACTTTCGTTGCTTTCCCCGAAAGGGAAGAACCCTTGCGGAATAATACTATCACCAAATTTATGAATAAAGTGCCAGAAAAAAGAAACCGCAACACCCTGACCATTATTTTTCAGTCGTGTTGCGGCTTCAGCTAAGTTTCATGCCCAATTAGAAAGGCCAGAAATTATTGTCGTACCATACCTTTTCGGTCAGCTCCTTGTTCATCTCGATGAGCATTTTATGATGGCCCTTCTCCCAGTTGGCCAGCCAGTCGTAAAGCTCCTTTTCGTGGGCGTCGGTAGCCTCAGCAGCGCGGGCTGCATACACTTCAATCGACTTGGTTTCCATGTCGATGGCGGCCGAAATAGCGGCTGCTTCAAAACCGGCTCCAGAAATATCCTTTTTCACCTTTTCCGAAAGGATCATATTGGCAATGGCATCCTCGCCCTCCGATTTCTGGAGCTCGAGCTTGTCGAATTTGCCCGACTTCTGATAGCTGACATACTGCTTCGAAAGAAATTCAATGTGCAGCTGTTCTTCTGTGGCCATGATATCGAAGATTTTGCGCACATCTTCGCTCTGGGTTTGTTCGGCCACCTTTTCGTATAGCGACTTACCTCTGTTCTCCATAATAATGGCCTGCTTTAAAATATCGGTAACCTTGTTGCTTTCCATAAGTATATTTTTTTAATTTGAAATGATTTGTCCTGCAGCAAATTTAGCCTTTTTAGCGATTGAAGAAAATATAAAAACAAAGAAAGGAGCAAAAATCAGCCTCTTTGGCTGGACAAAAATCCGTAATTTAGATGTTTAATTTTTTTGTATGCAGTGGAATATTGAGAAGGCCCTTACGGAACTGTTTGTATCCTGGCAAAACCATACGCCCGATGAAATCCGGCCGCTGCCGCCCTCGGGGTCGAACCGCAGGTATTTTCGCATCACTTACGGAAACGAGAGCTGCATCGGGGCCTTTAATCCCGACATCCGCGAGAACCAGGCTTTTCTGACCCTCTCGGCGCATTTCGAACGTCTGGGGCTTCCTGTTCCGAAAGTGCTTTCAACTGATGTGGATGGCTTGTGCTACCTGCTTACCGACCTGGGCGACACTACCCTGTTCTCATTGCTGCCTCGCGATCCGGCCGTAAAGATATTCAGCGAGCAAACCATGGAGCTTTACAAAAAATCCATCGACTGGCTGCCTGCCTTCCAGGTAAAGGGTGCCAGGGGGCTAGACTTCAGCATTTGCTACCCAAGGCATGCCTTCGACCGCCACTCTATGATGTGGGACCTTAACTATTTCAAATATTATTTTCTGAAAATATCGGGTATTGGCTTCGATGAGCAAAAGCTCGAAGACGACTTCGAGCTTTTTGCTGCCCACCTGGTGAGCGCGCCATCTGATTATTTTCTGTATCGCGACTTCCAGTCAAGAAATATCATGATGGTGGACGGCCAGCCCCATTTTATTGATTACCAGGGCGGGCGCCGCGGAGCCTTGCAATACGATGTGGCCTCGCTGCTTTTCGATGCCAAAGCCAACATTCCTTTTGAACAAAGGATTGAATTGCTCAACTATTATATTGAAAGCCTGAAGAAGTGGGTCGATGTGGACGAGGAGCGCTTTCGCGGATATTTTTACGATTTTGTATTGATGCGCATTTTGCAGGCCTTGGGTACTTATGGTTTCAGGGGCGGGGTTGAAAAGAAGGCCCTGTTCCTGCAAAGCGTACCCTATGCTCTTAAAAACCTGCACTGGCTGGCCGAAAACGATTATCTGCCCAAAATTACTCCACACTTAAGCAGCCTGGTGGAAAAGATAGCCTCCACGTCCCCTTCAACCATTTTGCCAGCACCAGAAACCGGGCTCACCGTTCATATCCGCAGCTTCTCATACAAAAACGGCATTCCGCCCGATGAGTGGGGCAATGGCGGTGGCTTTGTGTTCGATTGCCGCGCGCTGCCCAACCCCGGGCGATACTCCGAGTTCAAGGAGCTGACCGGCAAGGATGAGAAAGTGATCCGCTTTTTGCAAAAAGAGGACAGGGTAGCACAGTTTCTCGAGAACACCAAAAACCTGACCGATTACTCCGTGAAGAACTACCTCGAACGTGGCTTTACCAACTTGATGATCAGTTTTGGCTGCACCGGCGGGCAGCACCGCTCGGTTTACTGCGCCGAAGAGATGGCCCGTCACCTGGGCGAAAAATTTACTGTAAAAATTGACCTGCGGCACCGCGAAAGCCACATGTGGCCAAAATCACAACAATAATACCCATGGGAAGCAAAAAGAAATGTGAATCCTCCAAAGGAGACAAGCCCAAGAAGGAAAAGTACAAATGCAAGAAATGCGGTCTGACAGCTGAAAAGGAAAAGCATCTTTGTAAGCCAAAAGAGCTGTAATTTTTTTGCCGAAACTGACGCCAACTTCCGATGAAAGCCATGATATTTGCAGCAGGCATCGGCACGCGCCTGCAACCCATAAGCCGTCACACTCCCAAAGCCCTTGTGGAATTGGGTGGCAAGCCCATGTTGCAAAGACTGGTCGAAAAACTCGTCCGCGCTGGTGCAACCCGCATTGTGATTAACATCCATCACCATCCTGAAAAAATGCGGGCATTTATTGAAAGGATTCACTTTCCGGGGATAGAAATCTTAATCTCGGACGAATCTGATGTGCTGCTCGACACCGGCGGAGGCCTGCTTAAAGCCGCCGGAATGCTCAAGGGCGATGAGCCCATTTTACTTCATAATGTGGATGTGCTTTCCGATATCGACCTGGGCGCAATTGTTGCTTCGCATAATGAAACGGGAGCCCTGGCTACCCTTGCCGTAAGTCGGAGGAAAACCTCAAGGTATTTTTTATGGGATAAGGGACAACTCGCAGGTTGGGAAAACACCGCCACCGGCCAAATAATTCTTTGCAAACCAGAGCCGGGGCAGCGGCTGGCAAGAAGGGCTTTCAGCGGCGTGCATATCATTAGCCCCCGGCTGCCCGGGCTCATAACCGAAACAGGCGTTTTTTCAATTAATGAGGTTTACCTTCGACTGGCCCATACACAAAAAATAATGGCTTTTGAACACAGCCCGGAATACTGGGCCGACATTGGCACCCCCGAAAAATTGGAACAAGCCAGGACACTTTTTGATCAGCATCCCGACCTTTTTTGATTCTGCCCAAGAATAATTACCCCTTCCTTTCGGGTGATTCGGGAAAACTGAGTAATTTTCGGCAGTAAACCTAAATCACACCAAGAGCTATGCTGAGTTTCCTCGAAGAAGTTGCCGACCATATTTTTGAAAAATACCCCAGCGACACCGGCGAAATTTGCCTGGTAACGCCCAATCGCCGGGCAGGCCTTTTCCTGCGAAAGCATTTTTCAAAAAAAGTGAAGCAGCCCACCTGGTCGCCGGCATTCCTGAGTATCGAAGATTTTGTGAACCGAATCAGCGGCCTGCAGGTGGCCGACAACCTTAGCCTGATGTTTCATTTTTATGAAGTGTATCGCAACATTGAAGCCGAAAGGAGCGAAAGCGTTGACGATTTCCTGCGCTGGGGCAGCGTGCTGCTGCGCGACTTTGATGAAATTGATGCCGCCCTCGAAAAACCAGAGGAGCTATTTGACTACCTCAAAGACCTGAAAAGCATAGAGACCTGGAATCCGGATGGCAAGGAATTGACCGAGTTTCAGCAGAATTATCTCGATTTTTTCAATAAATTCAGCCAGTATCACCAGGCCCTGCGCAGCTATCTCGGTGTGAAAAACATGGCCTATCAGGGTATGTCGTACCGAAAGGCTGCCAATAACCTGAAACAAAACCCCGACATACTGCCCTGGAAAAAGGTGATCTTTGCCGGTTTCAACGCCCTGAACCAAGCCGAAGAAAGCATTATCGACACACTGAAAAAGGCTGGACTGGCCGAGGTAATCAGTGATTCTGATCCTTACTACGAAGACAATCCACGCCATGAGGCCGGCCATTTTATCCGGAAGTATCGAAAAAAGTGGGATATCCCTTTCGGGGAAAAGAAAGATTCTCTGTTCAGCAACCCAAAGAAGATCAAAGTGCTGGGCATTGCCCGCAATGTAACCCAGGCCCAGCTGGCAGGCAATATTCTGGAGCTGAACCCCGACCTTCCACTTAACGAACAGACGGCGCTGGTGCTGGCCAATGAAAACCTGCTGATCCCTGTGCTGAATGCTCTTCCTGAAAGGGCCAAGGCCATAAACATCACCATGGGTTATCCACTGTCCAAGACCAGCCTGCACGGCTTCTTCGAAGCGCTGCTGCAGTTGCACCTCACGGCCGACCGCCTTAATACTTCGCCAAATGCAGAATCACCAGCATTTTATTATAAGGACCTGCTGCGGTTCTTTTCAAACACATGCACCGCATTGCTTTACGACCCCTTACATGGCCAGCAGAAGCTTGACCGCCTGCTGCGCGCCATCAGCCTGTCGAACCGCACTTTTTACTGTTTTGACGAACTGTTGGCCATGAAAGAAACCGGAGAAGACTTTGCCGGAAAATTCCACTTCCTCTCGGAAAACTGGCCGGAAGCACTTGAAAAGATAATTCCGTCCCTACGAAAAATAAGCGGACAACTCGAAACGGCCTTCAGGCAAAAGGAAGGCGACAGCTTCGAAAGCCTGCAGAAAAGCCCTTTCTTTATCGACTTTGAAGCCCTTTACTATTACGGTCGCATTTTATCACGCATCGAATCGGTACTAACTGGCAGCCAAGCCATTCAGAGCATTCGGACCCTCTGGCTGATTATTGAGCAAACCGTGGCCGAAACCCGCCTGGCCTTTTCGGGCGAACCAGTGGAAGGCCTTCAGGTAATGGGCATGCTCGAAACCCGCAACCTCGACTTCAAAAACATCATTTTGCTCTCGGCCAACGAAGATGTCATTCCCAAAGGAAAATCGGGCAACTCCTTTATTCCCTTTGATGTAAAGCGCAAATTTGGCTTGCAGGTACATTCTGACAAGGATGCGGTATATGCCTATCATTTTTACCGCTTGTTGCAGCGGGCGGAAAAGGTATATCTGATTTACAATACGGAGTCTGGAGGTATGGGAAGCAGCGAGCAAAGCCGGTTCATCACTCAGTTGCAGCACGAATTACCTTACTTCAATCCCACAACCGAACTTAGCTCAGAGTTGGTTAGCCTGAGCCCTGCCATTAAAACCGGGAAAAAGGGTATTAGCATTATTAAGGACGAAGAAATAATGGCACGCCTTACCCAGATGGCCTCTTTCGGCCTCTCTCCTTCGGCACTCAACACGTTTATCCGCTGTCCGCTGAAGTTTTACCTGGAAAAAGTGGCCCGTCTGCGCGAAGCCGAAGAGGTGGAGGAAACCATTGAAGCCAGCACCATGGGCAATGTGGTGCACGGGGTGCTCGAAGACCTGTATAAACCCTATAAAAAACAGTTGATAAAGGCAGATTTGCTGGCAGCCATGCACGATAAGGTGCACGATTACACTATCCGACGCTTCCAGGAGCACTATCCCGAAGGCGATATTAACAGAGGCAAAAACCTCTTGCTATTCAGCCTGGCAAAACGACAGGTAGAAAATTTTCTGAAATGGGAAAAAAGCCGCGTGGAGAAAGACCAGCAACAAGGGCTGTACCTGACCTTGCTCGAAACGGAAGCCACCCTCAGCGGCAGCATTACTCTGGAGATCGGCAATAAAAAAACAGAGGTAAAGATCAGCGGAAAAACAGACCGCATCGACAAATTGGGCTCCACCACCAGGATAATCGATTACAAAACAGGCAAGGTTGATGAGCGCGCATTGAGAATTAAAGCTTTCGACCAGCTAATTGAAGACGTGAAATACGAAAAGGCATTCCAGGTGCTGGGCTACACCTGGCTTTATCTTCAGGAAAATCGCGGAGAAACGGGGGTGGAATCTGGAATTTTTTCCATGCGAAACCTCAAGTCGGGTTTTTTGAAATCGGAAGTGGACCCCAAAGGACCCGATGCTGGTCTGGACCCAATAAATGAGTTTGGAAGATTGCTGCAAACCCTTGCTGAAAGAATAATGAACCCCTCAGAGGCTTTTTCACAAACTGAAAAACAGGAAAACTGCAAGTTCTGCCCCTTCCAGTCACTGTGCGGACGATTCGAAAGCTAGCTGGCAGGAATCAGGCCAACAGCTTCCTGGCCTCGGAGATCACCTTGTCGAGTCCAGCCGGATTTTTTCCTCCGGCCGTGGCAAAGAATGGCTGACCGCCTCCCCCGCCCTGTATATGGGCGGCCAAGCTGCGAACAATATTACCTGCATGCAGCTTGCGTTCTTTTACCAGATTCTCTGATATCATCACCACAATCCCGGGCTTGCCTTCGGCCACGTGCCCCAGCACCAGGAAAAGATTATTTACCTTGTTTTTTATGGCATAAGCCAGATCCTTTGCCATTTTTGCATCCATTTCTACCAGTTGGCCGATGAAATTCACGCCATCCAGCTTTTCGGCCTTGGCGGCCATTTCTTCCACCAATTGCCCGGCCTGGTCTTTTTGAGCGGCATCCAGTTTTTTGCGAAGGCTTTCGTTTTGTTCCAGCAGCTGTTCAACAGCATGTACTGTATCCTTGGGAGCTCTCAGCAGCGCCCGAACTGCTTCCAGCTCTTTTAACCTGGCATTTACATACTTTTCGGCTTCGGCACCGGTAATGGCTTCGATGCGGCGAATGCCGGCAGCAATGGCCCCTTCGGAAACAATGCGAAACAGCCCGATCTGGCCGGTGGAATGCACGTGGGTGCCGCCGCACAGCTCAGTGGAGAAATTCTTGTCGAACGAAATAACGCGTACCTTATCACCGTATTTCTCGCCAAAGAGGGCCATGGCACCCATTTTTTGAGCCTCGGCCATATCCATTTCGCGGTGTTCTTCCTGGATAATGTTTTCACGAATACGGGCATTGACAATGGCCTCCACCTTCTCTATTTCTTCGGCGGTCAATTTGGCAAAGTGCGAGAAGTCAAAGCGCAGGCGTTCTTCATTAACCAGTGAGCCTTTTTGCTGCACATGCGGGCCAAGCACCATGCGGAGGGCGGCATGCAGCAAGTGGGTGGCAGTGTGATTGTTGGCGGTTTGCTGCCTTTTGGCCTCATCTACCCTGGCAAAAAAGCGGGAGGGCATGGGGTGCGGAATTCTTTCTGCAATATGCACCACCAGGTTATTTTCCTTTTGGGTGTCGATCACTTCAATGGTCACTTCACCGCTTTGAAGTACACCGCGATCGCCAACTTGCCCGCCCGACTCGGCATAAAAGGGGGTTTGGTCGAGCACCAACTGGTAATACGTTTTTCCTTTGCTGCTTACCTGCCGGTATTTAATCAGCTCCACTTCAGCCTCCATCTGGTCGTAGCCCAGGAAGCGGGTTTCGGCAGCGGCGGATTTCACCTCCACCCAGTCGCCGGTTTCGATGGAGGCAGCGGCGCGGCTGCGGGTTTTCTGGGCTTCCATGCCGGCGGCAAAGCCTTCCATATCCACATCCCAGCCTTGCTCTCGCGCCATAAGGCGGGTAAGATCTATTGGAAATCCATAGGTATCGAAAAGCTCAAAGGCAAACTGCCCATCCACCAACTTTTGATGGGAATGAGCGGCCAGGTATTGTTCAAATTTGTGGATGCCCACCGACAGGGTGCGCAAAAAGGTAGCTTCTTCTTCGGCAATCACGCGCGAAATAAGATCTTGCTGTGCTGCAATTTCAGGAAAAGCCTTTCCCATATTTTCGACCATAACGGGCAGCAGCTTGTGCACGAAAGGCTCGCGAAACTCCAGGAAAGTATAGCCGTAACGAATGGCCCGGCGAAGGATGCGCCTGATCACATAACCAGCCTTGTTGTTCGAGGGAAGCTCACCATCGGCTATGGCAAATGCCACTGCCCGAAGGTGATCGGAAACCACGCGCATGGCCACGTCGGTCATCTTGCCGCTGCCATAGGCAATGCCCGTCATTTCAGAGAGCTTCTGAATATAGGGCTGAAACACGTCGGTGTCGTAGTTCGACTTTTTACCCTGCAGGGCCATGCAAAGCCGCTCGAAGCCCATGCCAGTGTCCACATGTTTGGCAGGCAATGACTTCAGCTCGCCACTGTTCAGGCGGTTAAACTGAATAAACACCAGGTTCCAAATCTCCACCACCTGCGGATGACCCTGGTTTACCAGGTCTTTGCCCGCCACCTCACGGCGCTCGTTTTCGTCACGAAGGTCAATATGAATCTCCGAACAAGGCCCACAGGGTCCGGTTTCGCCCATTTCCCAGAAGTTGTCCTTTTTCGAACCATACAGAATCCGGTCTTCGCTCACGATCTCTTTCCAGAATTTGAAGGCCTCATTGTCGGGGTCAAGCCCATCGGCTTTATCTCCACCAAAAACAGTAACGTATAGGCGATCTTTTTCCAGTCCATAAACTTCAGTTAGCAGTTCCCAGGCCCATGCAATGGCTTCTTTCTTAAAGTAATCGCCAAAGCTCCAGTTGCCCAGCATTTCGAACATGGTGTGGTGGTAGGTGTCGTGGCCCACCTCTTCCAGGTCGTTGTGCTTGCCCGACACCCTGAGGCACTTTTGCGTATTGGCAACCCGGAGATGCGTAGTAGGCGAATTCCCCAGAAAAATATCCTTAAACTGGTTCATGCCGGCATTGGTAAACATAAGAGTGGGGTCATTTTTTATGACCATCGGAGCCGAATTAGCGATAAAGTGTTGCTTAGACGAAAAGAAATCGAGAAAAGCCTGGCGTATCTGTATGGAGTTCATTGATAATGAGCAGATTTTAAAGAAACTTTCATGTATTTTTTTCGGTCGAACCGCAAAATTAATTTAATTTTCCGTAGTTTTGTAACATCTTACATAAAGCTTCATTGCTGCTATCAGAATAACAGGCAACAAAGCATTTTCATAAAATCCAGTCAGAAAGACCATACGTCACTTATGGGTAAAAAAGTTAAGTATCAGTTCAACACCAAGTCGCTTGCCGTTGAAAAGGTCAACGAAACTTTCTGGGATAAGCTAAAGCTGTTTTTAAGGATCGTTTTAGCCGGGATGGTTTTCTCGGTGATTGTGCTCAGTATTGGTTATACTTTTTTTGATTCCCCGAAAGAGAAAAAACTTCGGCGTGAAATCGAACATTTTAAAACCCAATACCAGATCATAAACGACCGTCTGAACATTATCAGCTCGGTAATGGAAGACATGCAGGAGCGCGACGACCACATTTACCGGGTTATTTTTGAGGCTGAACCCATTCCACGCACAGTTCGCGAGGCCGCTTTTGGTGGCGCCGACCGATACAGCCACCTCGATGGCTTTGAAAACAGCGAGCTGATCAGCGCCACCATGCAGCGCATCGACCGCATTTCGCGTCAGCTTTATGTGCAGTCGCGCTCGTACGACGAAGTGTTTGAAATGGCCAAAAACAAGGCCGACATGCTGGCCTCCATTCCGGCCATTATCCCCATAGCAAAAGGTACCGAGCGCCTGGTTTCGGGCTTTGGATACCGCATTCACCCTATATACAAAACCCTGCGCATGCACACGGGGGTCGACTTTACCGCTCCCACCGGAACGCCCATTTATGCCACCGGCAACGGGGTAGTCCGACGTGCCCAGCGCGACAATACCGGTTATGGCCTCATGGTTGAGATCGACCACGGCTATGGCTACTCCACCCTCTACGCCCACATGAGCAAAATTAATGTAAAGCCCGGGCAGGAAGTGAAACGTGGCGAAATTCTCGGGCTCGTTGGCAACACCGGCATCTCAAACGGCCCCCACCTTCACTACGAGGTAATTCGCAACGGAAAGAAAGTGAACCCGGTTAATTATTTTTACAACGACCTGACACCCGAAGAATTTGAATACATTATTGAGGTGGCTTCGCGCGTGAACCAGTCGTTGTCGTAACGAAAATCATAATTTTTCTGAAAAGGCCCTTTTTACGGGCCTTTTTTTTTAAACAGCCCGCTCAATATGCAAGGTTTTTTTAATTTTACTTAATAAAGCCTCAGGCAATGCAAAAACCCGACCACAAGCCCGAAAGAATTTATTACTCCATAGGCGAGGTGGCCAGAATGTTTAGGGTAAACACTTCGCTGATCCGTTTCTGGGAAAAGGAGTTCGACATTATTCAACCCCACAAGAATAAAAAAGGCACGCGCTATTTTACCCCAAAAGATGTCGACAACTTTCACCTGATCTATCACTTGGTAAAAGAAAGAGGCTTCACCCTGCAGGGCGCGCGCGAGAAACTCAGGGACAACCCCGAAGAGGTGCAACGCGATTTTGAAATCGTTAAATCGCTCGACAAGATTCGCGACTTTTTGCTTAACCTGAAAAAAGAACTGAACCAGCCTAATCCTTAACTTTTTGAAATTATGATCGTAGTAACCGGTGCTGCAGGATTTATCGGAAGTTGCCTGGTAAACAAGCTCAACAACAAGGGCTATACCGACATTGTGGTAGTTGATGATTTCTCTGATACTGCAAAAAACAAAAATCTTGCGAATAAGATATACCGGCAGCGCATCGATCGTGAAGTGTTTATTGAATGGTTGCGCGACAACCACCGCCAGGTCAACTTCATTTTTCACCTGGGGGCCCGCACCGACACCACTGAGTTCAGAAAAGCCATTTTCGACAAGCTGAACCTAAACTACTCCAAGCATTTGTGGACCGCCTGTGCCAAATTTGACCTTCCTCTGGTATATGCATCCTCAGCAGCAACTTATGGTGCCGGCGAACACGGTTACACCGATGATCATGACCTGATAAAAAAACTAAAACCTCTAAACCCTTACGGGGAAAGCAAAAACGACTTTGACAAATGGGCTTTGCAGCAAAAGGAAAAACCCTATTTCTGGGCAGGGCTTAAGTTTTTTAATGTGTTTGGCCCCAACGAGTACCACAAGGGGCGCATGGCTTCGGTGGTATATCACACCTACAAGAAAATTAATGAAACCGGACGCATGGAGCTGTTTCGCTCGCACCACCCCGATTACCGCGATGGAGAGCAATTGCGCGACTTTATCTACGTGAAGGATGTGGTTAATGTGCTGTATTTCCTCATGTTGCTAAAACAACATTCGGGAATTTATAATCTCGGTACAGGAAAGGCACGCACTTTCTTTGACCTGGCCAAAGCCACCTTTGCGGCAATGGGCAAAACGACCGAGATCAGTTTTATCGATACCCCCGAAGACATTCGTGATAAGTACCAGTATTTTACCGAAGCCCCCATGGAAAAACTGAGGCAGATTGGCTATATCCTACCCTTTTATTCGCTCGAAGAGGCCATTCAGGATTATGTGCAGGATTATTTAATACCCAAAGCCTGGTATTAATCAGCGGATTTTTTTATGATGCAGGTGGGAGATACCTTGCATTTCTACATAGGCCAACAGCTCTGGAAAGAAGGTTCGAAACTCGTCCTCAAAGGCTTCGTAATTCAGCTTCAGGTCTTCCACTGCATTTTCGATGCCCGACTTAAAAGGCGTACGCTGCGACATCCCTATAAAGTATTTTTCCATGTGATCCAAATCGGCATAGTTTACCAGCCAGTTGGAAGAGACCATATAGGGCAACACGTTTTTGGCCCGCACCGGGAGCAAAAAGTAGTTTTTCAGCAAAATGTTATAAGCCTCCTTCACGAAGCGCGTAAGTGCATACCGCGAATATTCATTCCAGTAACGCGCCAGATAATGATCGTAATACATATCGACCACCACCCCGGCATACAGGCGGTACTTGTTGCGCAGACGCATTTTGCTTTGGTCAACAATAGGATGGGTATCGGTAAAGGTGTCGATCTTGCGGTGCAGCATAATGCCATCAACTATACCCTGGTGGAAGTTGTCGATCTGCCGGCCCTTAACCATATCGGCAATAAAGTTGCCAAGAAGAATATCCTCATTTTCGCCTGACAGGTATATGTGAGCCAGAAAATTCATTTATGCCATAAAAGATTCCCCGAAAGATAACAATTTGTGCGATGCGCTTTCTAAGTAAACTCCCTGAAAAAGCAAATGTTTTATCAATCTGAATAAAGATTTCAGGGCAGGTGTAATTTTTTATTTAGTTTTGTAGAATAACAAAAATGATTCCAAAATATAAAGCTTTTTAGTTTATGCAAAAATTGTTGCTATTGGGGGATGAGGCCATTGCACAGGCTGCCATCGACGCAGGGATGTCGGGCGTTTATGCCTACCCCGGCACCCCCTCTACCGAGGTCACCGAATATGTGCGCAGCTCGCGCGAAGCCCGCGAAAAAGGCATAGTGGCCACCTGGTGTGCCAATGAAAAGACTGCCGCAGAAACCGCCCTGGGCATGTCGTATGCCGGCCGGCGCACCATGACCTGCATGAAGCATGTGGGCCTGAACGTGGC
>DHFW01000012.1 GCA_002402465.1 Bacteroidales bacterium UBA4814
TTCCTTATTACGACTACACATGGCCGATCCTTATGCTGGTGGCCTGCGGCGTTATTTCTATTTTCCTTGCTTTCAAACTGAAACAAGCCGACAAGGAACAAGGTTACGGCCTTGAGCTGCCCTCAAACCACTAAAAACAAAATACCCTTTCGGGGAAAAAGAAGAGGCGATCCAGGTGGATCGCCTCTTCTTTTATTCCTCATTTTGAATTTTTCCTGTGTTCAAAATTTGTTTTAAACAGGTCACATGGAATCGCATGTTTGAACATTTTCCTGTGTGTGAACGAAAATGCACATGCTTATTTCATTTTACTACCATCCCGGCAGGAAATTAAATCCCCACACACCTTTTTTTGGCATGCTCGTTTGGAATGGCATGGCATAAAAGGGTTCAAGGATAATGGCTCCAAACAGGTTTATTCGCAACGATGACCCAATAGAGAAATACGGAAAACGTTTATCTGCTTCCCTGATATTGTCGGAGTTAAGTGTAATGGTTTGGTCTCTCTTCCAGGCCACACCGGCATCGACAAAGAAATTCAACTCAGTAAAGAACAAACCGCTCGAAATAAGAGCCAATCGTTCGGGGCCTGTGAAGGGGATCCTGAGCTCGAGGCCACCAAGAATCACCTTGCTTCCCAGCAGGTTCTCAAACGACCATTCCTCGTTAATCAGGTCTCCTCCCTGCAATTTATACAATGAGTTATAATCGAGGCCCCTGACAAAGCCCGGGTACCCGAGGTAGAGCGGGTAAAAGATTTCATTATTGTCGGCATCTTTGCCGTAGCGACCATAGTGTGTGCTTCGGAAAGCCAAGGTAATGGGCCTGAGAAAGAAATACCTGCGGTAGTCGGCCGTAACGCTGGTCATATTCACTGAACCAAATATCTGTTCGACTCCGAAGCGATAACGTTGTCCGGTAAGGGGTGAAGCCATGCCAAAGTAAGAGTTGTCGCCCACGTAGCTGAGGCTGACCCGCTGCAGGTTGAATCCGGGAGGGGCATCGAGGCGCTCGCGGTCCTGCCCGACGAACAATCCCCCGTAATAATAATTATTGTAAGCATCGATACGGGAATAATACCATGCCATGCTGGCACTGGCCTCAATGCGGCGGGTGGTACTGAACGGATAAAAGGCAAAAGCCGTCAACTGGTCTTCGAAAGTACGGTATTGAATAATCTGAAGGTTATCGACCAGGAAAGGCACGCTATCGTTGGTAAATAAAACCTCGGTGGTGTAATTGAGAAACGCATAAGGAAACGGGATATGCGACACCATACCACCCCAGCGCAGTCGGCTTTTCTGGTTCTGATACCCGATCTGGGCGCCGAAGTCGTAAATTTCGCCGTTCACGGCCAGTGACGCAAACATCTGGTTGTCTCCGGTAATGTCGCTGAAAAGCATCGACACCCCTCCGGCCAGTCCTGTACCAAAACGGTTGGTGGCAATACCTACCCCTGAACTTCCGATATATGAGAGGCTGAACTTTGATTTAAAAGGTGCTTCCGCAAAAGAATCCACCGGAAAAATAGGGGTTTCAGGCTCAATTTTCAACTTGGTGTCCACCAGCGGCCGGCTGGCTCTTTGGAAAGGAGGCAAAGTGGCTGCGGTGAAATCTATTTCCATGGGGTCTGCCTGGCGGCGCTCAAAATCATCTGGGCTGGCACTATAAATGGTAAACTTCTTATCCTGGTAAAGGCTGTAAACAATTTCGCCTGTTTGACGAGCCACACTCATGGCCGGCGACAAGTGGGTGATACCCGAGATGCCGGTGTAAAAATCGGTGAGTTGAAAAACAGCCTCATCTTCGAAATGAATAAAGTACAGATTTCGGTACCCATCACGGTTTGAGAGGAAATACAGACCGTCTTGCTCCGGACTGAAAACAGGATTGAGGTTTTCTGCCTCAGGGAACACATCCAACACCCTGATACTTCTTTCGGGGTCCTGCATATCCATTACGGCAAGGTTAAAGTTGAAATTAACCACCTTATCCTTCTGGGCAGTTTGCGGGCGGTCGGTGGCAAAAGCAAGGTAACGGCCATCGGGCGACCAGCTGGCATGTATGTAAGAATAACGGTCTTTGGTAAGGTTGGTAACTTTCCTTGTATCAAGCTCATACAAAAAAAGATCGGTAACGCCTTCCACCAGTCCGTTAAATGCAATGTACTTGCCATCGGGCGACCAGCTTGGGTTGTTGATGGAAGGCACTCCTGGCACAGAAATTTCGAGGGTGCGCCTCGGGCGGTTCACATCGGCAATAACCAGCTGATTGTGGCCCCGCTTCACCGCCACATAGGCAAATTGCTGCCCATCGGGCGACCAGGTCCCTACCGATTCGAAAAAGTTGAAAGCATCAATATCATCGTTGCGAATGGAACTGGTAAGTTTTCGAACGATATGACCGGTTTCGGCATTGGCCAGAAAAAGGTCAAGATTTACCAAGTCACGTTCAGAAAAGAAAGTAATGAATTTACCGTCGGGGCTGAGCGAAGGACTGATATTCATCTCGCCGGCATTGCTTTCGGAGATAAGCTTTCGCCCAACGGGGATATGGCGTGAGCTATCGGCCATAAGAGGAGTGTAGTGATTGGTCACTGCGCTTTTCCACAGGTTGGAAACGGTGGTTTCGCTCAGCCCGATAACCCGCTCAAGGGCGCGTTCATAGCCAAACTTTGCTGTTTCGGTATAAAGTTTAGCAATGAGCGAATCGCCCCAGGTGCGGCCAAAGAACGATACAAAACTATGACCGTACCTATAGGGATTATATTCATAGCTTCTCGACATTTCGCGAAGCGAAGGAAAGTCGTCGCGCCTCACCGCATCGCGCATAATCATGGCTGTGTTGGCATCCACGCTGCCTATTGAAAAATACTCGGCCATACCTTCCACCAGCCAAAGGGGCAGGTTTCGCAGGGAGTTGAGCGAGAGGCTGTCGTCGATAAACATGGCCCTGAAGTGAAAAACGTGCACCAGCTCGTGCCCAATCACATGGTCGGTCTGAGCATTGGTTTCGAGCACCGGGATAACCACACGGTTCTTTAGGGCTTCGGTAACACCCTGTGTGCCAATACTGATCTGACCGCTAACGGCCCCGGTTTGCTGGAAATCAGGGTGATTGGCATAAATAATCACAGGGTTGCGGGTTTCGAAAGTGTCGCGAAACAAAGCCTGGTGCCTGACATACCACTTTTCGAAGGTATTGGATAGCGAATGAACTACCGAATCATTTTCAAAATAATGATAAATTTCGAAATTGGGAGACTGAAACACCTTAAAGTCAAATTTGCGATAGGCCGGCTTATTGCGCCCAAAATACTGTGCGCTGGCTTCAGGAGCGCACAGCAGGGCCGCAAGCATAAAAACCAAGGAAGACAAAAGCAGGGAAGGAAAATTTCTGTTTCTCATTTGTCCCGTTTGTTTAACATTTTCTTGAATAAAATAACAAAATTTTTCAATCAGGATTTTTTTACAAATAATACCTCTCGCAAAAACTATTCCTTTTCACACCGGGTTTTTCACAAAACAAACACTTTTACAACTGCAAATGTTTGGAGTGCAAAGCGATTCAAACTTACCAAAAAAACCATGATAAACCCATGAAGGATCGCTTTTCTGCCTAAGAATTCAAAGGTAATGATTTTATGGTTTGGATAATTTTCTCCAAATTTGCACAAATTTGGCAGGCCGATGCAAAATCTTGAGAATTATTTCGCTCCGTTCAGAAAGCACATTGTTGGAATTGACCAGCACTACGAAAGCCCCTACGGGCTCCAGAAAATTATTTATGGCGACTGGATTGCTAGCGGGCGGCTTTACGGGCCCATCGAGGAAGCCATTACAAAAACCATCGGGCCTTTTGTGGCCAATACCCACACCGAAGCCAGCGAAACCGGCACCCTGATGACCAACGCCTATCACCTGGCTCATAAACTCATAAAAAAGCATGTTAATGCCGGACCAAACGATGTGATCATTACCGCCGGCAGCGGCATGACCACGGTAATCAACAAGTTTCAGCGCATGTTGGGTTTGCGCATTTGCGGGCAGCTCAGCCACAGAAGTTGCCTTAAGGAATCGGAAAAGCCTGTGGTTTTCATTACCCACATGGAACACCACAGCAACCACACCTCCTGGTTCGAGACCATTGCCGATGTGGTTGTTATTCCGCCGGGCGAGCAACTGCTTGTAAACCCTGAAAACCTTCGTTCTGAACTCGAAAAATACAAGGATCGAAAGCTGAAGATCGGATCGTTCACGGCCTGCTCAAACGTTACAGGCATAGAAACCCCCATTCATGAGCTTGCGCGTATCATGCACGAATACAATGGAGTATGCCTGGCCGATTATGCCGCTTCTGCACCTTATATCGACATTAATATGCATCCTGAAGATCCCAAGGAGAAACTGGATGCCGTTGTTTTCTCGCCCCACAAGTTTTTGGGTGGCCCGGGCACATCGGGCGTGCTCATTTTCGACTCTGCATTTTACAACAGCGAAGTACCTGACAACCCGGGCGGGGGTACTGTTGACTGGACCAACCCCTGGGGCGAGTACAAGTACATCGACGATATTGAGGCCCGTGAAGATGGAGGTACCCCAGGTTTTATTCAGGCCATACGAGCGGCCTTGTGTATTGAACTAAAAAACCAGATGGGCACCCGAAACATTCACCTTCGGGAAAAAGAACTGGTGGAAAGGATTTTTAATGGACTTAAAAAAATCCCCAACCTTTATATCCTGGCCGATAACCATCGCGCGCGCCTGGCTGTGGTGTCATTTTACTTCAGCAATATACACTACAATCTTGTGGTAAAATTGCTAAGCGACCGCTTTGGCATCCAGGTGCGCGGAGGTTGTGCCTGCGCCGGAACCTATGGCCACTTCCTGCTCAACGTTGATTACGAGCACTCTAGGCAGATCACCCAAAAGATCAACACCGGCGACCTTTCTGACAAGCCTGGCTGGATAAGGCTGTCGATGCACCCCACCATGACCGATGCTGAAGTTGACGGCATACTCACTGCCCTTGAGCAGATTCAGCAAAACCACAAGGAATGGGAAAAAGATTACCTGTATAACCCCCGGCAGAATGAGTTCAGCCACAAAAATGCACCAAAGGATCTCAACACCAAAGTTTTTGACTGGTTTAAACTGCCCCTGCCCGGTGCAGAAGACTAACTGTTAAACAATCGTTGAAGCTGGCCTACCTGGGCTTGCCAGAGTCGCTTCGAAATGTCAAGATCGGGCGTTTCGGCACAATCGGAAATCACCAGGGTAACCCCGTTCGAGGAGGGATCGGTTTCTATACGCATTTCAAGAAAAAAGTCCTTGTGGTAGTCGTCGAGCCATTGAAAAACTACATATTCATTGTCTTTGGCCTGCACTAGCCGGGCGGCCTGCTCTGTGCCTTCCCAGTTGAAAACATAAACATTTTCGCCTGAAAGTATGGTGTGGGCAAACCAGCGCGTCAATCCCTCAGGGGTCGAGATGAGGGTGTACAATAACCTGGGTGTCGTTTCGAGGTGAAACTCCAGGGTAAACTTTTCTACTGCACTCATGGCCTGATGGGTTAGTAACCATTCCCCGCAATATACAAAAAAATTAAACAATCCTTGGTTTTTTAAAGCTTCATTTACAGGAAAAAAAGAAGACTGGGAAAGGATTTTGAAAAAAGCAAACCGCGCACCTTTCACCCGGAATTTGTGTATTTTTGCCCGTCTAAAAAATCAGCCATTCTTTGAAAAGACCAAAGCATTATGTCTATCTGCTGGTATTGCTGGCAATAACCTTCTGGGGCATTTCGTATGTATGGATGAAAATCGTTTTTGAATTTTATCCGCCCATTACCACCATGTTCTTGCGGCTAAGTATTTCTTCGGCCCTGATGTTTGGCCTATTCCGCAGCCAGCGGCAAAAAATCGACCGAAAGGATTACAAGGCTTTTTTTCTGCTTTCATTCTTTTCTCCTTTTTGTTATTTCCTTGGCGAAAGTTTTGGCCTGCTGCATGTGTCGCCTACGGTGGCTGCGGTTATTATTGCCACCATACCGGTCTTCACACCCATCCTGGGCTTTATTGCCTTCAACGAAAGGCTTTCATTTATCAACATTGCCGGCTTTGTGGTTTCTTTTACTGGCGTGCTTATTATGGTGCTCGATGCAGCGTTTAAATTCAGCGCCTCTCCGCTGGGTGTGGGCCTGTTATTCTTTGCCGTATTGTCTGCCCTCATCAATATCATTTTCCTGAAAAAATTAACCCATAAATATTCGTCCTTTACCATAATTTCGGTGCAAAACCTGCTGGGCGCCCTGTTTTTTATGCCCCTGTTTTTTATTTTCGATTTTTCACATTTTGTCAGTGTTAGGCCTTCTGCTGAAGCCATCGGCTCATTGCTTGCCCTGGCGGTTTTCGGCTCCACCCTCGCGTTTATGTTTTACACTTCCGGCGTAAGAGCGCTGGGGGTGGCACGCACTTCCATTTTCACCAACCTCATACCAGTTATAACCGCCCTGACCTCCCTAATTATCCTGAAGGAAACCATCGATCAGAGCAAATTGCTGGGCATGGCCATTGTCATTTCGGGCCTGCTTATGACACAGGTTACCCGCCTGCGCGAGAAACGCAAAACTCGCCTGGCAGAAAGCCTTGCACCCAAAGAATAATTAGCCGGAAAAAAATGCTCAATTTGCCTTGTTTTAAAAAATTGTTTGTTAATTTTGCACCACTCAAAACGGCGGGGTAGCTCAGGTGGTTAGAGCGTCGGATTCATAACCCGAAGGTCACGAGTTCAACTCTCGTCCCCGCTACTAAAAAGAGGCTGTCTCAAAGCATCACTGCGAGACGGTCTTTTTTTATTTCGCAGCATAAACAAAAAATTGCCGCAGGCATTATTACATTTGCAAAAAAACGGTTTTGATTTACCCTGCCGACCTTGAGATAAAAATCGGATTTGACCGCATCCGGGCCATGCTTTTGGAGCGGTGTATGAGCAGCCTGGGCCGACGACAGGTGGAGCGCATCGGCATGCTTACGCAGAAAGACCGTATTGAGCTGCTGCTGAACCAGACCGAAGAGTTCCGTCAAATATTATTGCAAAATCTGCCCTTTCCGCAGTCCAATTACTTCGACCCCTCTGAGGCTTTTCACCGGATCAAGCCTTTTGAAACCTTTCTTGAGCCCGAAGATCTGCTCGACCTGAAGCTTTCATACGAAACAATTCTGCGAATCACAGCATTCCTTTCACAGCGCAACAGCGAAGAAGCGCTGAAATTTCCCTGGCTGGCCACCCTAATTGCCAATCTGGAGACAGACCCCCGGCTTCCGAAAGATATCGACCGCATTATTGATGAGCGTGCAGAAGTGCGCAGCAGTGCCTCAGCTGCCCTGGCGGAGATAAGGCGGCGGCAACAAAGGCTGGAAGCAGAGGCCAACCGTAAGATTGCCCATTTGCTGCAACAAGTCAAAAGCCAGGGGCTGGTTTCTTCTGATGTGGAGCTGGCCCTGCGCAACGGCCGGCAGGTGATACCCATTGCCGCAGGCCACAAGCGAAAAATTCGCGGTATCATACACGATCAGTCCGCTACGGGACAGACCGTTTACCTTGAACCCGAGGAGGTATTCGAGATCAACAACGAAATCAGGGAACTTGAACTGGAAGAGCGACAGGAAATCATTCGTATTCTTAAAACTTTCACCAACAGGCTCAGNNCCCCTGATTCCTGAATTGATTGCCTGTTATCGTATGCTGGGCATCATGGACGCCATTCGCGCCAAGGCTTTGATTGCCATCGATATGCTTGCCCAGAAGCCCCGCATCAAGGAAAACCCTGGCATGCAATGGGTAAAAGCCATGCATCCCCTGCTCTACCTCTCGCACAAAGCCCAGAAAAAGCATGTGGAGCCGCTCGACATCGCACTGGAAAATGATAACCGCATCCTGGTCATTTCCGGTCCAAATGCCGGGGGAAAATCGGTTTGCCTGAAAACCTGTGGTCTTTTGCAATACATGATACAATGTGGACTCCTGGTGCCCATGGCCGATTATTCGGAAGCTGGCATTTTTGAGCAGTTGTTTATTGACATTGGCGACCAGCAATCGCTCGAGAACGACCTGAGCACCTACAGCTCGCACC
>DHFW01000024.1 GCA_002402465.1 Bacteroidales bacterium UBA4814
CGTTTGGGGAGTGCAAAGGTAAAAAAACATTTTTTATCTGCAAGACATTTTTTCAAAAAAAATGCATAATTAATTTTTTTACGCTGACAATCAGTATTTTCACACTTGCCATTTTCCGCTTATCTTCAGAACGTTTTCGGATTGCTATCCGTTTTCATCAATTGCGGAGGGCAAAGATACGAAGTTTTTTCAAGATTTGGAGTCTTTTGCCAAATTAAATTCAAGGGCCTGAAAAAAATATTTCAATTCTGAAGACCAGCCTTTTAACACGAAAATAAAACCGGCACACCACCAAAAAACCCGGCAAAACCGGGTTTTTAAGCAGTCATTTTTCAGGAGAACATTAGCGTGTTTTGCTAGTACGCTGATCTTCGGGAATGTTTCTTTCAAAAACCCTGACCATATAAACGCTAAGCCGGTAGCTTGCATAAATGAGCAAAGGCCAGGTGAGCAACCATAATATTGATGATAAATGTTCCATGTTGTTCCTTTCTTTAATAAATGTGATGATCACCGCTTTTCATGTCCTGATCGTTGATTTTGTGCTTGTCGATGGCTCTCCAGGTGTAAAAAATATAGGCCGCCACCACGGGAACGAACAGCGAAATATAGGACATAACCGTAAGTGTATAATGGCTTGAAGAGGCGTTTTGAATGGTAAGTGAGCTTTGCATATCGTAGCTCGAAGGGTAAAAACAGGTATTGTTGTAACCCAGCACAAAAAACAGCGATAAGACGGTGAGAAAAGTTCCAGAACCTGAAAACCAGATGCCTTTGCGGCTTTCTTTGAACCAGGTAATGCCAATACCGTAAAGCACCAGTACCACGCCCGCCAGGAAAAAGATCAGGGCAACTGGCAATTGCAGGTAATTGTTCAGGTATTTGTTTGGCTCCATAAACACCTCGAGGGTTTCGGGATGATAGGCATAACCATCCTTAAGCAGTATCCTGATTATAAAATAAAGAAAGAAAACCAGGAACACCACAGCATTGAGGCCAACCTGCCTGCAGGCGCGCTTTTGTATAATGTCCTTGTCGACGTTGTTAAGAATATAAAGTGCACCTAGGGTTCTCGCCAGGAACAGCAAAGCGATGCCCAGCGCCAGGTTCAGGGGGTTGAAAAGGATCTCTATCCCGTAAAGGGTGGTTTGCCAATAAGAAAGATTGTACTCGCTGCGGTAAAATTCGCTGCCGGTAAAAAAAGTGGCCACGGCAACCCCCAGCAAAAATACGCCAAGGAAGCCATTAATATAAAGGAATGCCTCGTAGGTTTTTTGCCCCAGCATATTGCCTTGCTTGCGCCTGAACTCAAATGAAATGGCCTGCAGCACAAAACACGCCAGGAAGATTTTCCAGACATAGTAAGCACCACCGAAAGAGGTGGCGTAAAACAGTGGAAATGAGGCAAACATTCCTGCGGCAAACAACACCAGGGTGGTAAAAGTAAACTCCCATTTGCGGCCTATGGAGTTAATGACCATGGTGCGCTCTTCTTCATTTTTTCCGAGGATGCCAATGAGGGTTTGTCCGCCCTGAACAAAAAGCAGAAATACCAAGGCGGATGCTACCACCGACATAATAAACCACCAGTACTGCTGCAGTTGTAAATGAGTTAAAGTCTCAAACATTTTCGCCTCCTTTCTTTGCGTTATCGGGTCCGCGTTTAATGGTTGTGGTCATAATTTTAAATTCGGCCAGTACCAGCACGGTGAGCAAGGCCGCAAACATCCAAAAGGTAAAAATCACCGCATTGGCGTTTATGTTGGATGTGGAGACCATGGTGGGCAGCAGCCCCTGAATGGTCCAGGGCTGACGTCCTACCTCGGCCACTATCCAACCCGCCATGGAGGCCAGGAAAGCCAGCGGAAACGCCCAAATGCTTAACCAGAGTAGCCAGCGATTTTCCGGCAGTTTGTCGGTAACAGCCAGGTAAAGAATCAGCAAGAAAAGGACAATAAAGGCAAACCCGAGTATAACCATAATCCTGAAGCTGTAGAAGATAAAAGGCACGTTGGGAATGATGCCGTTGGGATCGAACAGGTGTCCGTAACCCATATAATAATAGTTTTCCTCAAAATGTGCCCGGGCTGCGGAAGCACTTTCCATATCGTTGAGGGCTAAGGCTTCCTTGTAATCAGCCAGAGCGTTCAGGGCCATCTTTCCGCGGGCAATTTTTTCTTCGGCCGACATGATGTCCTGTTCGGCATTGCCCAGCACCAAGTCGTCGGCCCCGGGCACATAGGCATTGGCATTGCGGTAGCCCAGCATGGAAAGCAGTTTGGGAATCTCAATTTTAAATATGAAAGCTTTTTCTCCATCACCAATCTGTTTGCCTGGGCGCAACATCCCGATGGCCACCAGCCCGGCGCCCTCCTGGCCTTCATAGAGCCCTTCCATGGCTGCCAGTTTGGCAGGCTGTTTCTGGGCCACCCAATAGGCCGACCCATCGCCTGTAGTGGCCAGGAAAACGCTGGAAAGCAGCCCGAAGGAAGCAGCAATGACAATGCTGCGCTTGGCCAGCAAAATGTTGCGCCCCTTGAGGAGGTACCAGCCACTTACGGCCACAATAAAGAACGAAGAAATCACAAAACCCGAGGTAATGGTGTGCAGAAATTTATTGATGGCATAGGGCGAAAAAAGCACCGCCCAGAAATCGACCATCTCATGGCGTGCCGTATCGGGGTTGAACACCATACCTACGGGGTAGTTCATCCATGCGTTGGCCACCAAAATCCAAAGAGCAGAAAGGCTGGCTCCGAAGGCCACCAGGTAAATGGAAACCAGGTGAAATTTTTTGCTCACCTTACCCCAGCCAAAAAACATCACGGCAATAAAGGTCGACTCCAGAAAGAAAGCCATAATGCCCTCGGCTGCAAGTGGGGCGCCGAAAATATCGCCTGAAATCCAGGAATAATTGGCCCAGTTGGTGCCGAACTCCAGCCCAAGGATAATACCCGTGCCAACCCCTATTGCGAAATTAATTCCAAACAACTTAGCCCAGAACTTGGAAATACGCTCCCATTCCTTATCCCCGGTTTTAACATATATGGTTTGCGTAAACGCAATGATATACGTCATACCCAGGGTAAGCGGAATAAAAAGCCAGTGATACAGGGCTACCAGCGCAAATTGCCCCCGCGACCAGTTCACCAGGGCAAGGTCAATGTTCTCTATCATTTGTAATGGTTTTATGTGGCGTGGTTAAATCATGCAAAACCTGCTCGATACGATGCGCATCGCTTTCGTAATGGGGCTTAAGATACTTCGGATAAAGGAAGCCCTTCAAAAAGCCATAAAAAATTACGAATTGGATGAAAACGATGAGCAAAAGGATTTTTGCCAGGCGTGATGAGCGGATCATTTCAAATCCGGAACTGAATAAACCGGCTGTTGCTTTCAGAATTTGTCTCACTTTCAAATATTTAAAACTCAGCACAGGTAAATCCTCGGAGCCAAAAGCACTTCCATCAGACAATTTCCAAATTTAATAAAACCTTTATTTGATTTGCATTTATAAGGCTAAACCACCCTTATTTAGAAGCATTTTAATTAAGGTTCGTCAGGATTTTATTTTTTGCTTAACAAGCCTTTCAGTTCTTCAAGAATTTGGCTGTACACCAGACTGATCTTTTTGTACTCCACCGGCCTGAAACTCCGAAGCTGCCATAGCCTCAACCGCTGCCAGGTTTTGCGAAACTTACCCACATAAGTTCGGGCTGCAAACCCTGTTATGGGTAAGGAAACCAGGTAAACAAGGCTCCATAGCCAGCTGCCCCAAATGGCATACACCACTGCAAACTGTATCAAATAAAAGAATGGGCTTATGGCCAGGCCCCACACAAATTTAACCGAACTATGAAACTGCCGGTCTTTGATCTTCTTTAAAATGGGTAGCAAACTTCCGAAGAGGAGAATGTTGTTTACAAGCCCGTAAAAGAACACCGGAAATGTGAGGAAAAGGAAAATCAAGGATCCAAATACGCTGAGAAACTTTTTCGCTGGGAAGCGGAAGAGCTCCCATTTCAAACCCCACTTTTTCAAAAGCTCGAGCAGGTGCATCATTTTCGAGCGAAATCCGGCCATCCCTTCCGGGTCCTCTTCGAGAACGCCCTCCAGTGCACTGATCATTTCCTTCTGAATGCCAAATTTCTTTTGCTGATTGATTCTTCTCTCACCCCGGGCAGCCAGCAAGGGTTCGGCAAAAATTTCGACAGCACAGTAAAAGGCATCGTAATATTCCTGGCTGCGGATATCGAGCGAAAGGTCCTTGAGTTGCTCCCCAATGGCATCGCGCAGCTTCAACATTGCCTTCTGGGGATTTTCACGATAAAGGCCTTCAAAATCTTTCACTAGGATGGGTTTTCCAAACCGAATATGAAGTATGCTGCGCATATTTTCATAATCGCTGAAATAAATTCCGGCAGGCATTACCTGCACCCCCAGATTAAAATTGTTCTTTTCTTCAGCCATGAAAGCCAGACGAGACAAGCCCTTGCGCAGGGGCAGCAAGCGACGCTGGTTTGAGTGAGTGCCCTCGGGAAAGATACCCACCGAGCGCCCCTTTTCCAGCAACTCAACAGCCACATTAAAAGAAGCATCGTTGTTGCTCAGGTTCTCCTTTCCATCGCTGATACGGTAAACCGGGATGATCTTTAGCCAATAAAAAAGGTTACGAAGGACAGGAATTTTAAAAATATCGGCCCGCGCCAGGAAAATGGTCTGTAATCCTGACCCATAATGAATGGCCAGCGGATCCATCAGGGCATTCTGATGGTTGGGAGCAAAGATAATAGGGCCATTTCGAGGGATGTTTTCCTTGCCTTCCACCACAATCTTACGATAAAACAATCGCATCAGGGAAAAAACGTATTGTGCAACCAACCACCATTTAGCGGAGTTACGAAACAAATGCCGTTTTTTTTTCAGGTTCATAGGTAGGAATATGATTTTCTGCGCCAAAGAGTTGCAATGGTTAAACCTGCCAAAATATGCCAAATGCCCCACCAGGCGGTAACAATGGCCATGCCGCCCAAATCGAGGTGCTGCGGAAATATTGCAGGGTTAAAGATCAGCACCAGCCCAAGGGCGCTGTTCTGAATACCGGTTTCTATGGCAATGGTGCGGCGATTCTGCGAATTGAGCTTTAAAAGCGATGCAAAGCCAAAGCCCGTGGAAATAGCCAGGCCATTGTGCAACAAAACAATGAGCAAAATCCAGGCAATGTGTTTCAAAAAATGATCGTAGTTGTTGGCAAACAAAATGGCCAGCATTCCAATAAAGAAGATAACCGAAAAGATACGAATGGGCTTTTTTGCAAATTCAGTAAACCTGGGCAGGAAATGATTGGTAAGCATGCCAATAACAATGGGTATCCCCAGTAAAACGATCACAATCTTAAACATTTCCACCGGGTCAATAGTAATCTCCTGCAGCAGGGGGTTGTTGGCCCAGGGGCCCAGCATACTGTAGAGGCTGCCCCAAATGTAAAAGTTGAGCGGGGTCATTACAATGGCCGAAATGGTGGCAATGGCCGTAAGGCTTACCGACAGGGCCGGGTTGCCCTTGGCCAGTGTAGATATAAAATTTGAAACATTTCCGCCGGGACATGCGGCCACCAGGATCATACCCATTGCCACGCCCACAGTAAAGTTTTTCCAGAAGGCCATTATGAGTAAAAATGTGGCCAGCGGTAACAGGATAAACTGAGAAACCACCCCCACAAGTATAGGTTTTGGGCGCTTCACCAGGCCGATAAAATGACTGACTTTTATCTCAAGGGCCACGCCAAACATAATGATGGCAATGGTAATGTTGAGAATAAAAAGGCCACCCTCTGTAAAGTTCAAATGGGTGGCATCCATGTTTTGAAGTGCTTCAAACATATGCGTATGGGTTTGAAGCAAAAATACAAATACTTTAATTAGTTATGTTAAATTCCGACCCGGAAAGCAGAAAATGGTTCAAAAAATTATTGAAACACAGGCATGGAATGGCCAATCCGGCAAATAGGAGTTTACCAGGAACCGCCTGCTCCGCCGCCGCCAAACCGGCCGCCGCCAAAGCCTCCAAAGCCTCCACCCCGGCCAAAACTTCCGCCTCCAAAGCTGCCTCTGCCAAAGCTCCCGCGACCGCTGCTAAAATCGCCCCACGAGCCCTTACTGCCTTTGCTGGCATTGCTCATCAGCCAAAGCCAGGTCCAGAAAGGAATCTCTTTGCCAGGGCTGTAATGGGCATTACGCTTTCGCGAAAGCAAAAAGATAATAAGAAAAATAAACAGCACAGTAAAAAAACCAGCCAGCACCGAAGGTTCGTCAGCCTGATCATACTCTTCGGCAGGAAACTCACCAGCGGCAAGTTGCATGAGCACTGTGGTGGCCTGGTCGAGGCCTTCGTAAAAGCGGCCTTCGCGGAAGTTGGGCAGTATCTCACGATCGACAATACGCTTGGCTGTAATGTCAGGAATCACCCCTTCGAGGCCATAGCCAATGGATATGTGAACGTTACCGCGCTGATTGGCCTGGCCGGGATTCACCAGGATGAGCACGCCATTCTCGCGGCCGGCCTGCCCTATGCCCCATTGCTCTGCCAGCTGGTCGGCAAAGTCGGCCGGATCCATGCCACCAAGGTCATTAATAGTCACAATGGCAATTTGGGTTCCGTACACCCTGCTGTATTCATTTAGCTTCATTTCGAGCGTCATGCGTTGCCCTCCGGCCAGCATCTGGGCAAAATCGGCTACCAGGGTGGGCGGATCGGGTGCGGGCGGAATAGCTGCAAAAATTCTGGCAGGTAAAAGCACCCAAAGCCACAAAACGATCAGGGTGTTTTTGAAAACCGGCTTAAAATTGTTCATATCCAAAAATTATTGTCCAAATGAGATTTCATTTGGAAGCTCGTTTTCATCATTTTTATGCCAGGGGAAGTGGGCTTTCAGCTCCTTACCGGCCATTTCAATACCTTCCATCAACCCCAGGGCCACGGCACCTTCGCTAAAGCGGCTGACCATATGTGCTTTTATGCCATCCCAAAAATCATCGGGCACCTTGGCGTTGATGCCGGCATCGCCAATAACGGCAAATTTATGTGACTTCACGGCCAGGTAAAACAGCACCCCGTTGCGCTCGCGGGTGTTGACCATGCCCAGCTTTTCGAAAACGCTGGCCGCCCGGTCGAGCACCTCGCCCTTGCATTCGTTGTCGATGTGCACACGAATCTCGCCCGAGGTATCGAGCTCAGCTCTGGCAATGGCCATCATGATGGCTTTCTCTTCCTCTCTGGTAAAAAAATTGCGCGCGGTGTTGCCCATGGTTAAAACTCAATAACAGGAGCGGTTTGTGCGCCTTCCATGGCCTCAAACTGGGCCTTGCGCTCAAAGCCGAAAATGCTGGCGTAAATATTTCGCGGAAACTGCCGAATGTTGGTATTGTAGTCGCGAACCACCTCGGCATACTTGCGCCTTTCGTTGGCAATGCGGTTTTCGGTACCTTCGAGCTGAGTCTGCAACTCCA
>DHFW01000017.1 GCA_002402465.1 Bacteroidales bacterium UBA4814
CAAAATCTACCTGGAAATGCCTGAAGACGGAGTTTCATTGCAGAAATGCTGCGAAGGTTTTATTAACTTTTACAACCTGAGAAGAGAACACTCCGAATTGGCCTACAACCCGCCTGCAGAGCGGTATCTGGCGGCAGCTTAAAAAAGAAACTAACAATGCTGAAAGTTATGAGTCTCCCCCAGACCCCCTCATTTAACAAAACAATTAACTTTGAAGAAAAAACTGTCCGAAGACATTAGACCACTTCCGTTACCCCAATTAGTTTTGAAAAAAGTATCTTTGAATCAGGGAAACAATCCGACGGTGAAAAGTCAGCGACGGAAAAAGAAGCCCAGACGTCCGGAGGGGATCAGCCCTCCGGGCTGAAGGGAAACAATCCTCTGGTTCAAATATCGCTCTGGAATAAGAAAAAAAGTAATGTTGAACATTGCCAAAAAACGGTCAACGTTATTTAGGCATTGACAAACCATTAACCCCAAACCCCAAACCCCAAACCCCAAACCCCTAACCCCAAACCCCAAACTTTAAACCTTACCTCTTTACCGCGCTGAGGGGTTGGGCAAAGGTTTGAACATCCAATGCCGTAATTTCCTTGTCGCAAAGGATGGCCAAACGTTCCACCACGTTCCGCAACTCGCGGATATTGCCAGTCCAGTGTATTTTTTTAAGTTCTTCGAAAGCAGCATCAGAAAAAACTTTTGGAGCCATGCCTTGCTCTGATATAACCTGCTCAAGAAAGTGATTGGCCAGCAGGGGAATGTCATCTTCGCGCTCGTTAAGCGTTGGAACATGTATCAGGATCACACTCAATCGATGGTAAAGGTCTTCTCTGAAGTTTCCTTTAGCAATCTCCTCTTGTATATTTTTGTTGGTTGCTGCCACAATGCGCACATCGACGGGAATATCCTTTTCGCCGCCCACACGGGTAATTTTGTTCTCTTGCAATGCGCGCAGCACTTTGGCTTGTGCTGCCAGGCTCATGTCGCCGATCTCATCCAGGAAAAGGGTGCCACCTGTAGCCAGCTCAAAATTTCCTTTTTTCTGTTTAATGGCTGAGGTAAAGGAGCCTTTCTCATGACCGAAAAGTTCGCTCTCAATTAGTTCGGAAGGGATGGCTGCACAGTTGACTTCAACATATGGCCCTTTGGAGCGGTTGCTGAGTTCGTGCAGCCAGCGAGCTACCAGCTCCTTGCCGGTACCGTTTTGCCCGGTAATGAAAATGCGTGCATCTGTGGGCGCCACCCGCTTTATCATTTCCTTGATCTTGTTGATGGCTTCCGATTCGCCAATCATTTCGTACGACTTGCTTACCTTACGCTTCAGTACCTTGGTTTCGGTAACCAGCTTGGTTTTGTCGGTGGCATTGCGAATGGTGATCAGCAGTCGGTTCAGGTCGAGCGGTTTGGAAATGAAGTCGAAAGCGCCTTTCTTTATCGCTTCTACGGCTGTGTCGATACTGCCATGGCCTGAGATCATCACCACCGTGGCATCCGGGTCTTTTTCCTGTATCTTGCCAAGTACCTCAATGCCATCCATCTTGGGCATCTTAATGTCGCACAGCACCACGTCGAAGTGGCTGTTTTCTATCTTTTCAAGCCCTTCAAAACCGTCTTCGGCCACATCAACCTCAAACTTTTCGTATTCCAATATTTCCTTGAGGGTATTGCGTATGCTGCGTTCGTCATCAATAACAAGAATTCTGGCCATGGCAATCAATTTTTCATTGCGCAAAGATAGGAAGATTGCAGAAACAAGAAATCTATTCTATCACCACTTTTCGCAATTCGTTGTTGGCATTAAACACCGGGAAATACATCAGCTCCGCTTTCGCGGGATTCAGGGTGTAGCTGCCCGAAAACCTTGGCAATAGTTTGATCTCGTAGGTATAGGTGCCGGGGCCAATCTGTTGAAGAACAAGGTGGTTTGGTGGCGCCACTGTTCGCGGTGCACTTCGCCTGTGCCCCTTGGTTGATGATCAGCATAGCTGCAACCGGCCGGTATGGGCACTTCAAGCATTAGGTATTCGGCAGGCTTTTCAAGGGTTACTGAAACCTTCAGCGTTATTTCTTTCGCAGCCTCCAGCTTGTTGGTTTCACTCACTCCCTCAAACCAAGTTTGAACTTTTATGTCACCGCTTTCAGATGTTGGGTTAGCTTCCCAATAACGCTGATTGGTGGTGAGATAAACCGGGCTTGCACCGGTTTTTCTTACCTGCAGCAGCTTGTCGGGCGAGAACTGCAACTCCAGCGGAAATTCTACTGCCAGAGAATCAATGGGACCGCTAAGTTCAATTTGTGCTGCCCTCTCACCAGCCGCTGCCATTTCCAACAAAGTTGGCAATATGGAGTAAATTAGATATTTATGTTGTTTAGTGTTTTGGTGATTTAGTGGCTAATTTGAATTTTTCTCAAACAAACAAAAAAAGGCTCCCGTTTTTTGCGAGAGCCTTTTCAAAACTTTTGTTTACAGGTTTACCTGTACTTGATCCACTTCCAGAGTTCGGCGTAGTCAATCTTTTTGCCATACATGAGTATGCCGGTGCGGTATATTTTGGCGGCCAGCCAGGTGGTAAAGATAAAGCCCAGCACCAGCAGCACCGCCGAAATGGCCAGATCGATAAATGGAACACCGAAAGGAATCCGGATCATCATGATTACCGGTGAGGTAAGCGGAATGATGGAGAGCCAGAAGGCCACCGGCCCAGATGGGTTCTGAATGATTGTTTGCATCATAACGATGGAAAAGAGCAGGGGTATGGTTACGGGCAGCATAAACTGCTGGGTGTCGGCTTCGTTGTCGACGGCCGACCCGATGGCTGCAAACAGGGCCGCATAAAGCAGGTAACCTCCTATGAAATAGAACAGGAACGACAGTATCATTACCGGGAAGTTGATGGCCTGCAGGCCTTCCAGTATCTGTCCGGCGGTGGTGTTTTGCATCTGCACGGTTTCCATTTGCCTTTGCAGCTCTTCGGCATTAAGCGATTGCGAAGCGGTAATGTGCACCTGTTCAGTCGGTGTAAACTGGAAAAGTTTTGGAAACGCTGTTCTTACCCCGCCCACGATGGCAAAGGTAAGCACCACCCAGATCAGAAATTGGGTGAGGCCCACCAGCCCGATGCCGATTACCTTGCCCATCATAAGCTGGAATGGCTTCACGCTGGAAACAATGATCTCCACAATGCGGCTGGTTTTTTCTTCGAGTACCCCGCGCAGCACCTGCGAGCCAAACAGGAATATGAACATATAAATGAGCAGCCCACTGACAAAGCCCAGACCCATGCTTACTTCTGGGTAGTCGGTCTTTTCCAGGCCATCTTTGTCCATGCGCACGGCATTGATGTTGATACGGGTCTCCACGGCCATAAGTACTTCGGGGTCGATACCGGCAATGGTGAGTTTCAGGCTTTCGTATTCGTTTTTGAGCACTGACTCCATATGCGATTTGGCATTAAAGTTTACCGACTTCAAGGAGAATAGCCGAAGGCTCGAAGGTGCCTGGAAAGCAATTTCAGGGATATGAAGCACGGCATCAAACTTGCCGTTGCGCATCAGCTCAAGGGCACTGTCGATGTCTGTTTGAAGGTGTGTATACTTCACATTGCGGGTGTCGCTGAAAGCATCGTAAAACATATGCGTATCATCCACAATGGCTACCTCGTAGTCCGTATCGCTCATTACGGCAATTAGGGCGGGGCCAATCATTAGCGCAGCCAGCAGAATTGGACCCAGGATGGTCATTACAATAAATGAGCGCTTCTTTACACGACTCAGGTATTCGCGCTTAATTATGGTTGTTATCTTATTCATGGCGTGGCAGTTAGTGGGTTATTCGGCCAGGCAGTCATTGGCGCTTTCAGAAATCTCGTATTCGCTGCTTTCCTGGGGGTATTTCCCGGTAACAGTCTTGATGAAGATATCGTTCATGCTGGGGGTGAGCTCCAGGAAAGAAACCACATGGGCGGTTGGCAAAAACAGTTGCAGCAGTTCGTTGGAGTTGGTTCCGGCCGCAATTTTCACCCTGGCCGTCATCAAGCCGTTATGGGCCCCCGAACGGATAAGCTCAAACCTGTGGTCGAGCAGCTGTTCGATGGGTTGTTTAAGGTTCGCCAGCTCAAGCTGATAAATATTGGTGGAGAATTCCTTTTTGATGTCGCGCACGTTACCGTCAAGGATTTTTTCCGACTTGTTTATCAGGGCAATGTGGTCGCATAGCTCTTCAACCGAGCCCATGTTGTGTGTAGAGAAAATGATGGTGGCGCCCTCGTCGCGAAGTTTCAGAATTTCCTGCTTTAGCAGGTTCACGTTGATGGGGTCGAAACCACTGAAGGGCTCGTCGAAGATCAACAGGTCGGGCTTATGGAGCACTGTAATAATAAACTGAACCTTTTGGGCCATTCCCTTGGAGAGCTCTTCCACCTTTTTGTTCCACCAGGGCATCAGGTCGAACTTCTCGAACCATTCTTTGAGGAGCTTTTTGCTTTTGTGTGCCGGCACTCCTTTGAGCTGGGCCAGGTACATGGCCTGTTCGCCCACCTTCATTTTCTTGTACAGGCCGCGCTCTTCGGGCAGATAGCCAATGCGGTGCACATGCTCGGGCTTAAGCTTTTCGTTGCCGTAAAACAAAAAACCCTCATCCGGTGCAATAATCTGGTTGATTATGCGGATGAGGGTGGTTTTTCCGGCACCATTGGGGCCCAGCAACCCGAAAATGCCGCCAGCCGGCACCTGTATGCTCACATTAGTGAGTGCCTTGTGGCCGGTATAAGCCTTGCTGATATTCTCAGCACGAAACAAATATTCCATCTTATGGGAATTAGTTAAAGACGTCTTTCATGCGTTCGAAGAAACTCTTTTCGCCCTTTTTGGGATTGGGTTTAAAGTTGGGCGACTGAGCCAGCTTTTCCAGCATTTCCCGTTCTTCGCGCGATACGCTCTGGGGTGTCCAAATATTGATGTTAACCAGCAGGTCGCCACGCCCGTATGAGTTTACTGATGGTAAGCCTTTGCCTTTAAGGCGAAGGACTTTTCCGCCCTGGGTGCCGGGTTCAATTTTAATGCGGGCTTTCCCTTCCAGGGTAGGTACTTCGATAGTGTCGCCCAGCACAGCCTGCGAAAAATTGATATAATGGTCGTACAGCAGGTTGCTGCCATCGCGGATCAACTTTTCGTGGGGCACTTCTTCTACCAGCACAATCAGGTCGCCTGGCACGCCACCGCGGGCTGCCGCATTGCCTTTGCCGTTGAGCGAAAGCTGCATGCCTTCAGCCACACCGGCAGGAATGTTTATGGAAATTACCTCGTCTTCTTTTACAATGCCATTGCCATAGCAAACGGTACATTTCTCGGTAATGGTTTTTCCCTCTCCGCCGCAAGTGGGGCAGGTTTGGGTGGTTTGCATCTGGCCCAAAAAAGTATTGGTGACGCGCGTAACGCGGCCCATACCATTGCAGGTGCTACAGGTGTGGTGCGAACTACCGTCCTTGGCGCCGCTGCCATTACAGCTTTTGCAGGGAGCGTACTTGCTAACCTTCACCTTTTTCTCCACACCGTTGAGAATTTCTTCCAGGGTGAGCTTAACCTTGATGCGCAGGTTCGATCCTTTGTTTACCCTGCGGGTGCCGGCGCTGCGGCCACCAAATCCGCTGCCGAAACCGCCAAAGCCGCCAAAGATATCACCAAACTGGCTGAAAATATCCTCCATCGACATGCCACCGCCAAAGCCACCGCCGCCAAAGTTGTTGCCCATACCGGCATGCCCAAACTGATCGTAACGGGCCTTTTTGTCGGCATTGCTCAGCACTTCGTAAGCTTCGGCCGCCTCCTTAAAATTGGCCTCTGCCGAAGGATCGCCTGGGTTCTTGTCGGGGTGATACTTCAAAGCCTTCTGGCGATAAGCCTTTTTAATTTCCTCAGGAGTGGCATTACGCGAAACGCCTAATATTTCGTAATAATCTCTTTTTGACATTCAGAATGATTTTTCATTAGTTTGCTACTACCACGCGGGCAAAGCGAATTACCTTGCCATTGAGCATATAGCCTTTTTGAATCACTTCTACCACCTTGCCTTTTTGGTTTTTCTCAGGGGCCGGTATATGGGTAATGGCTTCATGGAAGTCGGTATTGAAATCTTCGCCAACGGCATTAATTTCCTCCAGCCCCTTCTGATTAAGTATGGCTTTGAGTTTATTGTAAATCAGCGTGATGCCCTCTGCCATGGCATCGCCTTTGGCTTCGCCGGCAGCCAGGGTGCTGGCCCTTTCCAGGTCGTCGACCACGGGAAGCAGGGCGGTAATCATTTCTTCGGAAGCGTTTTTTGACAACTCAATGCGCTCCCTGGCGGTGCGTTTGCGATAATTGTCGAACTCGGAAAATAACCTCAAATGCTTTTCATTGGCTTCGGCTACCTTGGCTTCTAGTTCCTTGATGCGATCGAGCATCTCCTGATTCATGTCGAGCACAGTTTCTTCTTCCTGAAGCTGTTCTTCGGATGACATATTGTCTGTATTTCCTATTGGTTGCTCTTGCTGACCGGCAGCCTGGTCTGCTTCTTTTTGTGTGTTTTTCTTTTTTGAGTCGGCTTTCTTTTCCATATTTTAAAAAAAATAGCTTATTAATGCATAAAAAATGGTAACACAAGCATCAAATGCCTTGCCAATTGGCGCTAAAGGTCATTTTGTCAGGCTTTATCTTAGGCGTTTTATGTCGGCGCCGATTTTTTGCAAGCGGGTATCGATCTGTTGGTAGCCACGGTCGATTTGATCGATGTTATGAATCACGCTTTTTCCGGGTGCACTCAGGGCTGCGATAAGCAGGGCCACTCCAGCCCGAATGTCAGGTGATACCATTTCAAGGGCTTTGAGGGGATACTTGCGTTCGAGGCCGATGACGGTGGCGCGGTGAGGGTCGCAAAGAATGATTTGTGCACCCATGTCGATGAGTTTATCAACAAAAAACAGGCGGCTTTCGAACATTTTCTGGTGGATAAGCACGCTGCCCTTGGCCTGGGTGGCCACTACCAGTATTATGCTAAGCAGGTCGGGCGTGAAACCCGGCCAGGGAGCGTCGCTGATACTAAGAATGCTGCCATCGATAAAGGTTTCTACCTCGTATACCTCTTGGGCAGGAATAAATATGTCTTCTCCGCGCCTTTCCAGTTTTATTCCCAGCTTACGGAATACCTCCGGGATCATGCCCAGCTTATCGTAAGCCACGTTTTTTATGGTGAGTTCTGACTGGGTCATGGCGGCCAGGCCAATAAAACTGCCAATCTCAATCATGTCGGGCAGTATAAGGTGGTTGCAACCATTGAGTTCTTTTACCCCTTTTATGGTAATGAGGTTTGAACCTATTCCTGAAATTCTTGCTCCCATGCGGTTGAGCATTTTGCAGAGTTGCTGCAGGTAGGGTTCGCAGGCGGCGTTGTAAATGGTGGTGGTGCCCCGGGCCAGAACCGCTGCCATCACCACGTTGGCAGTACCAGTAACCGAAGCTTCATCGAGCAGCATATAGCAGCCCTTCAGGCCCTTGCTTTCAATTTTATAAAAACTGGTTTCTGGATCGAAGTTAAAACGAGCACCCAGCTTTTCGAGGCCAACAAAGTGGGTGTCGAGGCGGCGGCGACCAATTTTATCGCCTCCTGGCTTGGGAATGCTGGCTTTGCCAAAGCGGGCCAGCAGCGGACCTACAATCATAACCGATCCGCGAAGCTGCGAAGCTTTCTTTTTGAATTCGGGTGTATCGAGAAAATCCAGATTTACCTCGTCGGCCCTGAACGACCAGGTACCCTCATTGAGCTGTTTTACCTTCACCCCGAAGTTGGCCAGCAGTTCAATCAATTTGTTTACATCCCTGATGTCGGGAATGTTCTCAATAATTACTTCTTCGGGGGTGAGCAGGCACGCACAAATGATTTGCAGCGCTTCGTTCTTGGCCCCCTGCGGAATAATTTCACCTTTTAACTGTTTTCCGCCGCGAATCTCGAATGAAGACATACTGAATGGTTAATGGTTAATTGTTGTTTAAAGACCGGAGTCCGGAGTCCGAAGTAAACCTGCCGTCACCTCCTGCCTACTAATGCTACCTACTCCTGCTGCCTACTGCCGCTTTTCTCCATGCCCTGCGCTCTATGCTCTCTGCCAAATTCTTAGTTCTTCTTCCTGAACTGGTAAGGCTTGCCCGGGCCGGGTTTTCCCTGGAACTTTTTCTTTTTGGGCATTTGCTTGGGAGGCTGTGCAACTTCGTTGGGATGGCTGAGCTTGATGTTTTCGTCGAGCTGCAGTTTTCCTTTGGAGAGTTCGAGCAAGTGGCTGGCAATTTCTTCGTCGGTAACCGCATCGCGGTTCCAGGTCAGGTAAGACTTTTTCAGGTGGTTGGCAATAAGCTTTATTAGTGCAGTCTTTTCGGCTCCATCTTCCAGTTCACAGGCCTTTTCAATGATTTTTTCGATATGGCGGCCGTAGTGCTTAAATTTTATGTGGTTGCTGGCATAGCCGAGGCGCTCAGGCTTTCGGGCCAGGCTTTGTGCCGATGGGATAGGGTAGGGGGAATCCACGTCGAGTTTAAAGTCAGACATGATAAACAGGTGGTCCCAAAGTTTGTGCTTGAAGTCGTTCACGTCGCGCAGGTGCGGATTGAGCTGCCCCATCACGTTAATAATGGCACGGGCCTGGTGGTTGCGCTGCTCGCGGTCTTCAATTTCCATGATCTGTTCGATCATCTTCTGAATATTTCGTCCGTATTCAGAAATGCTCATCTTAGAGCGCTGGGAATTATACTCCATAAAGGGTGAATAAGGTGGGTTTTGCCCGGAGTCTTTTTAAAGGGTCTTTCCGGGGTAATGGAAAATCAATAAGTGAAATATCGGGTAGTTATTTCTGAAATAAATTTCTTAATAACAAAATTTCAAAACGAAAAAATGCTGGTAATGTTTCACCTGGTGCTTTTTATGGCTTGCTGTTTCCAGGAGTTTTTGTGGCTGGCCTGAAACATTCAGTATAGCGCAAAGGTATGAATTTATTTGAAAAGGGAAATGGTTTTGATATCAAAAACAAGGCTTTATTTGCTCAGAGGGGTAATGGCTTTGGGCTGCAGAAATAAGCGAAAAATTAAAGCCCTGCCGTGAAAACACCAGGCAAGGCTTTTAAGTGATATTAAAAAGTAATTATTCTGTTACTTCTTCCAGGCTTGCTTTTACTTAAAGAAGGTACTCTTCGGTAATTTCATTTTTGCGCAGGGCACGGCTCTGACAGCGCTGGCGCGGGTTGGTAATGTTTTTCAATTCGTGGGCTTGGGCCACGGTGCCTTCAAAAATTTCGACCATGCTGCAGATGGTGATGTGCGAACAATCAGAATAAATAATATGGTAAATTGTTCCCGATTTGGTACAGTGCACATGGTTGTATCCATCGCCCGGGGCTTCCACCATGGCGATTTGTTCGGTGTATTACTCAATGGAAGCGGGTTTGAAATCGACCCCTGCGATGCTGGTAATCAGCCAGGTTCCGCACAATGAGAATGATCAGCAGCGTCATATTTACTGGCGCCTTGAAAAGCGCAAAAAAGATGTTGAAAACCTGAATGGCAATGGCCTCCAACAAGGCCAAGATGGCAAATAAACGCAGTTGCCTGGCTTTTTCTTTGCTCTCTGTATTGGCAACAAATGGTTTTCCGCCCGGTTGATGGAAAAATAATTTTTCAGCCTGTATTTTACAAGCCGCTAGATTTTTTGTCCGGAAACCTGGTTTCTTCTCAAACTCTGCAAGTCATTTTGGGTTTTTTCAGGCAATTAGTACTTTTGTCAAAATTGAATTGCTGATAATTGTTTTTAACTAAATGCTGCAGAAATGGCTCAAAAATTTATCCCTTTTCAAACCGTTGAAGAATTTTTGATAAAAGTTATGGGGCAAGCCGGTATTCCAGCCACCGACGCCCGTATTGTGACGGATGTGCTTGTGCAGGCCGATAAGTTTGGTTTCGATTCGCACGGGGTGAACCGCCTCAAGCCCATTTACCTCGACCGGATCAAGGATGGGATACAGAATGCGGTGACTAATTATGAAATTGTAAGGGAAGGACCCACTACCGCCGTGATCGACGGGCATAATGGCATGGGGCATGTTATCTCTTATCATGCCATGAAAATGGCCATTGACAAAGCCCGGCAATTTGGCATGGGCATGGTGGCTGTGCGCAACTCAACGCATTATGGTTTTGCCGGGTATTATCCGCTTATGGCTGTTAAGGAAAACATGATCGGTATTACCGGCACCAACGCCCGTCCGTCCATTGCCCCTACCTTCGGCGTGGAAAACATGCTGGGCACCAACCCCCTTACTTTTGGCATGCCCACCGACGAAGATTTCCCTTTTTTGCTCGACTGCGCCACCTCCATTTTTCAGCGGGGGAAAATTGAAATGTATGCCCGCGAAAACAAAGAACTGCCAAAGGGACTGGTGATTGATGAGCATGGTCACAGCAAGACCAGTTCGCGCGAGGTGCTTGAAGACCTCATAAAGGGCCGCGCCGCCCTGGCTCCTCTGGGTGGCATAGGCGAAGAAACGGCAGGATACAAGGGATATGGCTATGCCACGGTGGTCGAAATTCTCTCCGCTGCCTTGCAGCAGGGCGCATTTATGAAAATGTTGATGGGGGTAAAAGATGGCAAAAAAGTGCCTTATCCGCTGGGGCATTTCTTTATTGCAATAGATATTAGCGCGTTTACCGAACCCGATGATTTTAAAAAAACCACCGGCGATATACTAAGGGAACTGCGGGCTTCGCGCAAAATGCCCGGCCACGATCGCATATACACCGCCGGCGAAAAAGAACACCTCTCCTGGCTTGACCGCAAAGACAAAGGCGTGCCATTTAATGATGCTTTGCTGGAAGAATACCGGGGCCTTTGTCATGAATACGGGCTTGAGGAGTATTTGGAGTATTTTGAATTCTAAGAAACGATCTTAAGCCTGGCAAACTTCAGCAGCAATTGTTTTTTCCCGAAGTTGGCAAAGATCACGGTGGCTTTGGCATCGGGGCCTCCGCCTTCCACTTTTGCAACCGTGCCGGTGCCGAAGCGCTGGTGCTGCACTTTCATGTCGGGCATCAGTTGTGCACCGGTAAGGATCACAAAGTCTCCATCGGCGGCTGCATCGGGGGCTGATTGGGCTGGCTGGCTAGTGGCTTCTGAAACCTTTCGGAAGTTTTTGAAGCTTTCGCTGAAACTCTCCTGTTTGGCTTGCTGCGACTTTTTGGGTTTTGCCCCGGGCAGGTAGTCAATAAATTCGGGTTTCAGCTCGTCGATAAATCGGCTGGGCTCGCAAAAGTTGAAATTGCCGTAGCGGAAGCGGGTTTCGGCCCAGGTGATGGTGGCCTGGCGCATGGCCCGGGTCAGGGCCACATAAAACAGGCGGCGCTCCTCTTCCAGCTCAGCACGGCTGCCTATTGAAAGCTGCGAAGGGAACAGGTTTTCTTCAACCCCACCAATAAAAACATATGGAAACTCCAGGCCCTTGGCCGCATGTATGGTCATAAGCGAAACCTTGTTGGTGTCTTCCGGTCCGCTGGTCTTGGTGTCGGCATCGGTAAGCAGGGCAATGTCCTGCATAAACTCATCCAGAGTGCGAAAAGTGTTCTCTTCGCCCTCTTCGTTGGGGGCCATTACAAAATCCTTGAGGCCGCTCAGCAATTCTTCAATATTTTCTTTGCGGTTGATGCTCTCGGGCGAGTCATCCTCGAAATAGAATTTGCGGATCCCCGATTGGTTTACAATCTTTTCGCCCAACTCAAAGGCGTTATACTTGAATAGCTGGGTGCCCAGGCCTTTGATCATAAGGGTGAACTCCTGCAGGCGGTTCAGCGTGCCGGCATTGAAACCCAGTTGCAGTGCAGGAGCATTGAGGGCTGCCTCCCAAAGTGAGATACCTTTCTCTTCGGCGGCCACCCGCAGCTTATTCAGGGTGGTGTCGCCAATACCCCTTGCGGGGAAATTTATGATGCGGCTGAAAGCCTCCTCGTCCTGGGGGTTGATGATGAGCCTGAAGTAGGCCAGCACATCTTTTACTTCCTTGCGTTGGTAAAACGACACGCCTCCATAAATACGGTAAGGAATATTGAGTTTACGCAGGGCTTCTTCCAGCGCGCGCGATTGGGCGTTGGTACGATACAGTATGGCAAAGGCGCTGTTGGGAAGCTGTTGCTGGGCCCGCCATTCGAAAATGCGGCCTGCAATCCAGGCGGCTTCGTCGGCCTCATTGGCGGCTTTGTAAATCTTAACTTTTTCGCCTTGCTCATTCTGGGTCCATACTTTTTTAAATATCTGATCCTTGTTGTGGGCAATGGCGCTGTTGGCCGCGTTTACAATGTTTTGGGTGGAACGGTAGTTTTGCTCCAGCTTATAAAGTTTGTAATCAGGGTAATCTTTTTTGAAGTTGAGGATATTGGCGATGTTGGCCCCGCGAAATGCATAAATGCTCTGGGCATCGTCGCCCACCACGCAAAGGTTTTCATTGTTGGCAGCCAGCTTCTTTACTATAAGGTATTGCGAAAAGTTGGTGTCCTGGTATTCGTCCACCAAAATGTAGGTGAACTTCTGCTGGTATTTATATAGTACATCGGGGAAATCGCGCAGCAGCACGTTGGTGTTGAACAGCAGGTCATCGAAATCCATGGCCGAGGCCTTGCGCAGGCGCTGCTGATAAATGCTGTAAAGCAGCCCCAGCTTTGGTTTTCGGGCGGCAGTGTCGGCCGATTGTATCTCGAAATCCTCGTTATAGTCAATGGGCCCGATCAGGTTGTTCTTGGCGTTTGATATGCGACTCAGCACATAGCCCGGATTGTAGGTCTTGTCGTCGAGGTTCTGTTCCTTTATGATGTTTTTTATGAGGCGCTTGCTGTCGTCGGTATCGTAAATGGTGAAATTTGCAGGGAACCCCAGTTTGTCAGATTCGACCCTTAGTATGCGTGCAAAGATGCTGTGAAAAGTGCCCATCCACAGGCTCTTGGCCTTTGAATGGCCCACCAGCTGGGCAATGCGCTCTTTCATTTCGCGGGCCGCTTTGTTGGTAAAGGTCAGTGAAAGAATGTTGAAAGGTTCAATGCCCAAACTGAGTAAGTATGCAATGCGATAGGTGAGCACACGGGTCTTTCCGCTACCGGCCCCGGCAATTACCATTACCGGCCCTTCGGTGGCTTTTACTGCTTCTTGCTGAGGTTCGTTTAATTCATTTAAAAAATCGGTCATAAATTCCTGTATGGTTTTTTCAGGCAAGATGCAAAGATAGGCAAAATTGACCCATAGGCCCGATAGAACATTGATCTCATTTCGGGTTTTTTTTGCACAAAAACCTTCCTATATTTACAACCCAATTATCAACTAACTAAACCTCTTCAACATGCTTAACAAAACATTTGCTAAAAATTTTTTTATTGTGCTCCTGATGGTTATGGGCTTTTCGGTGAATACCCAAGGGCAGGTCACCAACGAAGACCTGATGAAGAGTCAGGAAGCCTTAATGAATGAGTTTCGCAACCTGGGACACCGGCTCGATGTGCTCGAAAAAACCATCGACGACGTTCGCTGGTACAACCGTGTGGGCGATGTGGCCTTTATCGACAAGGTATTTATGGCTGGTCCGCCCCCGGCTCGCCAGGGCAGTGGCACCACCCTGCCCGAAGTAAACCCCATCAAGTTCTGGTCGTATGTGTTTATTCCAAAAGATGTTGACCCTGACAAAAAGTACCCGCTGATTGTGTTGCCTCATGGCGGGGTACACAGCGACTTCAATACCTATTATACACATATTATCCGTGAGCTGATGGCGCAACAATATATTGTAGTGGCACCCGAATACCGTGGAAGCACCGGTTACGGCCGTGGTCATTATGAGCTGATCGACTATGGCGGATTAGAAAACGACGATACGGATGTGAGCCGCCAGTACATGATCGACAACTACCCGATTGTAGATAAGAACAGGGTTGGGCTCATGGGCTGGAGCCATGGTGGCATGATTTCACTTATGAATGCTTTTGAACGCCCCCGCGATTACAAGTGCGTGTTTGCAGGGGTGCCGGTGAGCGACCTGATTTTTCGTATTGGTTACAAACGGCCCAATTACGAAGATTTCTTTTCGGCACCTTATCACATTGGGCAGCGCATCGACCAGAACATGGAAGAATACCGCCGCCGCTCACCCGTTGCCCATGCCGGCAAACTGCAGGTCCCGCTGCTTATCCATACCAACACCATTGATGAGGATGTACATTACCTTGAGGTTGTGAACCTTATCAACGCCCTGAAAGCAGAAAACAAACGCTTTGAATACGAGATTTTTGAAGATATTCCCGGCGGTCACAGCTTCGATCGCATGGACCACAGCCAGGGACGGGAGATACGTTTTAAAATTTACAAGTTCCTGGAGAAACACCTTGACCCGCCCCGCAAGTTTCGTAACCTGCGCGACATGGAGCGGGCGGCGTACAGGTTTTAATGAGACTTGAGAGACATAAGAGCGTGAGAGAATGGAAAGAAATGTGAGGGTTTGAGGGTGTGAGGATGTGAAGGCGTGAAGGTGTGAATTTGTGAGGGTGGTTGCTTCTTTTGGAGCGGCCACCCTCAATTGCTTTTTGGTGTTTTTGTACTGGCCAGGATATATAAAAAAAAGCGTGCATTTTTGTAAAAACTTTCCTATCTTTGTGCCCCTCAAATAAGGGATATCGATGTAGTTGAGTTACAGCACACTTCTGAGTTTTGACCTCAACAGAGATCGTGGGGACTTTCAAACTTTAAGAGAATGCAGGAAGAATTTTTTGTGAAACCATATTGGTTTTCAAAAATAAACGTTTACCTTTGCACTCCCAAAAATAGAGAGGATTGACTTTAAATAAATAAAAACGAAGTTTTTACAAATTAAATTGCAGTATGCCAACAATACAACAATTGGTTCGTAAAGGACGCCAAAAGGTTACTTACAAGAGTAAGTCACCCGCTTTGGATTCATGTCCCCAGCGTCGCGGAGTATGTGTAAGGGTTTATACCACTACCCCCAAGAAGCCCAACTCGGCCATGCGAAAAGTTGCCAGGGTAAGGCTTACCAACGGCAAAGAAGTGAACGCTTATATTCCTGGTGAAGGCCACAACCTGCAGGAGCACAGCATCGTGCTTGTGCGTGGTGGCCGTGTGAAGGACCTTCCGGGTGTTCGGTACAAGATCATTCGTGCGGCGCTCGACTGTGCTGCAGTGAACAAGCGTGCCCAAGCGCGTTCGCGCTACGGCGCCAAGAAGCCCAAGTAGNNCCTGCAGGAGCACAGCATCGTGCTGATCCGCGGTGGCAGGGTAAAAGACCTTCCGGGTGTAAGGTATCACATCATTCGTGGTGCTTTGGATACCAGTGGTGTGAATGGCCGCAACCAGCGCAGGTCGAAATACGGAACCAAAAGGCCCAAGGCCAAGAAGTAATCTTTGATAAAGACCAAGCTTTAATTTTCACCATACAATGAGAAAATCAAGACCTAAGAAAAGAATTCTGCTTCCCGATCCGAAGTTTAACGACGTGCTGGTAACCCGCTTTGTTAATAACCTGATGCTGAGGGGTAAGAAAAATTTGGCATACAACATTTTTTACGATGCCATCGAAATTGTTTCTGCCAAAACCAAGGAAGACGGACTGGAAGTGTTCAAAAAAGCCCTTGCCAACGTTACGCCTTCGGTTGAGGTGCGCAGCCGCCGTATTGGTGGTGCCACCTTTCAGATTCCTTCAGAAATTCGCCCCGAGCGCAAAATGTCGATCGGTATCAAGCACCTAATCAATTTTTCGCGCAAGCGCAATGAAAAAGGAATGGCTGCCAAGCTGGCAGGTGAGATTGTTGCTGCATACAAAGAAGAAGGAGCTGCCTTTAAGCGTAAGGAAGACACCCACCGTATGGCAGATGCCAACAAGGCCTTCTCGCATTTCCGTTTCTAAACATTTTGATATCCCTACTGAATAAATGGCCAGAGATTTAAAATATACACGCAACATAGGCATTATGGCGCACATCGATGCTGGTAAAACGACCACCACCGAGCGCATTTTGTTCTACACCGGCGTGAACTACCGCCTGGGCGAGGTGCACGATGGGGCTGCTACCATGGACTGGATGATCCAGGAGCAGGAACGCGGCATCACCATCAGCTCGGCGGCTACTACTACTTTCTGGAATTACAGGGATAACCAATATAAGGTCAATATTATTGACACACCAGGCCACGTTGACTTTACGGTTGAGGTGGAGCGCAGCCTGCGGGTGCTCGACGGAGCCATTGCTCTGTTTTGTGCCGTAGGTGGTGTGGAACCCCAGTCGGAAACTGTTTGGCGCCAGGCCGATAAATATAAGGTGCCCCGCATCAGTTTTATCAATAAAATGGATCGCTCCGGTGCCGATTTTTTTGGCGTTGTTTCTAAAATCAAGGAACGTCTGGGCATGAATGCCGTGCCCGTGCAGGTGCCCATTGGCTCTGAAGAGAACTTCAGGGGAGTGGTCGACCTGATTACCGGCAAAGCTTACGAATGGGAGGAGCAGTCGCTGGGCATGGTTTTTAACGAAGTGCCTGTGCCCGAAGATATGCGTGAAAGCGTGCACGACCTGCGCATGCAACTTATTGAAGGCTGTGCCGAAGAAAGCGAAGAACTGCTGGAGAAGTTTATGGAAGACCCCGACAGCATTTCGGAAGACGAAATGCTTGCCATTATTCGTAAAGCCACCATCGGTCTCAGGATCAGCCCGGTGCTCTGCGGGTCTTCGTTTAAGAATAAAGGAGTGCAGCTGCTGCTCGACGCCGTGGCCAAATTCCTTCCTTCGCCCCTCGATATTGATGCCGTTATCGGCATGCACCCCAAAACTGAAAAGGAAGAAGTGCGCAACCCCGATGCCAAGGAACCTTTTGCTGCACTGGCTTTCAAAATTGCTACCGACCCCTATGTGGGCCGGCTTTGTTTTTTTAGGGTATACAGCGGTGTGCTCGAGTCGGGCTCTTATGTGCTGAATGCCTCAACGGGAAAAAAGGAACGCATCTCTCGCATACTGCAGATGCATGCCAACAAGCAAAACCCCATTGAGCGTATCGAAGCCGGTGATATTGGCGCGGCCGTTGGATTCAAGGAAATTCACACCGGCGACACCCTTTGCGATGAGAAGCACCCCGTGCTGCTCGAATCTATGACTTTCCCCGACCCGGTAATCAGTGTGGCTGTTGAGCCCAAGACCCAGGCCGATGTGGACAAGCTCAGCATGGCCCTTGGCAAGCTGGCCGAAGAAGATCCAACTTTTAAGGTGAAGGTCGATGCTGACAGCGGACAGACCGTTATTAGTGGCATGGGCGAATTGCACCTGGAAATACTGGTCGACAGGCTTAAACGTGAATTCAAAGTAGAATGCAACCAAGGCGCACCCCAGGTGGCCTATAAGGAAGCCATTACCGGCACGGTTAATCACCGCGAAGTTTACAAAAAACAGACCGGTGGCCGCGGTAAATTTGCCGATATCGTTTTCGAGATCAGCCCTGCTGACCAAGGCCATACCGGATTGCAGTTTATTGACGAAGTGAAAGGCGGAAACATTCCGCGCGAATATATCTCATCGGTTGAGAAAGGCTTTCGCATGGCCATGCAAAATGGTGTGCTGGCCGGTTATCCGCTCGACAGCCTCAAGGTTCGCCTGATTGATGGTTCTTACCACCCGGTCGATTCCGACTCGCTCTCGTTCGAACTGGCAGCCAAGATCGGCTACAAAACCGCCTGCAAAAAAGCCGCAAGCATACTGCTCGAGCCCATTATGAAGCTCGAAGTAGTTACTCCCGACGAATATGTGGGCGATGTGGTTGGCGATATCAACCGCCGCAGGGGACATCTTAAAGGTATTTCGTCCAGGGCAAACCTCCAGGTGGTGGATGCCCAGGTGCCCCTCTCCGAAATGTTTGGTTATGTGACCTCGCTGCGTACCCTAACCAGTGGCAGGGCCACCTCTACCATGGAGTTTTCGCACTATCAGGAAACCCCAAAGAATATTGCTGACGATGTAATTTTTAAATTGTTTGGTGTAAAAGCATAATCGTTTAATTCAAAATAAATTAAACCGTGAGTCAGAGAATCAGAATCAAATTAAAGTCTTACGATTACAACCTGGTTGATAAATCAGCCGAGAAGATCGTAAAAACCGTAAAATCAACCGGTGCAGTTGTTAATGGACCTATTCCGTTGCCAACCAACAAGAAGATATTTACCGTTTTGCGCTCCACTTTCGTAAACAAAAAGTCAAGAGAACAGTTCCAGCTTTGCTCTTACAAGCGCCTGCTGGACATTTACTCGTCTTCATCCAAAACCGTTGACGCGCTCATGAAACTTGAGCTGCCCAGCGGCGTGGAAGTAGAAATTAAAGTGTAACCTTTTTAAACTATTGCCTAAAGAGCAGAAAAATCTGAAAAATGTCAGGATTAATTGGAAAGAAGATTGGAATGACCAGCATATTCGATGCCTCTGGGAAGAATGTCCCATGCACGGTAATAGAGGCTGGTCCTTGCGTTGTGACTCAGGTCAAGACGCAGGATAAGGATGGGTATGAAGCCATCCAGCTTGCCTTCGATGAGAAGAAGGAAAAGCAGACGACCAAGGCTTTGAAAGGCCACTTTGCCAAAGCCGGTACCACCCCCAAGAAATACGTTGCCGAATTTTCCCGTTTTGAGAAAGGCCACCAGAAGAAGTTTGGTGATGTGCTCACGGTTGACATCTTTATCGAGGGAGAATATATTGATGTGGTAGGAGTTTCAAAAGGTAAAGGCTTCCAGGGCGTTGTGAAACGTCATGGTTTTGGCGGCGTTGGTCAGGCCACGCACGGTCAGCACAACCGCCTCAGGGCGCCCGGTTCCATTGGAGCAAGCTCATGGCCCTCAAGGGTTTTCAAGGGTATGCGCATGGCCGGCCGTATGGGCGGAGATCGGGTAAAAATGATCAACCTCCAAGTCATGAAGCTTATTCCCGAAAAAAACTTAATTGTTGTTAAAGGTTCTGTTCCAGGACCTAATGGATCATATTTAATTCTCGAAAGATGGAGTTAACTGTATATAACATTGACGGAAGCCAAACCGCCAGAACCGTGGTGCTGAACGACGGTATTTTTGCCATTGAGCCCAATGACCACGCCATCTATCTGGATGTGAAGCAATACCTGGCCAACCAGCGTCAGGGTACCCATAAAACCAAGGGAAGAAGTGAAGTAATGGGCAGCACCCGCAAGCTGCACCGCCAGAAGGGCACCGGCGGCTCGCGTAAGGGGGATATCAAATCGCCTTTGCTTCGTGGCGGTGGCCGCGTTTTTGGCCCTCAACCCCGTGACTATTCCTTTAAGGTAAACAAAAAAGTAAAAAGGCTGGCCCGCAAATCGGCCCTTACCTATAAAGCCAAAGGCAACAGCATTATGGTGCTTGAGCCTTTCACCATGGAAGAGCCCAGAACCAAAAGCTACCTCGAAATATTGAAGAAATTCAACCTTGAGGACAAAAAGTCTTTGCTGGTAATTCCCGAAGTGGATCGCGCCATTGTGCTTTCTTCGCGCAACATTCCAAAAGCAAAAGTAGCCCTGGCATCAGAACTCAACACTTACATGATTCTCAATGCCGACCACCTGCTTATCCTGGAAAACTCACTGCCCGAAGTTGAAAACATTTTGCTGGACTAGAAAAACAATGTAACGGGTTGGAAAAAGATCGACCCCCTAAATTCAAAGACAAACATGGAAGTTTTGATTAAGCCACTGATTACCGAGAAAATGACCGCGGTAACCGAGAAATTTCCCACCCGCTATGGGTTTGTTGTTGACAAACGCGCCTCCAAAGCTCAGATTAAGCACGCCGTGCAGGAAATGTACGACGTAGAGGTTGCCTCGGTCAACACCATGGTGTACCTTGGCAAGCGCAAGACCCGCTTTACCAAGACCGGCCTGCAGAGCGGAAGGAAAAACAACTTTAAGAAGGCCATCGTTACCCTGGCCGAAGGTCAAACCATTGATTTTTACAGCAATATTTAAGGATAAATGGCTTTAAGAAAATTTAAACCAACCACGCCCGGACAGCGCAACAAAGTAATCAGCGCTTTTGACGACATAACTGCCTCCGCTCCCGAGAAGAGCCTTGTGGTTGGTAAACACAAATCAGGAGGCAGGAATAACTCCGGAAAAATGACCATGCGCTATATGGGCGGTGGCCATAAAAGACGCTATCGTGTCATTGACTTTAAGCGCGAAAAAGATGGCATCCCCGCAACCGTGCATTCGATCGAATACGATCCGAACCGTTCGGCACGCATTGCCCTTCTTTTTTATGCCGATGGCGAGAAAAGATATATTATAGCTCCCAATGGCCTCAAGGTTGGGCAAACCGTTATGTCGGGCGAGAAAGCAACTCCTGATATCGGTAACACCCTTTTCCTGCGCGATGTGCCCCTTGGCAGCATCATTCACAATATTGAGCTGAACCCCGGGCAGGGCGGCAAGATGGCCCGTAGCGCCGGCACTTATGCGCAGCTCATGTCAAGGGAAGGCAAATATGCCATCCTGAAGCTTCCCTCGGGCGAAGCACGCATGGTGCTTGTAACCTGCCGTGCCACCATCGGAAGCACTTCCAACCCTGACCACATGCACGAAGTATCGGGCAAGGCAGGCCACAGCCGCTGGTTGGGCCGTCGCCCACGTACCCGCGGCGTAGCCATGAACCCGGTTGATCACCCCATGGGCGGTGGCGAAGGCCGTGCTTCCGGCGGTCACCCACGCAGCCGCAAAGGCCTCCCTGCAAAAGGTTACAAAACCCGCAACAGGAAGAAGATGTCAAGCAGGCTAATCGTTGAAAGAAGGAAGAAATAATCAGTTGTAACAGGAAAAAACTATTGATATGAGTCGTTCACTTAAAAAAGGACCTTTTATTAGCGTTAAGCTCGAGAAGAAAATCCTTGCCATGGCCGCCAGCAACAAAAAATCGGTTGTAAAAACCTGGTCCAGGGCTTCGATGATCTCTCCTGAGTTTGTAGGTCATACTGTTGCCGTTCATAATGGCAATAAATTCATCCCCGTTTATATTACCGAAAACATGGTAGGCCATAAACTGGGCGAATTTGCACCCACCCGCATTTTCCGCGGTCATGCAGGTAAAAAAGACAAAGCAAAAAAATAAAAATTGCATCTTAAAATGGGATTAAGAAAACACCTAAGGGCTGAGAAACTTAGAGAAGAGAAGAAAACTCAGTATTTTGCCAGTCTCCGTAATTGCCCCACCTCGCCCAGGAAAATGCGCCTGGTAGCCGATATGATAAGGGGTAAAGAAGTCAATAAAGCCCTTGGAATACTCAGGTATTCGAAACAAGATGCCTCCGACAGGCTCGAAAAACTCTTGTTGTCGGCCATCGCAAACTGGCAAAGCAAAAATGAAGGCGTGAGGATTGAAGACAGCAACCTTTACGTTAAAAGCATCAATGTGGATGGTGGCCGCTCGCTCAAGCGCCTGCGCCCCGCACCCCAAGGCCGTGCTTACCGGATCCGCAAAAGGTCCAACCATGTTACCATTTTTGTTGATAGTAAAATTAAAAACGATTAAATCTTTTTCAGATGGGACAAAAAACAAATCCGATCGGTCTTAGGCTTGGTATCATCAAAGGATGGGATTCTAACTGGTATGGTGGCCGTAAGTACGAGGCCAAACTTGTTGAAGACGAAAAAATCCGTCAATACCTTAACGCCCGCCTCACAAAGGCCAGCGTTTCCAAGATCATCATCGAACGTACATTGAAACTTATTACCGTAACCATAAACACTGCCCGCCCCGGTATCATTATCGGAAAAGGTGGACAGGAGGTCGACAAGCTCAAGGAAGAATTAAAGAAGATTACTCAGAAAGAGGTGCAGATCAACATTAGCGAGATAAAGCGCCCCGAACTGGACGCTTTTTTGGTTGCCACCACCGTGGCCAAGCAGATCGAAGGCCGAATCTCTTTCCGCCGTGCCGTAAAAACTGCTATTGCCTCCACCATGCGCCTGGGCGCCGAAGGTATTAAGGTTACGGTTGGAGGTCGTTTGGGTGGTGCAGAAATGGCCCGCACCGAAACCTATAAAGAAGGTCGCATTCCGCTGCACACCCTCCGTGCCGACATCGACTATGCCACCGCCGAAGCCCACACCACTTATGGCCGTATTGGCGTAAAGGTTTGGATATGCAAAGGCGAAGTATATGGCAAGCGCGATCTGACCCCCTTCACAGAGGAGCCTTCCAAGGGAAGACCCGCTCCGGCCGGCGTGGGCGGAGCGGGACGCTTCCGTGGCCGTCCGAAAAACAAAAGGTAATATTTGATTTGTCGAAAAGAAAAACTGTTGAATAATGTTACAGCCAAAGAAAACTAAATTCAGGAAACAACAGAAAGGCCGCATGAAAGGCAACACCAAGCGTGGTGCCGAACTTTCTTTCGGTTCGTTTGGCTTAAAGGCACTCGATAGCTGCTGGCTTACCGGCCGCCAGATCGAAGCCGCCCGCCAGGCCATTACCCGTTATATGAAACGCGAAGGCCAGCTGTGGATCAGGGTATTCCCCGATAAGCCCGTTACCAAAAAACCCGCCGAAGTACGTATGGGTAAAGGTAAGGGTGCCCCCGAATATTTTGTAGCACGCGTTACCCCCGGCCGCATACTCTTTGAAGCAGAGGGCGTTACCCTCGAAATTGCCAAGGAAGCCATGCGCCTGGGATCACAAAAACTGCCCATTCTTACCAAATTTGTGGTAAGAATGGATTATGTTGAATAATAGTGTTTTTTATTCAGAAATAATTTTGTAACTTTGCAGCCTTTTTGCAGGGAACCAAAACCAACGCAGCCGTTACCTGTCTGGAATGTTCTCCCAATAAAGCCCTCCCGGAAAAAAGAACGGGGGGATGTAAGCTGGCAAAAACTAAAATTCACGCAAAAAAATGAAGGCTAACGTAATACGTGAAATGTCAACCAGTGAGCTCAAGGAGCGTTTGGTAGAGGAGAGAAAACAACTGCGTAAACTCAAAATGAACCACGCCGTTTCGCCTCTTGAAAACCCTCTTAAGATCCAGGCTTATCGCAAGACCATTGCCCGGATCATGACCGAGCTCAATAAAAGGGAAACAGAAGAATTAAAACAAAAGTAATTTTTAACAATGGAAACCAGAACTCCCAGAAAAGAAAGAACGGGCATTGTGGTGAGCAACAAGATGGAAAAATCCATCGTTGTGGAGGTTCAGCGCAGGGTGAAGCACCCCAAATACGGGAAATTTGTCAAGCGTTCGTCTCGCTTCATGGCTCACGACGAAAAAAATGAATGCAACATGGGTGATACCGTACGCATAATGGAAACCCGTCCTTTGAGCAAGAATAAATGTTGGAGATTAGTTGAAATACTTGAAAGAGCGAAGTAATTATGATACAACAAGAATCCAGACTAGCGGTAGCGGACAACAGCGGTGCAAAAGAAGTGCTTTGCATCCGTGTTCTAGGCGGAACCCGTCGCAGGTATGCCGGCATAGGCGATAAAATTATCGTTACCGTTAAGGAGGCCATTCCTTCGGGCAACGTAAAGAAAGGCACCGTATCGAAAGCGGTGGTAGTGCGTACTAAGAAGCACGTGCGCCGCGCCGATGGCAGCTATATACGCTTTGACGACAACGCCGTAGTGCTTTTGACCGCAAACGAGGAGATGCGCGGAACCCGTATTTTTGGTCCCGTGGCCCGCGAGTTGCGCGAAAAGCAATTTATGAAAATTGTTTCTTTGGCACCTGAAGTGCTTTAATGCAAAATTAACCTGAGCTATGCAAGCCAAATTACACATAAAAAAAGGAGATACCGTAAAGGTGATTGCCGGTAACGAGAAAGGTTCACAGGGCAAAGTGTTGGCGGTATATCCTGAAAAACTTAGGGCGCTGGTAGAGGGCGTAAATATGGTGTCGAAGCATACCAAGCCCAACGCGGCCAACCCCCAGGGCGGCATTATAAAAAAAGAAGCCCCCATACATCTCTCCAACCTTATGCTGATCGACGGTAAAGGCTATGCCACCCGCATCGGCCGTAAGCGCGATGAGAAAGGCAAACTGGTTCGTTATTCCAAAAAGACAGGGGAGGTAATTAAGTAATGAGCTACAATCCTAGACTTAAGCAGAAATATACCGAGGAAATTGTTCCTGCCCTGATGCAGGAATTCCAGTATAAGAGCCAGATGGAAACTCCCAGGTTGCTCAAAATCAGCCTTAACCAAGGCGTTGGTGATGCCATCACCGATAAAAAGATCATTGAAGCTGCACTGGAAGAAATGACCCAGATATCTGGCCAGAAAGCCGTTGCAACCAAATCGAAGAAAGACATCTCGAACTTTAAGCTCAGAAGAGGAATGCCCATTGGCGTGCGCGTGACCCTTCGTGGCGAGCGGATGTACGAATTTCTTGACCGGTTGATTTCGGTGTCACTCCCGCGAATCCGCGACTTCAAGGGAATTAATGAGAAAGGTTTCGACGGCCGTGGTAACTTTACACTGGGCGTTCCTGAGCAAATCATTTTCCCTGAAATAAACATCGACAAGGTAAACCGCATCGGCGGCATGGATATTACTTTTGTAACCAGTGCCAAAACCGATAAGGAAGCCTTTGCCCTGTTGCGCGAATTCGGTCTTCCATTCAAGAACCTCAAAAAATAACATTGAATAATGGCAAAAGAGTCAATAAAAGCCCGCGAGCTTAAAAGAGCAAAACTGGTTGCAAAGTACGCTGCAAAAAGGGCCGAACTGAAAGCCCAGGGCGATTACGAAGCCTTGCAAAAACTTCCTAAGAATGCATCGCCCGTGCGCCTGCACAATCGCTGTAAGCTTACTGGACGTCCAAAAGGCTATATGCGCCAGTTTGGAATCAGCCGTATCAATTTCCGCGAAATGGCTAACAACGGCCTCATTCCCGGCGTGACCAAAGCCAGCTGGTAGTAATTTTTAAACACAACTTTTATAAATACACAATGGTAACCGATCCAATTGCAGATTATCTGACCAGAATAAGGAATGCCGTGAAGGCCAATCACAGGATTGTAGAAATTCCTGCATCGAATCTCAAGAAGGGGATCACCAAAATTCTTTTTGAAAAAGGCTATATCCTCAATTATAAATTTGAGGACGACAAGATGCCTGCTATGATCAAGATCGCTTTGAAGTACCACCCGGTAACCAAGGTGCCTGCTATTAACGAAATTACCAGGATCAGTAAGCCTGGTTTGCGTCAGTATTGCAGCGCCGACGAGCTTCCCCGCGTACTCAACGGCCTTGGCATAGCCATTATTTCCACTTCCAAAGGTTTGATCACTGATAAAGAGGCCCGCGAACTTAACGTAGGCGGTGAAGTAATTTGTTACGTAAGCTAAAGGAGGGGAAAAATGTCAAGAATAGGAAAATTGCCCATAAGACTGCCCGCGGGCGTGACCGTTCAGGTATCCGACAACAATGTCGTAACCGTGAAAGGCCCCAAAGGCGAATTGAAACAAGCCGTTGACCAGGATATCAAAGTTAAGATTGAAGACGGCACGTTGCATGTAGAACGTCCATCGGAACAGAAAAGGCATAAGGCCCTTCATGGTCTTTACCGCTCGCTCATAAACAATATGGTTATTGGCGTATCCGAAGGTTATAAAATAGTTCAGGAGTTGGTTGGAGTTGGTTACAAAGCCTCAAACGAAGGCAACCTGCTCGAACTCTCGCTGGGTTATTCGCACAATATCTTCTTTGAGTTGCCTCAGGAGATTAAACTGCAAACTATTACTGAAAGGGGAAAGAACCCCACCATTATTCTCGAATCGCACGACAAGCAGCTTATCGGACAGGTAGCGGCCAAGATTCGTTCCCTGCGCAAGCCCGAGCCTTACAAAGGTAAAGGTATTCGCTTCCAGGGCGAGGTTCTTCGTCGTAAAGCTGGTAAGGCAGCCGGTGCTAAGTAATTTTTGTAAATTTTTTAATTCCTTATCAGGATGGCAACAAATAAGAAACTTAATAGAAGGACTAAGATAAAATACCGCATTCGCAAGAGAGTGCATGGCACAACCGAGCGTCCGCGTCTGACGGTATTCCGTAGCAATAAGGCCATTTATGCCCAGGTAATTAATGACCTGGAAGGCCGTACCCTGGTGTCAGCTTCCTCCATTTCGAAAGAACTGGCCGAAAAGAAAATGACCAAAACAGAAACTGCCAAAGAAGTGGGCAAATTGCTTGCTGGCAAGGCAAAAGAAGCTGGTATCGAAAAGGTTGTTTTCGACCGTAACGGTTATTTGTATCACGGACGAGTAAAATCATTGGCAGAAGGCGCCCGCGAAGGGGGTTTAAAATTCTAAGAACATGACAAACGCGAATATCAAGAAAATAAAGTCAAGCGAAATCGAATTCAAAGACAGGCTCGTTAGCATCCAGCGCGTTACCAAGGTAACCAAGGGTGGTCGTACCTTTAGCTTTTCTGCCATTGTAGTGGTTGGCAACGAGAATGGCGTAGTTGGTTATGGGCTTGGCAAAGCCAAGGAAGTAACCACCGCTATCAGCAAGGGCATTGATGATGCCAAGAAGCATCTCATTAAGGTTCCCGTGCACAAAGGCACCATTCCGCACACCCAGGAGGGTAAGTATAGCGGTGCCCGCGTACTCATTAAGCCTGCCTCGCACGGTACCGGTGTAATCGCCGGTGGTGCCATGCGCGCCGTACTCGAAAGTGTTGGTGTAACCGACGTACTTGCCAAGTCGAAAGGTTCATCGAACCCCCACAGTGTTGTAAAAGCCACCATCGATGCCCTTACCAAACTCAGGGATCCTTTCACCGTGGCGCAACAGCGTGGTATTGAGGTCGAAAAAGTCTTTAAAGGTTAAATGTGGCATAGGTTCCGCAAAGAACCCATTAGCCATTACCAGTTATCTGAAAAACACTGAGAGATGAAAAAATATAAAATTGTTCAGGTTAAAAGCGGCATTGGCCGGCCCGACCGTCAGAAAAGAACACTGATAGCCCTTGGCCTGCGCAAGCTGAACCGCCCCGTTGTGGTTGAAGGCAGCCCCCAGGTTGAAGGCATGATCAATGCTGTGAAGCACTTGCTCCATGTGGAAGAAGTGAGTGAATAATTTGGTTTTGTTCAATAATTTTAAATTTGCACTATAAAATGGATTTAAGCAATCTTAAACCAGCAAAAGGTTCCGTAAAAACCAGCAAGCGTATTGGTCGCGGAGAGGGTTCAGGCAGAGGCGGAACTTCCACAAGGGGTCATAAAGGTGCCCAGTCGCGTTCGGGCTATAGCCGTAAGGCTGGCTTCGAGGGCGGGCAAATGCCGCTTGTAAGGCGCGTGCCCAAATTTGGTTTCAAAAACCCCAACCGTGTGGAATATGCGGGTATCAATATAGACGTGATCCAGAAACTGGCCGAAGAGAAGGGCCTTGAGGTGATCGACGTTAATGTATTGATTGAAAATGGCCTGGTATCGAAAAAAGACCTGGTAAAGGTTTTGGGCCGTGGTAACCTCACTGCCAAAGTTGAAGTGACTGCCCATGCATTTTCGGCCGCAGCCGTCAAAGCGATTGAAGCCAATGGTGGAAAAGTAAACACGCTTTAATACAACGTAATGAAACGATTTTTCCAAACGCTGCAAAATATTTACAGGATCGAAGACCTTCGCATCCGCATAATAAACACCCTTGGTTTTATTTTAATATACCGTCTGGGGTCTTTTATTGTGTTGCCCGGCGTAGATCCTGCCCAGTTAGATCAGCTTCAGGCTCAAACCCAGGAGGGTCTGCTGGGTCTGCTGAATATGTTCTCTGGCGGCGCTTTTTCCAATGCCTCCATTTTTGCATTGGGTATTATGCCTTATATCAGCGCCTCCATTGTTATTCAGCTGTTAGGAATAGCAGTTCCTTACTTCCAGCGCCTGCAGAAAGAAGGCGAAAGCGGCCGCAAAAAGATCAACCAAATCACCAGGTACCTCACCGTGCTTATTACCGGTGCACAGGCTCCTGCCTACCTGGCAAACCTTATTGGACAGCTTCCTCCGGAAGCCATTTCACCCTTCGATCCGGCAGCTACCTCACCCTCTACTTTCTTTATGATCTCTTCGGTAATCATTCTGATTGCAGGTACCATGTTTGTAATGTGGCTGGGTGAAAGAATTACCGATAAAGGGATCGGAAACGGTATTTCGCTCATTATCATGATAGGTATTATTGCCCGTCTGCCCTTTGCCCTCTTTGGCGAGTTTATTGCCCGCTCTACAGGAGGTGGTGGTTTGGTAGTGTTCCTCATTGAAATTGTGATTTTGATGGCCGTGGTGGTGCTGAGCATCATGCTGGTGCAGGGTACCCGCCGTATTCCGGTTCAGTTTGCAAAACGTATTGTTGGTAACAAGCAGTATGGCGGGGTGCGCCAGTATATTCCGCTTAAGGTGAATGCCGCTGGGGTAATGCCAATTATCTTTGCCCAGGCAATCATGTTTATTCCCATAATCCTGGCTGGTTTTTCCGAGTCATTGGGAGGTTTTGCCGCCACCATGTCTAATTTCACCGGGTTTTGGTATAACTTCACCTTTGCTGTACTGATCATCTTGTTTACTTATTTTTATACTGCCATTACTGTGAACCCTAACCAAATGGCAGAAGACATGAAAAAGAATGGCGGTTTTATTCCTGGTGTGAAGCCTGGTAAGAAAACGGCCGAATTTATCGACAATGTTATGTCGAAAATTACCCTTCCGGGATCGTTGTTCCTTGCTTTTGTAGCCATCATGCCTGCACTGGTCAGCTTGATGGGCGTTACCGGGCAGTTTGCCCAGTTCTTTGGCGGTTCTTCGCTCCTGATTATGGTAGGGGTTGTATTGGATACATTGCAGCAGATCGAAAGTCATCTTTTAATGCGTCATTACGATGGACTTACCAAATCGGGTAGGATTAAGGGACGTTCATCTATGGGAATGACCGGCTAAAATGCCTGCAGTAATGGTTCATTACAAGACTAACGAAGAAATTGAATTAATAAGGGAAAGTTCTTTGCTTGTTGCTAAAACGCTGGCAGAGGTTGCCCGGTATATCAGGCCTGGCATCACTACCCAGCACCTCGACCAAGTGGCCGAAACGTTTATTCGCGATCATGGTGCTTCGCCCGGCTTCAAGGGATATAATGGTTTTCCGTATACCCTTTGTATTTCGCCAAACGAAGTGGTCGTTCACGGGTTTCCTTCCAGAAAGGAATTGAAAGAAGGAGACATTGTGTCGGTCGACTGTGGGGTGCTTAAAAATGGTTTTTACGGTGACTCTGCCTACACATTTGCCATTGGTGAAATCAGTGAAACGCTCAAGCGGCTGTTGAAAGTTACCCATGCGAGCCTTTTGCTCGGTATTGAGCAGGCTGTTGAAGGGAACACTTTGGGCGATATTTCAGGCACCATTCAGCAATATGCCGAAAGGGCAGGCTTTACAGTAGTGCGCGAGTTGGTAGGCCACGGTTTGGGCCGCAACCTGCACGAAGCACCCGAAGTTCCGAATTTCGGAACAAAGGGCAAAGGCCTTAAGCTGAAGGAAGGACTGGTAATAGCTATTGAACCAATGATCAATATGGGGCAACGTTTTGTGGTTCAGGAAAAAGATGGGTGGACCATTCGTACTTCAGACCGCAAACCCTCAGCCCATTACGAACATACCATTGCCGTGAGGCAGGGCAAAGCAGATGTGTTATCATCGTTTCAGTATATTGAAGAAGCTTTGAGGGAAAACCAAAATAATTCAATCATTATTCGCTAAGATTATATGGCAAAACAGGCATCAATACAACAAGACGGCGTGGTGATCGAATCCCTTGGCAACGCAATGTTCAGGGTGGAGCTCGAAAACGGCCACGTAATCACGGCCCATATATCAGGCAAAATGCGTATGCACTATATCAAAATTTTGCCTGGTGATAAGGTGAAAGTAGAAATGTCGCCCTATGATCTTACAAAAGGTCGAATTACATTTAGGTACAAGTAATAGATTTTATAACACACACAAATACACTGAAAAATGAAAGTCAGAGTGTCGGTTAAGAAAAGAAGCCCCGAGTGCAAGATCGTTCGCAGGAAAGGGAAGATTTACGTCATTAACAAAAAGAATCCCAAGTACAAACAACGTCAGGGATAAGAGTCTGTAATTTAACAAGTTGAAATCATATGGCACGTATAGCTGGAGTTGACATTCCGAGAAACAAAAGAGGCGTTATCAGCCTTACCTACATTTATGGTATTGGCAGGAGCACAGCCGCCCAGATACTTGATGAGGCCGGAGTAGACCAATCTGTGAAGGTTGAACAGTGGAACGACGATCAGTTGACGGCGATCCGCAACATTATCAACGAGAAGTACAAGGTAGAAGGTTCACTGCGTTCAGAGGTACAAATGAACATCAAACGCTTGATGGACATTGGCTGCTATCGTGGTATTCGCCACCGTATCGGACTACCGCTCAGGGGGCAGAAAACCAAGAACAACGCCCGTACCCGCAAAGGGAAGAAAAAGACCGTTGCTAACAAGAAGAAGGCAACCAAGTAATCCATAATTTTTTGAAGTGGGTGCATCAGCACCCCTTGATCAGAGCAAAAACCGTTTAAAAACAATGGCAAAATCAACCAAAGGCGCAAGGAGCGTCAAGAAAAGAGTTGTAAAGGTTGAGCCTCTCGGACAGGCCCACATTTTCGCTTCTTTCAACAATATTATCGTTACGCTGACCAACCAGAACGGACAGGTTATCTCTTGGTCGTCGGCCGGAAAAATGGGTTTTAAGGGTTCGAAAAAGAACACTCCCTATGCCGGACAGATGGCTGCCGGTGATGCTGCTAAGGTAGCTTACGACCTTGGCCTTCGCAAAGTGAAGGTTTTCGTTAAAGGACCCGGATCGGGACGCGAGTCGGCCATCCGTACCCTGCATGCCTCAGGTATTGAGGTGATGGAAATCATGGATGTGACTCCGCTGCCGCACAATGGCTGCCGTCCGCCCAAGAGAAGGAGAGTATAACCATTTGTTATTTGTGTTTGTAAATAAAGATTTAAACAACCCATGGCAAGATATTTAGGCCCCAAAACAAAAATAGCCCGCAAGTTTGGCGAACCCATCTTCGGCGCTGATAAGGCATTTGAAAAAAAGAAATACCCCCCGGGACAACACGGGCAGTCGAAGAAGCGCAAGAAAATGTCGGAATACGGTGTGCAGCTTCTGGAAAAACAAAAAGCCAAGTATACTTATGGCCTGCTGGAGCGTCAGTTCTCCAACACTTTTAAGAAAGCTTTGCGCATGAAGGGTATTACCGGTGAAAATCTGCTGGCCCTGCTCGAAGCCCGCCTGGACAATGTGGTTTTCCGCTTGGGTATTGCTCCCTCGCGTCGCGCTGCCCGACAGCTGGTAGGACACCGCCACATTACCGTGAACGGCCAAGTTACCAACATCCCTTCCTTTACCGTGAAACCTGGAGACATCATTGGAGTTCGAGAAAAGTCGAAAAGCCTCGAATTTATTGTTGATTCCCTGGCAGCACGCCCAAGCAGCTACAGCTGGCTTGAGTGGGACCGGGAAACCATGCAGGGTAAATTTCTGAACATGCCCGAAAGGGAAGCTATCCCCGAGAATATCAAGGAACAGCTTATCGTGGAACTTTACTCCAAGTAATGATCAATCTTTTTTTTATCAAAAACCAACAATAATGGCAATTTTAGCTTTTCAAAAACCGGATAAAGTGATCATGCTCGAATCTAACGAACGATTCGGCAAGTTCGAATTCCGTCCGCTGGAACCCGGGTATGGTATTACCATTGGCAATGCGCTCAGGAGGATTCTGCTCTCGTCGCTGGAAGGTTATGCCATTACCTCGGTTAAAATTGAAGGCGTTGATCATGAATTCTCTACCATTAAAGGTGTGGTGGAAGATGTGACCGAAATCGTTCTAAACCTGAAACAGATCCGGTTTAAAAGGCAAGTGGAAGAAGTGGAAAGTGAAAAGTTTTCCATCAATTTTTCCGGTAAGGAAACTTTTACCGCCGGCGATCTCAATACCTCACTGGCTAACTTCCAGGTGCTTAATCCTGATGTGGTTATCTGCAACATGGAGTCGAGTGTGAACCTCAGAATGGAATTCACTATCGAAAAGGGTAGGGGATATGTATCAGCCGAAGAAAACAAACAACTGAACCCGATTATAGGCACCATTGCCGTAGACTCGATTTTCACACCCATTAAAAATGTGACTTTTTTGGTGGAAGACTACCGCGTGGAGCAAAAAACCGACTACGAAAAACTGGTTCTGGAAATTCTTACCGACGGTTCCATCACCCCCAAGGATGCACTGAAGGAAGCTGCCAAGATACTGATTGTTCATTTCATGCTTTTCTCCGACGAGAAAATTACCCTCGACACCGAAGAGAAAGCTGCCAGCGAAGAGTTCGACGAGACTTCACTTCACATGCGCCAGCTGCTAAAGACCAAACTTGTTGACATGGACCTCTCGGTTCGTGCTCTCAACTGCCTGAAAGCTGCCGATGTGGAAACTCTTGCCGACCTGGTGGCCCTCAACAAGCACGACCTGCTTAAGTTCCGCAACTTTGGCAAAAAATCGCTTACAGAGCTCGAGGAACTGATCAAGTCGAAGAACCTCACCTTTGGAATGAACCTTGCGAAATATAAATTAGATAAGGAATAACTGAAATGAGACACAGAAAGAAAGTCAATCACCTGGGAAGGAAATCCGCACACCGCAAGGCTATGCTTTCAAACATGGCTGCTTCCCTCATTCTCCATAAACGCATCAACACCACCGTTGCCAAAGCCAAAGCATTGAAAGTGTATGTTGAGCCGCTAATTACCAAATCGAAGGATGACTCCACTCATTCGCGCCGCGTGGTTTTCAGCTACCTGGAAAACAAACATGCAGTGAGCGAACTTTTTCGCGAAGTGGCCCAAAAAGTTGCCGACCGTCCGGGCGGATATACCCGGATTCTTAAAACTGGCTTCCGTATGGGCGATGGCGCAGAGATGTGCATGATTGAGCTGGTTGATTACAACCCCAACCTTCTTAAGAAAGCCGAAGGCGATCAAACCAAAAAGACCAGGCGTGCCGGCCGTCGCAAAAAGACTGAAGACGACGCTCCCGTAGCAAAAAAAGCTGCCCCTAAGGCTGATAAGGAAGAAAAACCTGCTGAAGAACCCAAGATCGAAGAGCCTAAAGCAGAAGAGGTACAAGTTCAGCCCGAGGCACAGTCAACTGATGCTACTGAAGACCAAACCACACCGGAAGAAACCAAAGACGCAGATACTGAAAAATAACTCAATGTTTGCTACCGGATAAATCACTTAAAGGATAAAGTTGGCTGCGTCACTTTATCCTTTTGCTTTTTTTACGGTCCGATTTTTTGTAATTTTATCCTTTCTATTGACCCTAAACTTTAATAAAAATATTATGAGTGCAATTTTAAACATCCATGCAAGACAAATCCTCGACTCGAGGGGAAACCCCACTGTTGAAGTGGAAGTGATTACCGAAAATGGTGTAATGGGCCGCGCCATGGTTCCCTCAGGAGCCTCTACCGGCGTTCACGAAGCCGTTGAGCTCAGGGATGGCGACAAGGTGAACTATCTCGGTAAAGGCGTGCTGAAGGCCGTGGGCAACGTAAATAACACCCTGAACAACGAGCTCAAAGGCTTTTATGTAACCGACCAGGTACTGATCGACAAAACCATGCTTGAACTCGATGGCACACCCAATAAAGGCAATCTGGGTGCAAACGCCATTCTGGGTGTTTCTCTTGCCGTGGCCCAGGCAGCAGCCATCGAAACCGGCCAGCCTCTTTTCCGTTACGTGGGCGGGGTTAACGCCAACGTGCTTCCCATCCCAATGATGAACATTATCAACGGTGGTTCCCATGCCGATAATTCCATCGATTTCCAGGAATTTATGATTATGCCCATTGGCGCCAGCTCATTTACCCATGCCATTAAAATGGGTGCCGAAGTGTTTCACAACCTGAAGGCGGTACTCAAGAAGCAGGGTTATTCAACCAATGTAGGCGATGAAGGTGGTTTTGCACCTAACCTCAAATCGAACGAAGAAGCTGTAACGGTTATCCTTCAGGCCATTGAAAATGCTGGCTACCGCCCGGGTGAAGACATTTTTATTGCGCTCGACCCGGCCTCTAGCGAATACTTTTTGGCCGAAGAAAACGTGTATCACTTGCACAAATCAACCGGCGACAAGCTTACTCCTGCGCAGATGGTTGACTACTGGGCCGACTGGGTGAAAAAATACCCCATTGTTTCCATTGAAGATGGCATGGCCGAAGACGATTGGGATGGTTGGAAGATTATGACTGACAAGCTTGGAAAGCAAATACAGTTGGTGGGCGATGACCTCTTTGTTACCAATGTAGACCGCCTTGGGCAAGGAATTGCCAAAGGTGTGGCCAACTCCATACTGGTGAAAGTAAACCAGATCGGTTCGTTGACAGAAACCATTGAGGCTGTTAACCTGGCCTACCGCAATTCTTATACCGCCGTTATGAGCCACCGCTCGGGCGAAACCGAAGATACCTTCATTGCCGACCTTGCCGTGGCCCTCAATACCGGGCAGATAAAAACCGGTTCGGCCTGCCGTTCTGAGCGCATTGCCAAGTACAACCAGCTGCTCCGTATCGAAGAAATGCTGGGCGAGACTGCCAGATATCTTGGAAAAGATTTCAAATTTCTGAAAAAATAAACCATCCTGCTGCCGCAGGTAAAAAAGGGGCTTCGCAGGCCCCTTTTTTTCCTTTTCTGCTTCCCAATACTTTCTTATCTCAGTGAAAAAATTATTTCTTCCGGTTTTTTTTGTTTTTGTTTGTTGGAGTGCTGTCGCCCAGGATACCCTTACTGTAATGCATTACAATCTGCTGTATTATGGCATAAACACTTCTTTTTGCACTTCGCAAAATAACAATGTGAACATTAAGGATCAGTATCTTAGCACTATTATCGATTATGTGCAGCCCGATATTTTTACGGTTAACGAACTGGGCCGCGGTGAGGCAAATGCTGACCGCATACTGAACGGAGTACTCAATGCAGGCGATGAAAGCAGGTATAGCCGGGCAGCCTATACCAACACCACCAATTCGACCATCGTAAACATGCTGTATTACGATCATAACAAATTTACCCTGTATTTTGAGGCCGTGGCAGCCAATATCTTGCGTGACATAAACCTTTACACTCTTTACTACAACGATCAGGAGGGGCTTGAAGCAGGCGACACCATATTCATCACGGCCATCGTGGCACACTTCAAGGCCGGCAGCACTGCTTCCGACCAGCAAACTCGCACTGCCGAGGCCCAGGCGGCAATGGCTTACATCAATTCAAACAACATTAGGGGCAACCTGCTGTTTATGGGCGACTTTAATATGAATGCTTCTTTTGAACTGGCCTTTCAGCACATTACCTATCATCCGAATGAGCAAATACGATTTTATGATCCCGTGGATCAGCCCGGACAATGGTACAATAACCCAGCTATGGCCATGTATCATACCCAGAGTACCCGCACCGGAAGCCATGCTTGCTTTGTAACAGGAGGGCTCGACGATCGATATGACTTGATTCTTGCTTCTCATGCCATTATGGAGGGTTATATGGGCCTGCACTATATTGAGGAGAGCTACCATGCACTCGGGCAGGATGGAAACCGCTACAACCAGTCGGTGATTGATCCGCCCAATAACAGCGCCCCTCAAATGGTTATTGAAGCGCTGTATGGCATGTCGGACCATTTACCGGTGGTTATGAAAATGCAAACTAGTCAGATTACTGTAAGCACGCCAGAATATTTTGCGGCAAACGGCCGGTTTGTTTTTAACAATCCGGTGACTGACAGGCTTAACCTTCGTGTTTCGGGCGTTTCGCAGCCAATGATTATTTCTGTTTATACCCTTACGGGAGAAAAATTACTTTCCAGCCCGGCAAAACATTTCTTGCCCGGCGAGATATGGTCTGTGGACCTTACGGGGCTTAACCCGGGAATTTATATTCTCAGGGCCGAAGGGCCAATGGTAAAACCTTTCTCAGCCAAGGTTATCAAGCATTAGAAAGCTTTTCTCAATTTCCTTTTTTGTTTTATAGTGCAAAAAAATCTGCCGAACTGATTTTTTTGTAAATTGGCTGTGGGCGAATTGTTATCAATATTAAGTTTGTGTTAACAAACAACTGTTGGATTGGATTTATGTAATTTTGATACATCCAAAAGCTTAAATGCTAATTTATGAACTATAGCTTTCTTCAGTTCCTCACCCTTTTCGGATCGCTCAGTTTGTTCCTTTTCGGAATGAAGACCATGAGTGAGGGCATTCAGAAACTTGCCGGCGACAAAATGCGCAACATCCTGTCGGCCATGACCTCCAACCGCTTTATGGGTGTGCTTACGGGTTTTCTTGTTACGACCCTGGTACAGTCTTCATCGGCCTCAACGGTTATGTTTGTGAGCTTTGTAAACGCTGGGCTTCTTAACCTGACGCAGGCCATAGGTGTAATTATGGGGGCGAACATTGGCACCACCACCACCGCCTGGATTATTTCGCTGCTGGGCTTTAAGGTAAGTATTGCAACCTACTCTTTACCCCTGATTGCCATAAGCTTTCCGTTATTAATGATGTCGCGCGAAAGGCTAAACTCCACGGGTGAAACCCTGCTAGGTTTTGCACTATTGTTTCTTGGCCTGGAATTTCTGAAGAATTCCGTGCCCGATTTTAACAGCAACCCCGAAATATTTGAAGCCCTGAGCCGTTTGACCGATTATGGATTTTATACTACCTTGATTTTTTTGGGTATTGGTACCTTGCTTACCATTGTGCTGCAATCATCGAGTGCCACCATGGCCCTTACCCTGGTTATGTGTGCCAACGGGTGGATTGGCTTTGAGCACGGGGCAGCCATTGTGCTGGGCGAAAACATTGGAACCACCATTACTGCCAACCTGGCTGCCCTGGTGGGTAATAACCAGGCAAAAAGAGCGGCTCTGGCTCATACCTTGTTTAATATTACCGGGGTCATATGGATGCTCATGGTTTTCAAACCCTTTGTCGGTCAGATTGATCATTATATGGTAAAGGCTGGCATGGCTTCGCCCTTCGCCAGCGCAGCAATGGTACCCATTGGGCTTTCCATTTTCCACACCGCTTTCAATATTATCAATACCCTTCTGCTGATAGGTTTTCTCAAGTATTTTGTATTTATAGTGGAGCATATTTTACCTCCTCGTGGCAAGCGCCTGGAGCGTCCGCAGCTCGAGTTTTTCAGCAGTGGTTTTCTGCAGGCAGCCGAGCTTACAGTATTCCAGGCCAAGAAAGAAACCAAGCAATTTGCCGATTTGGCACACCGAATGTTTAATTTCATTCCGGCCATGATCATCGAAACCGACAAAAAAGAATTTGAAGAATTGCGCGAAAGGGTTAGCAAATACGAGGAAATTACCGATAGGGTGGAGGTAGAAATTACCACTTTCTTTGTCAAGGTATCGAAAAAACAGTTGAGCGGACATGCATCCGAAGAATTGCGCCGCATGCGCCTGGTTTGTGCCGAGATTGAGAAGATTGGCGATGTGTGCTATAAAATGTCCACCCTGTTGGCCAAGAAAAAGGAAGAGAAGGTTTATTTTACACCTGCCCAGCGCAGCGAGTTGTTCGAGATGTTTAAACTGACCAACGATGCCTTTGAGCAAGCCATTGAAAACCTCGAAAAAGGAGATCAGTTTGCCCGGCAAAACCTTCAACGCTCCATAGAGATGGAAGAGCGCATTAACGCTTTTCGCGATACTGTGAGTGCGGAAGTAATTGAAGACATGGAAAAAGGTGTAGCCCACGTAAAAAGTGCCTTCTATTTTAACAAGCTTATTTCTTCCTGCGAAAAAATTGGGGACTCCCTGCTGAATATTTCTGAAGCTGTATCGGGTGTGAATATTGAATAGGTATCTCAACCCTAAAAAATAAAAAACCGCTTTGTAAAGTCAAAGCGGTTTTATTTTTTTGGTCAATATACTACAAAGCGCTGAGCCATTGCGGCAAAACAGTATCTTTCCACTCCTGTTTGTCGTGGCGAATTTTATCCATATCGAGGCCAATCACTTCCTGTGCTTTTGCTTTGGTTGAAATGTCGGGCAACTCCACAGGATACTGTTGGCCATATTTGTGGAAGATAGTGGCCAGTATAATGCGGGCCTCGTTCACTTTTTGAATGGAGGTGCCAAGCACCCTGAGGGCCTCGGCGGGAGAGTGTATGCCCATGCCGTTGGCAGCAGCCACCCAGTCCCAGCGCCATTGGGCATGACGAATCAACTGCAGCACCTCTTTCATCTCATCCTCGTTAGCTCCGGCATCCCAGGCAAATTTAGCTTCCAAATGCACGGTTGCCAGGTTCTTTTCGCAGATGCGGCGCAATTCAGAAACCCTTGCCTGATGGTCGTACACATTTTTAATCAGGTCGGCTTCGCTTTCGCGATGGCACACCTGGCACGAACCAGCCACGTTGGCCAGGGGGCTGCGCAGGTGGTGGTCGGTAAACTTAATGCCGCCTTCGCGTTTGTAAGGCATGTGGCAGTCGGCACACGAAACGCCGCGCTGGGCATGAATGCCGGTTTTATAAAGCTCGTAGTCGGGGTGTTGTGTTTTAATCATGGGAGCTTTGCTAAGTGCGTGCACCCAGTCTGTGTGGCCAACATTGTCGAGGTATTTTTCCATGTCCTCAGCGGCAAAACCTTCATCCCAGGGGAAGGTAAGGTAATTACCGGGCTGGGCGAAGTAGTACTCCACATGGCATTGGGCGCAAACCAGCGAACGCATCTCCTGGCGGGTGGCCTTGGTAATATCGATGCCCTGGCGCTGGAAAGCCTCAACCAGGGCGGGACGTGAAATGCGCAGGTTCATGGTGCTGGGGTCGTGGCAGTCCAGGCAGCCAATATGATTTTGGATGTTTGGCCCCATCTCGCCCCAGGTGCCGGCATAAAATTCGGGCACGCCAATTTCGTTCATCATTCGGGGCACATCGGGGCTCTTGCAGGTCCAGCACGTGGCTGGCTGGGGCACTCCTGTGCGCAGTGTATTATGCACATCGGTTATCGAGTAATAGTGTCCACGGCCCTGATTATAGTCGCGCGAGAAGGCATAACCCGCCCACATTACCACCAGCTCAGGATATTTGTCCAGGTAATCGATCATGCCCGAACCAAAATGCTTGCTCATAAAGCTGGTATCGGCTGTCATGGAGTACGACTCGTACTGCCGTGGGAAATTATCGCCCCAAACCGCGTTGTTGGCCTCCCAGTCTTCAATGGGGTTAATCATTTGGAAATAGAGCTGGGCTTCGCTACGCCGCTCAAAAATGCTTGCAGCCAGCAGCCCGATAACAAACACAATGATTACCGTGGCAAAAAACAATACCCAGTTCAGCCAGGGTTTCTTCTGCGAAATTTCTCTTATGCTCATAGTATGATTGTTTAAGTGGTTTGTGCTTTATTTCTAAAAGGCATTATTCAATTTCAGATATTCCCGGGGCCTGCACCCTGGGTGAGCGATCAGGGCTTCCAACCAGCCACTCGAGCCACGAGGGGACCACGGTGGGCAGGCGTTCGACCAGGGCATGGGGAGCAGCCGAAAGGCTTTTAACGGTGCCATGGGGCGTTTCGCGGTGGCACTCCCAGCAGAGTTTTCCTTCGCCGGCATCGGCCATTTTTCTGGTAACTTTCACCAACTGAGTCATGTCAACCAAGTCGAGGTGGCAGCGAATGCAATTTTCCTGTACTACCCCGATGCCTGCACTTTTGATCTGGATTACCTGGGGCTCCCAGCGAAAGGTGAACCAGGTGCTGTGTCTGAGCCCGTCGCTGCCTTTGAAATAGTATTTTCTGACAAAGTTGTCCTGCGGAACATGGCAATCACTGCAGGTGGCCACCTCGCTGTGGCTGCTTTTCGACCAGGAGGCGTAATGCGGATACATTACGTGACAGTTGATGCATGTTTCCGGCTCGTCAGAAAGATAGGACGTGGCCTTGGAGATGTGGACTACCAATAGCAGAATCCCGGTAAAAATACCGCTGAGAATGATGACCGTCAATCGCCAGTTCTCGGGTGGCATCAGGAACAGAAACAATTTCTTCAGTGCTTTCATCGTTTTGGGTTTACCGCAGGTTTAATAAAATTTGTACCTAAATATACATATTTAAGATATTACGAAACACATGTAAATGACATTTGTAGATTATTTTTGTTTAGACTAATTAAAAATAATACCGAATCTAACTGATTGCCAGACATGTCGCCGGCTGATGGGGCTGATTTTTTTTTGATAAAAATTATTTGTTTGAGAAGTTATTTTTGTGTTTTTAAATTGTCTGAATGGCGGCATAAAAATGCTTTTTGTCCGTTTTATTCTTTAATTTTGTTTTTCAGGGATTTGAAAATCTCTTCTTCCGGAAAAAGATAAGTTATGGTTGTTTTTCGAAATATTGTTTTTACATTTTTGCTTGCCGGAGGCTGTCTTTTTGCCATCGACAATCCTTCTCCACTGGCTTCGGGGCGGCTCGACAGCCTGCGACAGTTGGTTGCTCAACCCGAAACTACCGACACGGTAAGGATTAATGCGCTGCTGCAGTTATCATGGGATTTGAAGTCTATCGAACCCATGCTGGCCCTTGAGTATGGCAAGAAAGCTTTGGATATTGCTGAAGCGGGCAGTTACCAGCTTAAAGCGGCCGATGCCTTGCGGCATATTGGCGTAGTGTACTGGCAACTGGGCAACTTTAACATGGCCATGGACTTTCTGAAGGAGTCAAATATTATGTTTCAACGCAAAGGGGAGCCATTGGGTATCGCCAGGACTTATTCCAATATCGGGCTTGTTTTCTATGAACAGGGCCATTATGAAAAAGCCCTGGAGAACTATTTTCAGGCCTTGAGAATTCTGGAAGACTTGGGCGACCAAACGGTAATTGCCCCGGTGCTCAACAATATCGGGCTTGTATATCAAAGCCAGGGAGACTTTGCGCTTGCCGAAGATTTTCATTTGAGATCGCTCGAAGTGAAACGCGCCACAAACGACGAAAAAGGCATTGCATTTTCGCTCAATAACCTTGGAGTAGTGAAGCAGCAAACCGGCGATTATCAAACCGCATTGCAATACTTCTCAGAGGCCCTTTCTATTAGAGAAAACTTACTCGACAAAAGAGAAATTGCAAACACCAGGAGCAATATCGGAAACCTTTATTTTTTGATGGGAAATCCCGATCTTGCCCTTTCCAATTTGAATCAGGCCCTCGATCTTTATTTCGAAGTTAACGACCGGAGCGGGCTGGCTCAAACTTATCATTATCTGGCCCTGGTCAATAAGGAAATGGGGCGGCTTTCTCAGGCTGCCAGGCTTTTTGAGTTTAGTCTTGAAATTGCGCAGGAAATAGGGCATTCGCGCATCATCAGCGACAACTATCGCAATCTCGCCATCCTAATGTCTATGCTCAGCGATTATCAGCAAGCCTACTATTACCAGGATTTGTATCTGAATCTTCGCGACAGCCTCTTTACCCGCGAAAGCCAGCAGCGAATCATGGAGATGCAAATGATGTACGACCGCGAGCGCAAGGAAAGTGAGATTGAGTTGTTGCGAAAAACCAACCAGATCAATGCCCTGAACCTGCAAAAGCAACGTCTTTTAAAGAACTTCCTGCTTGGGGGAGTGGTGCTGATCCTGATTTTGTTGTTTCTGCTTTACAATCGGTTTTTGTTCATAACCCGGTCGAACCGCTTGCTTGAAATGCAAAAGGAAGAAATCAGCCAGAACAACCGGGAGCTCATGGTGCTGAACAAGAACCTGGTGGAACAAAAGCGAAAGGTTGAAGATCTTAACCAGCGCCTCAATCAAACCAACCAGCGTCTTATCGAATCGGAAAAGCACCTGATTGAAACCAATGCCACTAAAGATAAATTCTTCTCCATTATTTCGCACGATCTGCGCAATCCATTTGCCAGTATTGTAAGTTTTTCGCGCATTTTGAAAAGAGATATTCAGAACCTGAGTAAGGAAGAACTGCAAGAACTGGCCAGGGAGCTCGACAAGTCGGTGCTCAAGATCAATAACCTTCTTGAGAACTTGCTTCAGTGGTCGCGCACCCAAACTGGCAAGATGAAATTTCACCCCGAGTACTTAGCGGTAAATGACCTGATTCGCGACAATATAAATCTGTTCTCGGGCAACGCGCGCGAGAAAAAGATTACACTGCTTAACTCGGTCGATCCCGACCTGGTGGTTTTTGCCGATCAGAACATGACCAATACCCTTATTCGTAATTTACTATCCAATGCCCTGAAATACTCTCATGAAGGCGGCAAAATTGAAATTACCAGCCAGGTTCAAAATCAAATGGCTTATATCAGCGTGAAGGACAATGGGGTTGGAATGACCCGGGAACAGATGGATCAGCTCTGGAGTGTCAACACCATTCGCACCACCTATGGCACCCGCGATGAAAAGGGGAGTGGCCTGGGGCTGCTGCTTTGCAAGGAGTTTATTGAAAAGCAGGGGGGCCAAATCAGTGTGGAAAGTGAAAAAGGCAAAGGAAGCAAATTTACCTTCTCGCTCCCGACTGAAAAGGTCGATTAGGATTGGGTACTTATGATATGCTCTTCTTTCAGGTTATCCATTTCATCGAACAGAAACCTGCGGCTTAGCATTATGCTTACCACCACGGTAATCATGGTCGCCACAAAAATTCCCAGCAAAAGCAGTATCTGATAGCGTATGGCCTGATTTGGGCTGCTTCCGCCCAGTATCTGCCCGGTCATGGTGCCGGGCAGGGCAATGAGCCCTATTACAGCCATATTGGCAATCAGAGGATTAAAAGCATTTTTCAGTGCAGTGCGTATAAAAGGCAGCAAGGCTTCGTGACGGCTCGCTCCGTTGGCCACAAAATAGCGATAGGTGGCCATTTCGCGATATATTTGTCCGCGAAAGCTGTTCAGGGCAATAATATTCCTTTCCATGCAGTTGCCAATAATCATCCCTGTAATGGGGATAAAATACCGGGCCTCGAAAAAGTTCCCGGCCTGAATGATCAGCCCCATGAAAAATGCATCAATAATGACCATGCTGAGCAAAATACTCAGAGCCACCGGAATAAAGAAAATTCTGCTTTTCAGTTGGCTACGGCTCAACGTGGCAAAACTGGCTACGGCAATCATTAGTAATACCCAGGCAATATTTACCCAGGGATTATTGATGTTGAAAAGAAACTCCAGGTATAGCCCGACTAAAAACAGTTGAACAGTCATTCGGGCAACGGCCACCAGGGTGTCTTTTACCAGGCCGGTGCGAAAAATATGCAACAGGCTGAAGGGGATGATGAGCAGCAAATGCCCAAGACCAAGGTTTGGCCAGCTGATCTCGTATATATTCAATAATGTCATTTCTTTTGCAGGTCAATTACTTTTCCGGAATGTTCAATCCAGTATTCATCGTGCGAAGCAGCAATCACGGTTACCTCTTCCAGGCTTTGTATGTAGTCTGAAACTTTTTTGCGGGTTTGGCTGTCGAGGGCAGAAGTGGGTTCATCGAGCAACAGGATGGTTTTTTTTTGTAAAATGCCGGCCGCCAGCGATAGGCGCTGCTTTTCGCCGCCCGATATCTTTTTCAGGGGCTGTTCAAGCAGGCCGTAATCCAGGTTCATCGCTTCCAGGGTTTTTCGAATGTCGTTTTCGGAGGGCAATTTTTTTTTGTTGCTTTTAAACTGAAAAGGAAAAAGAAGCAGGTCGCGCGCAAGCGGAAGGTCAAATGCCAGCTCCTGGGGAACCCAAGCCGTAAGCTTGCGAATGGCCCGTATATTCCTGGGGTTGAGGTTCAGTTGGTTGATAATGATTTGCCCATGCTTAGCCGGGTTAAACCCCAACAGGGTTGTTAAAATGCTGGTTTTGCCCGAACCCGAAGGACCCATGAAGGTAACCTTCTCACCTTTGCTTACCTCCAGGCTGAATGACTCAATGATGGTTTTTTTCTCGAAGGCGATGGTCAGATCGCTGATTATTATCATGTTAATGGCATTTTTTGTCTGCAAATATAGACTATATTTTAGCCGGAAGAGTAAAAAAAATGTCGTATATTTGCACTCCATTTTGACCCGGGCGGATGTGGCGTAATTGGTAGCCGCGCCAGACTTAGGATCTGGTGCCGAAAGGCGTGGGGGTTCGAGTCCCTTCATCCGCACAAAATATTGATAATCAGATAAAACCCCGTTTCCGGCAATATCGGTTTGGTTTGGCAGGGTTTCATGTTTAAGCTTTTATTAATCAAAAAAACAAACACCTTTTATGAATATTGTTCAGGAAACCAAAGGCCCGCTCGAGGCTGTGCTTAAAGTTGAACTCAAAGAAGAAGATTACCGCGACAAGGTTGCCGCAGAACTAAAAAAACTTCAGCGCAAGGCTCAGATGCCAGGCTTCCGCCCCGGTAAAGTGCCTTTTGGCATGATTAAAAAAATGTACGGGAAAAGCGTCATGGCTGAAGAGGTGAATAAGATGCTGGTGGATGAAGTGTACAAGTACTTAAAAGACAACAATATCGACATTCTGGGCAATCCGCTTCCTGACAACGAGGCGGCCGAGAAGGTGGACTGGGATACCCAGACTGATTTTGAATTTTTCTACGAAATTGGACTGGCGCCAAAGGTGGAACTTGACCTTTCGGAGGATATTGAAATTGAATATCATCGCATTAAAGTGGCCGATGAAACCATCGACTCCTACATCGATGACATCCGCCGCCGTTTTGGCAAGATGATCAGCCCAGAGGTATCGGAAGCCGATGACGTGCTGTTTTGCGAGTTTGCCGAACTTGAATCAGCCGGCATTCTGAAGCCTGATGGCCACACCCACAAGGCAAACCTGCTGATTAAATATGTGAAGGACGAAGAAATCAAAAAAGAACTCATTGGGATGAAAATTGGCGATACGGCCGAGTTTATACTTCTCAAAGCCGTTGAGAACGAAACAGAAGCCGCTTCAATGATCGGGGTAAAGAAAGAAGAACTTGCCAATTACAGCCCATTGTTCCGCATTACCGTTGAAAATATCTCCAGAATTGAACCTGCCGAACTCAACGAAGACCTTTTCAAAAAAGCCCTTCCTGAAGACGAGGTGAAAACCGAAGAGGAGTTCCGCCAGAAACTGGCCGGGCAGATTAGCCAGCAGTATCAGGTGGATGCCGACAAGCATTTTCGCAATGAGGTAATGAAAAAGTTGCTCGAAGTAACTGCCCTTGAACTGCCAGAGACCTTCCTGAAAAAGTGGCTCAAAGAAGCCAACAAGGAAGAGTTTACCGTGGAGCAGGTCGAAGCAGAATTTCCTGCACTTGCCGATACTTTCCGCTGGCAGCTGATTGAAAACCACCTGATTGCTTCCAATAACCTGGAAGTTACTCCTGAGGAAGTTACCAACCACCTTTCTGATTTTATGCGTGACCAGCTCAGGCAGTATGGACAGGAAAATGTGGAGCAGAGCGTTATCGACGGCTTTGTGAAAGACATAATGAAGAATCAGGAAGAAATGAAAAAGGTGTATGACAACCTTTTTGATCAGAAGCTCCTGGATCTTTACAAGCAGAAATTAAAACTGAAAGAAGTAGAGATCGGTTTTGATGATTTTGTTAAATTAGTGACCGAAAAATACCAGGCTGAAAAGGCTTCAGCTTAATTAAAGGTTACCACAAAAAATACTTCTCATGAGCAGAAAAGATGAATTTACCAAATATGCCACCCAACATTTGGGTATAAGCAGCCAAACCCTGCATAACTACACTTCGGTATATGGCAATTATATTAGCCCCACCATTATTGAGGAGCGCCAGCTCAATGTGGCTACCATGGACGTGTTCAGCCGCCTAATGATGGACCGCATTATTTTTCTGGGTGTACCTATCAACGATTATGTTGCCAATATTATTCAGGCCCAGCTGCTCTTCCTGGAGTCGGTCGATCCAAAGAAAGACATTCAGATTTATCTAAACACACCTGGTGGCTCGGTATATGCTGGTCTGGGCATTTACGATACCATGCAATACATTGCGCCCGATGTGGCTACCATTTGCACTGGTATCGCCGCATCTATGGGTGCTGTGCTGCTTTGCGCCGGCACCCCCGGTAAGCGTACGGCCCTCAAGCATAGCCGGGTGCTTATCCACCAGCCAATGGGCGGAGCCGAAGGCCAGGCCTCCGATATCGAAATTACTGCTAGGGAAATCCTTAAACTTAAAAAAGAACTGTACGAAATCATATCATTGCACTCAAAGCAAGAATACGACAAAGTGTATAAAGATTCAGACCGGGACTACTGGATGACCGCCCAGGAAGCCAAGGATTACGGTATGATCGACGAAGTGCTGTTTACCAACAAGAAGCCCAGCTAAAAGGCAGGCAGCCCATTAACAGAATTATGGCGAAAGAAAACAGAAAATGCTCATTCTGCGGGCGCGATGCCTCGCAGGCCGAAATACTGATATCGGGCGTGGGAGCTCACATTTGCGAGCGCTGTGTGGAGCAGGCCGGCCTTATTGTGGCCGAAGAAAAAGCCCTTAAAGGGAAGGCGAATATCCCTTCGTTTAAGCTGCTAAAGCCTGCAGAAATAAAGAAACACCTCGACCAGTATGTCATTGGTCAAGACGATGCCAAAAGGGTGCTGTCGGTGGCTGTGTATAATCATTACAAGCGAATTGGCCAAAACAGCGTGAAGAAAGACAAGGCCGATGATGTGGAGATCGAAAAGTCTAACATCATCATGGTTGGCGAAACGGGAACCGGCAAAACTTTGCTGGCCCGCACCATTGCCCGTCTGCTGCAGGTCCCCTTTTGTATTGCCGATGCCACAGTGCTTACCGAGGCTGGTTATGTGGGCGAGGATGTGGAAAGCATCCTGGCCAGGCTGCTGCAAGTGGCCGATTACGATGTGGCTTCCGCCGAAAGGGGCATCGTTTTTATTGACGAGGTGGATAAAATTGCCCGCAAAAGCGACAACCCCTCTATCACGCGCGATGTTTCGGGCGAAGGGGTGCAGCAGGCATTGCTGAAAATACTGGAAGGCTCGGTGGTAAACGTTCCGCCTCAGGGCGGCCGCAAGCACCCCGAACAGAAAATGATCCAGGTAAACACCCAGAATATTCTTTTTATTTGCGGCGGTGCTTTCGACGGAATAGAAAAAAAAATCGCCTCACGAATTCAGGCCAATGCCATTGGATACGGGGTAAGCAAATCGGAACTCATCGACCGGGACAACCTGCTGCAATACATTGCACCACAAGACCTGAAGAGCTTCGGGCTTATTCCTGAACTGGTGGGTCGCCTGCCCGTACTTACCTATCTCAATCCGCTCGATCGCGATATCCTCAGGGCCATCCTTACCGAACCCAAAAATTCGCTCATTAAGCAGTATGTGCGCCTTTTCGATATGGACAACATTCAGTTGAAAATCGATGAGAAGGTGCTCGACTTTATCGTTGACAAGGCGGTGGAGTTCAAACTCGGTGCCAGGGGGCTGCGGTCGATTTGCGAAGTAATCATGCTCGATGCTATGTTCGAGATTCCTTCGGCCGACAAGCCTGAGAAGGAATTTAGGATTACGCTCGACTATGCCAGAGCCAAACTCAGTAAAAATAGAATGAGCCGGCTTAAAGTGGCCTGAAAACCGGCCCGGGACTTGCTTTTGAGTAAAATTTTCATTATCTTTTAGCGTTTGTTTTATGCAGAACAAGCGCTTTTTTTTGCATATTTCTTGCCTCGTTGTTGCTCGGTTTTATGAAAAGGTTTTTTACACATATCAGCCTTATTCTTTTGCTGCTTTGCACGGTCTCTTTATCCGTTGCCCAGGACGTTCCTGTTCCGCCCGCCCCCCGGGGTTATGTGGTAAAGGCCCTCATTGTTGGCCATGACACCCTGCCGGTGATTGACCTGGCGCCGGTGGCCTTTTTTGCCCCCCGCATTTTTAAAAACCGCGCCGACGAAAATCGCTACCGCCGCTTGGTGCAGAACGTGAAAAGGGTTTATCCCTATGCCGTTTTGGCAGGGATTAAGTTTGATGAATACAATGAACTTTTACAGACACTGCCTACCGAAGCTCAGCGCAAGCTGGCCATGAAGAAGGCCGAAAACGAATTGAGGGCGCAATTTGAAGATGAAATCAAAAAACTCACTTTTTCACAGGGGTTGATTCTGATCAAGTTAGTCGACAGAGAGACCAAACATACTTCCTACGATGTGGTAAGGGAATTCCGGGGTATGGTGTCAGCGGTTTTCTGGCAGGGCCTGAGCCGTATTTTTGGTTACAACCTCAAAACTGAATACGACCCAGAAGGTGAAGACCGTTTAATTGAAGAAATAGTCCAAATGATTGAGGCCGGGGTGCTTTAATAACTTATTTTCCGCGTCCCTGCAAAATAATCAGCACTGTATAGATCAGGATTTTAAAATCGACAGCCAGCGACATGTTTTCCAAGTATAGCAGATCGTAGCGCAGGCGTTCGATCATTTGATCCACATTCTCGGCGTAGCCATATTTTACCTGGCCCCAACTGGTAATGCCAGGCTTTATTTTTTGCAGCAGGCGGTAGTGCGGGGCTTTTTTAACGATCCGATCAATATAATACTGCCGCTCGGGGCGGGGACCCACCAGCGACATGTTTCCAATAAGAACATTATAAAATTGTGGGATTTCGTCAAGCCTCACCTTACGCATAAAACGCCCGAAAGGGGTTATGCGGGGGTCGTCCTTGCAGCTAAGCTGTGGTCCATCCTTTTCGGCATCGATATACATCGACCGGAACTTATGCATCATAAAGGGCTTGCCATGCAATCCTATGCGTTCGTGGGCATAAAATACAGGCCCTTTGGATGTGGCCTTTACAATAATGGCTGTTATCAGGAAAACCGGTGATAGCAGAACCAGGCCAAACAGCGAAATTACAATATCCATCAGGCGCTTTATTGACTGCTGCCAGGCCGGCATTAACCCGGGTTGTATCTGGATAAGTGGGGCACCGAATATGGAGGTCATTTTTACGGCTCCCAGCAAAATGTCGTGCAGCTCAGGAATCACTTTCACCACCACGTCCGACTGGTACAACTCCGTGAGTATCTGGCTAATGTTTTTGTGCTCGCGCGGCTCAATAGCCAGGATGGCCTCTTCAATCTGGTATTCTTCAATAATATCTTTAAGGTCCTTAAACCAGCCCAGGTAAGGCAAATGGTCTTCAATAAGGTACTTATCGTAAATGTTAACGTTGACGTAGCCAATCAGATGGTTGCCCGATGATTTCTTCTGCAATTCCAGCTCATTAAAAATATCGAGGGCTTTTTTTTGACTCCCGATAATTATGGTGCGAAACCCAATAACCCGATTGTGAATTTTTTTGATAAGAATAGTGGTAAGCACCAGCCTGAAGGTGGCTGTGAAAAAGAAATGAAAAACAAGCAAAAATAAAAAGGAACGGTAATATTCGCTGCTGGTGCTAACTTCCTGGTCGAGCAGCACAACAAAGAATATAACCAGCACACCAATCACCGAGGTAAAAAGGGTTTGACCAAATTGGCCCAGGCGCGAGGTGCGGAAAATGGATTTGTAAGCCCCGCTTGCCCAGTAAAAAAGCAGCCAGAAAAGGGGAATAACGAGCAAGCCCGCAATGAGGTTTTCATCAATAAACAATTGCTCTTTGAAGGCACCAAGGCCAATGCTGTGGTTGGCCTTTCTGAAGCTGATAAAGAAAAACCAGGCCAGGGAGGCAGCCAGAAAATCGAACGCGATGTAACGGAAAAGGTGGATTCGTTGTAGTCTTTTATCCATGCTGGGATATTGGTTTCGCCAGTAGTTTTATGGCATCGGTTCGGTATATTGGGTTGCTTAAAATGAAATAAAGGAACGGGGAGGGGTATAATATTCTGATAACGCTTTGATGCATTACATATTGTTTGCTTTTGAACAAAGAAAATCTGCCGTTGCGAGCAACCGGTTGGGTTATTTAAAAATAAACTGCAAAAGGTTAATTATCCGAGCACCCTGGCATTGATGTCGATCTTATCCATAATCTGATATGCCAGCTCAAGCGAGCGGTATCCATCTTCAATGGTAACCACTGGTTGGGTGTTTTCGGCAATCGAAGCCTGAAAAGTTTCCAGTTCGGTTTTGATGGCGTTAATGGGCTGAATTTCGGGCTTTTCAACCAAGATCTGCTTTTGCCCCCGGCCGTGGCCAAGGTCAATAATCATGGCGAAGGGATCCTGGTTGTTTTCTGCCGGCTTCATGCGTATGATCTCACTTTCCTTGGTCAGAAAATCAACGGAAATATAACCATCTTTCTGGAAGAAGCGCGTTTTGCGCATGTTTTTCATACTGATGCGGCTGGCCGTAAGGTTGGCTACGCAGCCGTTGTTAAACTCCACACGGGCATTGGCAATATCGGGGGTTTCTGACACCACCGACACCCCGCTGGCCGAGATCTTTTTGATGGGCGAACGCACCACATGCAGCACAATGTCAATGTCGTGTATCATTAAATCAAGAATTACCGGAACGTCTGTTCCCCTGGGATTGAACTGTGCCAGGCGGTGCGTTTCTATAAACATGGGATTGTTGAGAAACGGGTTTGCCGCAATAAAAGCCGGATTGAAGCGCTCCACATGCCCCACCTGCACCTTAACGCTGGCTTCACGAGCCACCTCAATCAGCTGGCGGGCTTCAGAAAGGGTGGTGGTAAGGGGTTTTTCAATAAAAACGTGGCGCGATCGCTTCAGTGCCCTTGCCGCATTGTCGAAATGCGAAATAGTAGGAGTCACAATATCCACTATCTGGCAAGCCTCTATCAGTTCATCGGCCGAGTTAAAACGCCTTATGCCAAATTTTTCTTCCACTTCGGTGCATATGTCCGGGTTCGGGTCGTAAAAACCAAGCAGATCAAAGCGGTCTGATTCAAGAATGCATTTAATGTGAATCTTGCCTAAATGGCCGGCACCCAGTACTCCAATTTTATTTACTTGCACAATAGGTTAGTTTAATGGTTCTGTTATGGTTTTGCAAATGTAAAAGATTTAATGTTTTTTGATCTGCTTTTTAATAAAAACCATGACGGGATGATCTGAAGGATTAAAAAAAGTACTTGTTTTTGACCGGTTTTTCCGGATATTCACAAAGCTGATTTCCGAAAAAACTTCAGGAATTATTGATTATTTTAGCACATTGATAAGGGGTTGTTTTTTTTGAAAGTATTTTAATGATCGATACCTACCGCCATAAGGGATTGCGCCGCAAGCTTGCCAATGAGGTTCGCCAGAAGGGAATTAAGGATGAGCTCGTGATTGGAGCCATTGAGCGCATTCCGCGGCATTTTTTTCTCGATTCTTCCTTCGTGGAGTTTGCTTACCAGGACAAGCCTTTTCCCATTGGGTCCGGGCAAACTATCAGTCAGCCCTACACCGTGGCTTTTCAAACCGAATTACTCGAAGTTAAAAAGGGTGATAAGGTGCTTGAGATCGGAACCGGGAGCGGGTACCAGGCCTGTGTGCTGCTCGAACTGGGCGCCAAGGTTTTCAGCATCGAAAGACACCACAGCCTTTATGTCAAGGCCAAAGCTCTGTTGCAAAAAATGGGTTACAATGCCAGACTTTTTTATGGCGATGGATATAAAGGCTTGCCGGCATTTGCTCCTTTCGACAAAATCCTGATTACGGCAGGTGCTCCGGAGGCTCCCCCCGAATTGCTTAAACAACTGAAAATCGGCGGGATGATGGTTGTGCCGGTGGGCCCGGGCGAAACGCAGGTTATGATGAGAATTATTAAAGTGGACGAAGACCAATATGAGTTGAGCGACTTCGGGCAGTTCCGCTTTGTGCCCATGCTTGGCAATAAGGAATGAAATTTTCTGTATTTGTTGGTCCTTATAAATCAAATCTATATTTTTACCAGATAAATACCCGGTTTCTTACTGTATTTATTCTGTTTCATGAGGCATCTTGAGGTTTTTCATAATATTTTTTCTCCCGGCTCCAACGGTCAGTTGTTGCTTGCCTTCAACGGCGACTTCAGTCAGGATGTGATTGTTAGCCTTGGCGAAGTGGTTCGTAGTGAGGTGGCTGCGGGCAGCAACTCCGTTTTGGCAAAACGCGCCTTCACCGTATTTGTTGAAATGGCCCAGAACGTGCTTCACTATAGCCTCGAAAGGGGCGCCGGGGGGAAGGGCAGGGGGCGCTTCATATTGCTCCGGGGCAGCGATGGATTTCATTTGCTAACCTGCAACATTATCGACGCGGCCCGAATGGATTACCTGAGGCAACGTGTGGGTGAGATTAACCGCATGGGGCCGTCTGAACTGAAATCATCTTACCTTTCGAAACGCCGCCAGCTTATTCCTGAGGCAAACGGGGGTGCCGGGCTGGGCCTTATGGACATTGCTCGCCGTTCAGGCAAGCCTCTTGGCATTGGGTTTATGACCGAAGGAGAGGGTAAACTCCGGTTTTACCTCCGATCCATAATTTCCTGGTAAATTAATCAGAATTGCGGGGTTTTATCGAGGGCATCGCGCAGGCCATTGCCTGTAATCATAAATGCCAGCACCATGAGCATGATCATCAGGCCGGGAAAAAAAGCCAGATAACCTTTGTCGAGAATAATATAGCCGTAATGCTCCCTTATCATGGTGCCCCATGATGGCATTGGGGGTTGCACTCCAATGCCCAGGAAACTCAACCCTGCTTCAATAAGGATGGCCGAGGCAAAGTTGGCCGTCGAAATTACAATGACCGGCCCCATGATGTTGGGAAGTATGTGCCGGGTAATGATGCGGTAGCTTCCGAGGCCCAACGCCTTGCCGGCTTCAACGAATTCCTTTTCGCGAAGGCTGAGTACCTGCCCGCGTGCCACGCGCGCCACATCTACCCACATGGTGAGCCCCACCGCCAGGAAAACCTGCCAGAAGCCCTTGCCAATGGCAAAAGTAATGGCAATCACCAGCAGCAGGGTAGGGATAGACCATATCACATTTATCAGCCACATGATCAGATCGTCGAGCTTGCCGCGAAAATAGCCTGCCAGGCTGCCCAGGCTAACCCCAATGACCAGCGAAATGAATACCGCAATAAAGCCTACGGACAGAGAAACCCGTGTGCCAATGATCAACTGGCTGAGCATATCACGCCCGAACCGGTCGGTTCCGAGCAAAAACCTGCGCTGCACCAGGTGGTTTTGTGCTGCCTGCTGTTGCATGGCACCCAATGCCATGGTCTTCTTTTCACCCGAAAGGGTTAAAAAAGAAACGGAATCATTTATTGCTTCGCCTGGTTCCTGCCCATGTTCCACCGCAAACAATACCTCGGGCAGCCAAACCCTGTTTTCGAGGCCCGGATATCCGGACTGGCCGGCGTATGTTTCGTAATGCAGCCAGGCATCCTCAAACCAAAAGTTTTGGACGGCAATAGTGGTGCGATCGGCTGGCTTTCCCCATACCATTTTTTTAAAAAGTGAAGTCTTTTCGGGCTCCCGGTTTTTGGTAACCAGCAACAGTTGTGCCTTATGGCCGGGCTTGTGAGCGGCCAGCTCAAGTTGCTGATGATTGGCAAAGGGTGTACTGTCGGGGGTAATCAGGTATCCAAAAATGGCGGCAAGGGCCGAAATCAGGATAAAAATCAGGCTTCCGAGCGCCAGGGGGTTGCGGCAAAACCTCCGCCAGGCCATTAGGCTCAGCGAGCCTTTTATGTCTTGCTGTTTTTTTCTGAACACCTTCTGCAGTTATGCAGGCAAAATTATAAAACAAAATGGTTTAATTACTGTTATCCCTTTTATGTTAAACCAGCTAAAGCAATAATGTCAAAACATTTTTTTCGTTATCTCATTAATTGGCATTATTTTAGTATAAAAATTGACTTTGTTAAATAAAATGATCTTTTCAATGAATAAGAAACTTTTCATCGCCGCCTTTTTTGTTTTTGCTTTTGGACTTTTGCTACAATTGCCTGCCACTGCCCAGGAAAAAAAGGTGAACTGGCTCAGCATTGAGGAAGCCCAGGACCTTCACAAAAAGAATCCCAAAAAGATTTTTGTTGATATTTATACCGACTGGTGCAGCTGGTGCAAGCGCATGGATGCCGAAACTTTTACCCATCCTGTAATTGTTGATTATATCAACGAAAACTTCTACGCGGTAAAACTTAATGCCGAACAAACCGATCCTATTGTTTTTAAGGGAGTTACTTATGAAAACGAGCGGGCGAAGGAAGGACAGCGCCGTGCAGCCCACAACTTTGCCATTGCCATTTTGCAGGGTCGCATGAGTTATCCTTCGGTGGCCTTTTTCGACGAAAACCTAAGCCTTATATACGCTCTCCCCGGGTTTCGCCCGCCTGCCCGCATGGAGCCGGTGCTTGTATTTTTCAGCGAAGACATCTACAAGACCAATCCCAATCTCGATGAGTTTACCGCCAGTTTTCAGGGAAAGCTTACCCAGTAAAAGTTTATAGCTGATGTTTGCAGTCAGTTTTTTTTCGCACTTGCTGCAGGTACCACCTGCAAATGCGTGCGTTGTAACTGTAAATGGGTTTGAGGGGCGCTAGCCCCTCTTTTTTTAACTGATGTTCCAGTTCAGAGGTGAACTTATCGTAGCACATCCAGTCGGCAGCTTTAAGTTTGCGGGCCAGCACTATTCCGGGCGCGAATGGCTTAAGCATTTTTCTGATGCGTTTTTCAAGGCTCACTCTGCGGGGTTCTTTCATTTCTTCCTCATCAAAGAAAATGTTCAGGGGCTTGAAAAACTCATCTTCGAGTAACTGGTAGTAAAGCTGCTGGTTGAGGCGAAGGTCGAAAGGAACCTGGCGGAAAAGCTTGCGCAAGTCTTTGTGCCATAAAGGCAGTCGCAGGGCATAGCCAAAGAAAGGAAAAACCTGTGCCGACTGAAATATGAACTTTGAGCGTTTTTCCTTCACATCCCAATCCTCCACATAAACGCTGAAAAAAGGATCGGTGGCGCATTGGGGTGGGTTGTAGCCGGCAAACCACTCTTCCAGTCTTTTTATGATCTGATCTTTTGAGCTGTTGCTCAATGGGATAAACTGGAAGTATTTTTTTGCAATATGGGGGGGCAGGTTTTGAAGGTCGCGCTTGGTTTTTGCGGCTTTCTTCACATGGCCTCCTGCCAGAAAATCGCCTCCATGACCCGGGATAAACACGCTCTCGTCGGGGATGAGCTTATGATCTTTCAGATGCTTTACCGCAAAATATTCTTGCAAGTAGGGCATGGTATAGTTGTTTCCAACATAGCGGTAATAATCCTGAAACACGGGGTCGTTTTGGAAGTTTCGGGTGTCCAGACTGCGGTAATCCACAAAGATCCACTCGTAGCCCAGCTCTTTGGCTACCCGCTGGCTCAGCTCCGACTCCTTGTTGGGCCGCCCGTATGAAAAGCATATTACTTTCTGGTATCCGGCCAGCTTCAGCAAGCTTACAATCAGGCGAGAGTCGTAGCCGCCGCTTAAGGGTACCACCACCGTGCGGTCTTTTAATGAAATAATCAGCCTTTTAATTACATTTTTAAGCTTGTAAACCAGTTTTACTTTAAGTTCAGTAAGGCTTTCGCCCCAGAATGCCTTTGGCAGGAAGTAATTGTAAATTTCCGATTCGATGGTACCGTCGGGTTTTAGCAGCAGAATTTCAGCTGCACGCGATTTGTAAATGTCTTTTAGCAGGGTTTCGCGCCCCAGCACAAAGCCGGCCCCTAAAAATTCGTCGAAGGCTTCGGTATTGCATTGCTTTTCCTGTTTCATATTGAGCAACTGGTCGGAGCTGTCAGAAACCAGCCACCGACCGCCTTCCCAGGTATAAAATACCGGAAATATACTCATGGCCCCAGTGCTTATTATGATTCCTTCGGGGGTTTGCCTGATGATGGAAAAAGGCCCGTCAATGCTTTCAAGTTTCTCCCGGAGGGCTTTCCTGTCGCGAATGGGAAGCAAGTCATCGAGGGCACCGCTTTCATGATAATGCCTGCTGTCGTTGTCGAAGAAGAAGCCCTTAAAATGCAGATCTTCCCTGGTGTGCCAGAAATAATTGTAGTTGTAAACCAAAAATACCTGGTTCATCTTGTTTGTTTTTTTATGATTTCTTTAAAAAGTTCAATGTATTGGCGGGCCACGTTCTGGTGGCCAAAATGTTCGGTGGCATATTGCCTGATAGCCTTGCGATCGAAAGTTGTAAAGTTTTCAAATAATCTTTCCATGGCCAGGGCGAGTGCTTCAGGGTTTTGCGGATCTGCCAGCAAACCTTCGCTTTCGCGGATAAAACTTTCGGGCCCTCCTGCGCGGGTGGCAATTACAGGTAATCCGCTGGCCATGGCCTCGATAAATACTACCCCAAAAGCCTCGAACTGACTGGCCAGCACAAAGGCATGGGCCGACTGCATGCAGGAAGCTACCTGGTCGCGGTTTAGCTTCCCCTTGAAAGTGATTTTGGCTGCAAGACTCTTTCTTTCAACCAGTTGTTCAAGTTTTCCGCGCTCCGGGCCGTCCCCGCCAATAATCAGCCTGAAGTCTTCCTTTTGTTTACCGGCAAGCATTGAAAAGGCTTCAATAAGCGTATCCATCCCCTTAAGGGGAATAAGGTTGGCCAGGGAAAAAAAGTAAAAGGGTTTTAAAGGCAAAGGTATGGAGGCCGGAACGAAAAAATCGATATCGACCATATTGGGTATGCTGAGCAAGTTGGTCGCCGATCCTGGTGCAATTTGTTTAATAAAAGGCTGCAAGGCATCGCTCACGGTAATTACTTTTTCAGCACCTTCGAAAGCCTCTTGCAGATAGGGAAAAAACCAGGGATCGAACATGCGCATGGCCTCTTCGGTGTTGTAGATAAACCGGCTGCGATGCTCGGTGATTACATAAGGCACCTCATATTTTTCCCTGATAAAGGCCGCCACCAGTCCGGCCCAAATGCTGCTGTGTGCCAAAATGATGTCGGGCTTGCCATAAATGTCCTGATAGTTTTTGTAAAAACGCAGCATCATATTTACCCAGCCATGGAAATTTGGCTTGTTTGAAAAGGGGATGATCCAGTATTTCCGAAGGTGCTCGGTAATGCCATCAGACAAGATGCAATGCCGGGTGCTCGATTTGAAAAGATCGCCGGGCCGCAGGGTGCGCAGGCTGGTGTGAAGGCCGGCCAGGACGTCAACCTGCACTCCTTCGCGGGCCAAAGCTACTGCGTGCTCGCGAAAGAAATACCCTCCGTTTGGAGGATACCACGAAGGAATGACAAGCACTTTTATTTCCTTTTCGGATGCCATGGCTCAGGTTTTTGTTGCGTTGCTATGCATTGGTGCCGGCTTGTGCCTGCGCGCCAGGCTAAGATACCACAGCAGGCAGTAAGTTACCACCACAAAGCTTACCCCGCTGAAAAGCCAGAGCGACAGCCACAGGTTTTGCTGCCATATACCGGCCCAAAGTGCCAAAAAGCGCAACACCAGGAGCACAATGTCGATGATCATGGCTTTTTTCTGGCGGAAAAACAGCTCGGGTACAAACGAAAGCGGGCTGGTAAGGAAGACGGCAAAAAGCCAGGGGCTTAGTACCTGCAAAAAACGCCCTGCCAAAAGGTATTCTTCGGTAAATACCAGCCTGAAAACCGCCGGTGCAAAAATGGCCAGCAGGGTAAAAGGAATTATGCCAAGCCAGAAAAAACGCAGCACCAGCTTTTTGAGGGCCGGATACACATACCTGCCCTGGTGGTAGTCTTCAATAATTTTTTGCGAAAGCACCTGCAGGGTACTTTGCGAAAACAGGCTGAGCGGCCTGAACACAAAAGTGTATCCAAAGGCATACAGTCCGGCCACTTCGGCCGAAAAACCGCGGGTAAACATAAATATGGGCAGGGCTCCCGAGAGGTTGTTGGTGAAGTTGAGCAGCATGTTGTAGCGCGGATAACCCGAATAGATTCTGGCCTGCTGGCCGATGCGCTCAAGCGAGAGGGCATCGTCGGGGCTGAACAGTTTTCGCGCAGAACGCATGATCATATAAAAGGCGCTTATTACCTGTGCTGCGATCTGGGCCGCCAGCAGCCCGTTAAAGGCGGTTTTAAGAAAGCCGGTTACAACGCGGGTGCCGTTCAGCACGCTGTAATGCAGCAGGGTGCTGCCGGCCATCATGCCAAATCGCTTGTGGCGGTTGGCATAAAAGGTGGCGCCCTGAAACAGTCCATGCATGAGCAGGCTCAAGGGCAAAAACCACAGCCAGGGTCGCAGGGCAGCATTCCCGGTGAGGGTGGTGATAAACCCACCGCCCAGCGCAATCACCAGCAAGGCAAAGAGTGCAAACCCCAGGCTGATAAGCTGCACCAGCCAGAACAGGGAGCGGGCGGCATGATCGGACCGGGGCAACATGATGGCCTGCTCGTATTTGGCCGTGGCCAGCACCGAAAGTACACTGAAAATGCCCAGGTAAAGGGCCACCAACCCGAAATCGCCGGGTGCAAAAAGCCTTGCAAATAAGGGCGATAGCAACAGCGATAGGCCCTGCGCCAGCACAGAGCTGGAAAACAGCTTCAGGAAGTTTCGGATGCCTTCGTGGCGAAGGGTTTTTCTGAACATTGGCAGGCGCGGCGTTTGCGGTGGCAATGCAGGGGTCTTTGCCCCTTGCTGCGACAAATTTCGCAAAAAATACCAACCTTTTGCAAGTTTTGGGGTTTACTTATATTAAGCTAATGTTAAATATTGCCACTTTTTGTCTTGCGAGGGGAAAATAAACCGTTATGAGTAAAGTATATTGCAAATCTGATTTCGATAAACTGGAAAAGAAATTTAAAACCGAGCGCCTGCAGCAACAGGTAAAAATGATGGATATAGCAGCAGAGAATGCATTGTCAGAAAAAGCAGGAGCAAAAAAAAACTACCTGCTGGCAGCGGTTAAAGAGATTTTTAGGAAATAAATAATAACACATTTTTTCTACAAAAAAACAGCGCCGATATTTGCAAATAAAAATTTTTGTATATTTGCACTCCCTAATAAACGGTGGATGTAGCTCAGTCGGTTAGAGCATNNGTGGTTCTGAGGGTCGTGGGTTCGAGTCCCATCTTCCACCCCAACGAGGCTGCTTCAAAAAACAGAGGTGGCCTTTTTTGTATCCTTCCTGATTCATCCTTAAGAAAAGTTTTACGATGTCCTTTTCGGTGAGGACACTTTCGTCTACCCAGCCCCGGCTATGGATTCCTTTTCCCCCGGTCCGTAATTTCCCTGAGCCACCTTAAGCCTTTTCGGCCCTTTTCAGGTTCGTATTTTTTCCTAACTTAAGACGTATTTCAGACGTACTTTAGACGTACTTCATACGTAAAAATACGTTTAAACTATGTTTTAAGTCCGTTAAATATTCGTATCGGTTACGTTTTAGTAAGGTATCAGGAATGGTGATGGAATAGGTAAATGTCTGCGGGGGATGCCCAAAATTTTGCATTTTGAACTTGATCAATACCAGTTGCGTCCACAGGTCATTTCCACGCACTGACCCGGATTGGTCTGCTGTGGCAGCTCAAGGGTACCCTGCTCCAGGCGTTTGTAATACAAAACAAAACCACCCCTTTCCCAGCGCAGGAGCTTGACCCTGTCGCGCCGCCGGTTAATAAAAATAAATACCTCCCCGGAGATCGGGTTGCGATCAAGCTTGCTTTGTACCAGCCCGCAAAGGCCGTCAAAACTCTTGCGCATATCTGTAATACCGGCGTAAAGGTAAAACCGCAGGGATGATCCCAGTCCAAACATAACCTTAGGCGGATGTGATCAGCAAGCGGATAAATGAAAGAGGGACTCCGCCGTTCAGGCGCACCTGAACCCCGTTGGGATAAACGATTTCAATGTCGCTCGCACCCTGGCGGCCATTAATCTGAACTGGCAGAAAGCCTGCATCTGCCTCCTGGTGCTGCCGGTATCGCTTTTGCCAGTAGTAAAAAAGCGATACCTTTATGCCCTGCTGTTGGCAAAACTCTCTTTTGGTAAGCCCGCTGCCCAGGCAGCTCTCAATAAGATCAAACATTTGCTGCTTGCGGCTGATAGACTTGCTTGTTTCCATCTGTGTTTTTTGCCTGCTAAATTACCGCCGGTAAGAACACTAGTCAAGATGCACCAGACCGAAGGCTTACATACACCATCAGGTTTTTGCCGTCTTTATCTAGGCAAATATGATGCTCTCCGTAGAAAGCACGATAATTTTTTATGTAAATATCAGTTATTCTCATTTTTCCCTTCTATTATTGCAATCTCCGGTATGGAATTCATATAAAACAGGTTAATCCTAACCGGATGCTCTTTGTCATTCAACCTGTCAAACACCTTTTTACAAATCTTCATTTTTTGCTCATCGCTCATGCCATCTTTAAACTCAGGCAATTCGCCCAAATGCTTAATAATTTCACGGTTGTGTTTTTTTAATAATTCAGGGAAATACAATTCGTAAACCATGCCATCTATGATTTGCTCGAAGTAAGTGGGCATGAGTTGGTCAGTACTATTCGTTAAATCAAATTGTTTGAGAAATAGTATAAAGTCAACTAAACGGATGAATGGCGTCTGATTTGTTGTTTCTTTTATCGGAAGTTCTTTGATATCTGTTACTCTAATTTGTGGAGTCTTGCCAGGTTTAATGTTTAGGTAGCCTTTTTCTAAAACGTAATAAGTCATAAGCTTAGAATTTAGCAACGAGAGAATATATTTCAATTCTAATGGTGAAGAGCTCAGCTTATTTGCAGTAAACAAGTTGTAATCACAATGATATCCGTCATCATCGTAGGTTGCTGTTAATCTGACATCACTTTGTCTTATTACTAATTTTGGCTTTAAAAATCTCTCGTTTGTTTCACCAATTGATGGCGTACCAATACCTTCATCCCAAATTTTCTTTTCAACCTTTTTGTTGAAATCAAAATACATCACTCCGTCCTTCTTTTGTTTATCAGATGGAAATACTATTTCATAAAGCTGTACATTATTCGAGCCATTAATGAATGGAAAATATTTCGGGTCACTTTTCATGAAGTAATCCTTAACGCCACCAATATTAACACCTACCTTCACATCACAATAGGAAATAAAACTTTTACAGTCGGTTTCAATTGTATTTATTAGGCCACTTTTAGGAATAGAAATTGTATAGAAGGAATCCTTTGTCCACAAATCTTGCGAAACATAAACTGGGGTTTCATCGAAATTATTTTTCCACTTAACTTGGTGTTTTGCCCTTGGTTTATTTTTCTTAAAGCTTAGAATCAATTGACCGCTTACTACATTTTCAAATACATTCAGGTTAACTATAATTTCATTGATTGCTATTTCTTTAAGCAAGAATCCTCGAATGTCAGTAAAAGCTTTTTCAAAGAATGAAATATCAATTATGTTAAATAATATTCCTTCATTTTTCATTAATTTTATTTCTCTGTCCAGAAAAAATTGAACAGAATGATATCTTCCTTTTTTTGTTTTGTCTTTAATAAATTCGGACTTGTTTTTTAAAGCATTGAGATATTGTTCATCTACTTTAACTGCTTGTCTTGAAAAATAACTAACATAAGGAGGATTTCCAATAACAATGTCAAACCCACCGTTCCCATTCACCAAATATGGGTTCAGCACTTCGGGGAAGTCGAGTTTCCAGTCAAAATGGTTAAAAGGTTCATCGGGGTGTTGAAGCAGGTATTGCAGTTTGTTAATCAGCTTGTCGAAACCCTTAATTTGCAATTCACGTTCGGTGTTGTGCTTTATATCGGCTGCCGTTGGCATAAAGCCACCTTTCTGTACGGTTTTGTTTATGTAAAGTTCTTTGTTAAACGATAGCTGGTTAATGAGCAATTCAATTTTCAGGTTGCGGATTTCGGCTTGCAGTTCTTTTTTGTTTTTGGTGTTTGGGCTGAAGTATTGCTTTTGTTTGTCAGCAACTTCAACCAACAAACGCTGTACATTCTTTACATACTCATAGGCTTTGCCCACGCTTTGCTTACGTTCCCAGTCAATCTCCACAATTTCGCCATCAAACTTGCTTATGAGGCTATCGCCTACCACAATTTTATAATCGAGGTTGGGCAATGGCTTTGGTTTTTCTTCGTCCACTACCAAACTCAACCAGAAGCGGAGACGGGCAATATCCACTGCTCCTTTTTCTATGTCCACTCCGTAAATAGAGTTTTGAATAATTTTCAGTTTGGTTTCGGCAGGTTTCCAGGGTTTTTCGGTTTTGTATGCAATAAGTTCTTTAATGCTGAAAATTTCCTGTAACAACCCCATGGGGAAAGCACCGGAGCCGATTGCAGGGTCGCAAATTTTTACACTGTCGAGCAAACGGTCAATGGAATATAATTGTTTTTGAGTTAATTTACTGATGTCTTTGTTTTTCACCATGTAGGCAACTTCTTCTCTATCGAGCCCATTTTCTCCTAATTCTTCTATCAGTTTCAACTGCCCTTTTCGGGTTTCATTTCCGAATAATTCAATTTGTTCATCGCCGAGCTGTTTGTAAACCGTGTATTCATTCTGAAGACCTGTTGCCAAATATTCAATCAAACTTTCCTGACACATGTAATGCACAATTTCCTTAGGGGTATAAAATGCACCTTTGTCCTTGTTATCTTCGAGCAGGTTTTCGAAAATATGTCCCAGCATTTCGGGGTCAACGGCTACGGTTTGGTCATCGGGACTGTCTTCATAAACCGTAAAGTTAAATGCATCCAGAAAGTCGAGAAAACCACGGGCATAACCATTGCTTTTTGCCGTAAGTATGGCATCTTCAAAGTCGGGGTTATGGAAGAGCTTTGCAGGAAAGGTGAGCAGATGTTCGTCAAATTCATCTTTGTCAAATAATCCACCATTCAGGAAAGGAACTTTCACCATTTTCCCATCCGGCATTTTAAAATCTTCATTGGGTCTTTTTACTTCATCAGCATTAAGAGTATCGAAAAATAGTTTTGTAAGCCAATTGCTGTAAAAGGTTTCGTTTCCGCCCGATTGGTGAAAGAGTTGTTTGATGAAGTCAGGCATACCATCGGTGTAATGGGTATTGCTTGCACCCAGCCAACCCTTTTTCTGAACGAAGTAAAGAAAGACAATACGCCCAAGCAGTTTTTTTACAAAATCGCGGATGGGTTTACTGGCTTTATCCTTTTCCTGTTTTGTAGCACCGGCAGGGAAAGTAATATTAAAAACTGATTTACGGTAATTGGATTCCTGCAAATAATCACAAAAGTTCTGGTAATGCAGGGTATATTCATCAAAGAATGCTTTACTCAATTTTTCAACGGAGAAGGCATTTACAAGGGTTTGAAAAGTAATCTCCTTTTCGGTGCTCAATACTTCAAAGCGTTCGGCTGCTGTTTTGCAGGTTTCAGAAGGTCCTAATAAAAACGTGTATCGTTTAGCGTTGGTGGTTTTTTCTTTCACTCCCTTGTCGGTAAGCACACTGTCCTTGGCAACCAGCGTAAACCTCCATACATTTTTATTTGCAGGTGCGACAAAATTGATTAATGACGCTTCTCCGGCTGTAAGCAATTTTCGAACATATTGCTGAATAGCCACCTTACTTTGTTCGATGCGTACTTTGGGTTGCAACAGTATTTCGTAGCAGGTAATTTCGGTGCCATCGTCTAATTGAATTTTTCCGTAAATCCAAATTTTATCAATAGCAGCCGATTCCGATTTGTTGGGCGCCAGCGCTGCCGGAACCAAAGAGTTATAAAACGTAAATTCTGAACCAAAAACCGGCTTTAAAACTTCCTTTGAAAAAAGAACCCTATCATAAGGTTTGTGCAATGCGTTTTGGATTTGAAATCTGTTGGCTGCCATCTTATTTTAGTTTTTTTAATTGTGAATTTCCTATCAATGATTTCATTTGAGTAATGGCTACCTGATTTAGTTGGCGTAGCCTTTCGGGTTGTGACAGACCTTGATGAAGCAGTACAGCATTAATACTTTCGAGATTGCTAAGTACCACCAATTGCTCAATGGTTGCCATATCCCGTATATTTCCTTCGGCAGTTGGGTTTTCGTTTCGCCATTGCTGGGCAGTTTTGCCAAAAAGTGCCATATTCAGCATGTCGGCTTCATTTGCATAAATAAAGTTTATTTCTTGTTTGGAAAGCTCTTTGGGAATAAGATTTGCTTTGATAGCGTCGGTATGAATACGATAATTAATTTTTGCCAGCGTTCGCTGAAGATTCCATTCGAGCTTCAGTCTATCGTTTTCATCTTCTTTAAGCCGTTGGAATTCTTTAACTAAAAGCAATTGAAATTTGGCGCTTATCCACATCCCAAAATGAAAGGCAATATCTTTATGGGCATAAGTACCACCGTATCTGCCTGCTTTTGCGATGATTCCGATTGCATTGGTTTTTTCAATCCAGTTTTTTGTTGAAAGAACAAAACTATTTGTTCCTGCTTCATTTTTAATTATACCGAATTCGGTATAATTAAAATTCGGGTTGTATAGCAACTCCCACTCGCCCAAATATTCAATTGTACTCTTGGAACTCATCCATTTAAAAATGACAACCTCCTGATGTTGACTTTTCGCCATATCAGTCAGAGAGATATAATCATCATTATTTATTTGAATGATGGCGATTTGATTGCCTTCAACGTTAATTCCTTTAATCTTTGTCATAATCAACTAAAACTTTGAGTGATTACAATTAGTGGGTTCACAATTCCCCGATGTGCTTTATCTGATTGTAGCACTTCTTCTGAACCGGGAGAAAGGTCGTAGCGGTCGAGTACGGTGATAAAAAGTTGTTCAATAAACTTATCCGGTTCTTTGAGTAACCCTGCATTTGAAGTGAAAAAATCATTGATGGATTTTGGTAATCCTTTTGATGCAAAAGTTCCTTTTTTGATAATATCTAAAGCTCGCAACAAGGCCATTCGTTTTTGTTCGGTAGGTGCAATTTTTACTACTGCATTAATGTTTGAAATGGCTTTGTTTTCTGCCGGACTAAGGTTTCTGCGGGAAACAGTCTGAACATTTTCCTGATTTTTTTCCGACTTAAAATATTCAAGACCAGCCAAAGTTTGTTTATGGTGCTGGTCATGCAAAGCAATTGCCTTCTCATTGTCAGGTGCTTTAAACAATTTGACTGCCTGTAAAAAGTTCATCTCAATAATATTCATTTCAGGCGTTATGAGACAAAAGATACCAGGATGATTTTCGCTTTTCAGATAAGTGAGTGATGTTTTTTGCAGGGGATAATTTATCTCTCCTGTTTCAGAATCGAGCAGAGTCAATTGTTTGCCGTCAGGTAATTTCCTGCCACACCTTGCTTTATTCGGAATTTTAGCTATTTCGTTAAAAATCTTCGGATGTTTCTTTCTGAAATCCCTTAATTCGTTGAGGTATTTCAAAATTTCGCTTTCTTCTTTTTGAATTTTATTTCCGAATAATGCACCTTCTCCTTTTTCTTCGAGGATAGAAAATACCTTGTTATCTTCACCAAAGGCAGTATGAAATGCCTGAAGTTTACGCAAAGCATTATTTACAAGATGAATTTGAGCATCTCCATGGGCGGAAGGATAATAGTTATAAACATAAATTCTGTCTGCTCTGGAACCGATACGGTTAACACGGCCGATGCGTTGCATTAAACGGGTAGAGTTCCATGGTACATCATAGTTTACTATTACGTTACTTCTATGTAGGTTTATGCCTTCTGCCAATACCTCTGTCGTAATAATAATATCGAAGTCATTTTGCCATTTTTCCTCTTCAAGGTTTGCATCAAAATTGTCACGAATAATATTTTCGACATATTTTCTGTTTTCTGCGCTTACGGTCAAAACTTTTTTCTTAGTAATCTTTGAAAGCTTCAAGCTTAGCTCTTCTGCGGTCTCTTTAGATTCAGAAAATATAATCAGTTTCCCACTTATGTTCTGAGATGACTTGAAAAATTCATTTTGAATTTGCTCTGCAAATTCAACGAGCTTCGGGTCTTTTTTTACTTTTTTCCATCGCTCAACCAAATCATCAACCTTTTCTTTATCCCTTTTCAAAAGGTCAACAAACTTTTTATCAAATGCATCTTTTTTATATTCTTTATTGTTGCCTCCTTTTTCATTAATTTTCGCTTCAATTTCTTCGTAGCTAAATCCTTCCTCCAGAAGTTTATTAATATCCAAATCAGGAGCAATAAAAACCCTGTTGTCATCAAACATTGCCAACATATTATCAATAGCCTTCTGAAATCTTTGAAGTGACTGGGTGAAGGCATAAAAACTGCTTTCAAGACGCTTAATCAATAAGGTTTTCATGATTGCAGACAATCTACCGGATATGGATTCTACTCTACCATAGATTTTTTTATCCTCTTCCTTTACAAGAAACTCAATAGCCCTGTAACGATAATAACCCAATCCATCAATTTCATTACCTTCTTCATCAAGGTTGGTAATGAGCGAGACCGTATCGAAAAATAATTTACTTAGCTTCCCGTCCAATTCATAGTACAATGCCAGTGGGTCGCCAACTTTAGGAAATTTTATGCCCTGAATATCCAAATCTTCAAGATATTCTTTGTTGTTCTCAATATCTGTCCTGGTTCTTCGTATTACAAGTGGTTCAACTACATCATCCCGTAATTTCTGGAATAGTGCTTTCAGCTTTCTGATATTCAGTTTTTTCTCGTAAGCGAGTTTTTTATATTGCTCATTTATTGGTTTGAAATATTCCTGTAAGTTTCGGATGTTTTCAAGCGTGCTGTTTCTTCTGTCTTGAAAAAGATAAAGTTGATTTTCAATATCCTGTGGTCTATTATTCAGAGGCGTTGCCGATATTAAAATTACTTTCTTTCTTGTATCTCCGTTTTCAGCCGCTCTTGACCTTGGCATTTTACATATTTCCTGCAAGGCAAGATACATTTCTGTATAGTCGTTTCTGAATTTATGGGACTCATCAATCACTATTAAATCAATGTCTTCAGAATTCGGATGTGCATAATTCTCTCTGTCCAAAATTTTATGCAGACTGCCAATCGTAATAAAACGAAAATGATTATCGAGTTCAAAATCTTTTACCGTTCGTCTCCAATTATCCTCAATTGCCGGTGGAACAACTACCAGCACTTTTGTATGAGTGCCATTTTCATAAATGAATTTTTTAATGATCATGCATGCAATAATGGTTTTACCCAAACCTACCACATCTGCCAATACAAATCCATTGTGCTTCATCATGATTGCATAGCCCTGATTGGCAGCATCTGACTGGTATTTTAAGCGAATGTATTTTGGTGGTAAAAGCAGATCAATATTGTACGGATCATAATCAACTCGTTTGCCAAAATATTCAATAAGCATCTTTATGTATAGCTCAAATGGCGTAAAGTCATCACGCAAATATGTTTGGCTCTTGATTCTTTCTGCCTCTGCCTGTAAAATCGGGACAGATTCTGACCAAAGCCTTTCAAATTCATCGGTAGCAAATTTCACATCCTCATAATCGCGAAGGCTCACGTTAAACTCATAGTTAGATTCGGGATTTGCCCCAAGTCCGGCATCTGTTAAATTTGATGATCCGGTAATTACTTCACATGGGGCGTATTCGTTAAATGTTGCAGGTCTGAAAATATAAACCTTTGCGTGTATTTTCTTTTTAGGATGTGCCCTTAATTCAATTTTTCCACTAACAAAATCATCAATAAATTGTAATATTCCTTTTTCAGTTACTTCATCGTAGTTGGCTTCCTGTATATTCTTTATGATTTCTTCAAGGAAGTCCGCTTTTGCTTCTTCTGGGTTCTCAAGATATAATTGTCCTTTGTCGTGATATTTTTTTATTAATTGGTCAACGTTGATCCCAACAAGAATTCTGATTTTAGGGATCTTGTCAAGGAATGCACGTACCTTAAAATAGCCGGAAGTCCTGAAATAGCCAACCAATGCATCAAAATGTCTAATGCTTTCAATATTCGCGAATACTCCCTCAAACTTTTTAAGTAAACTATTATCGTCTTGATTTGTAAAGAATTTCGTTGGCATTACTTCTTGTTATTTTTTAATTGATTAATGACTTCGTCCAAACCATCTTTTAAATACTCTAACTTGCCATAATTTGCATTAATGCTGTCTGCTAAAAAACGAATCTGGAGTTCCTTGTAGTCAATTTTCAGGATTTGGCTTAAGGGTTTAAGATAGTCTATTAACATTGGTCTTTCTCCACGTTCAACCTTGCTAAGAGTAGAAGTATCCACATCGAGCTGGGCTGCAACTTTTCTAAGTGGAAGATTTCTTACTTCTCTTAATCGTCTTATATATTCACCAAAAGTTTCTTTTGCCATTAGACTAATCTGTTTGGACAACTTTGTCAAAGATAAAGAATGTTTTCAATCTTGTCTTTATTGCGATGGAAAATTTGGCTCTTTGGCAAGCTTTGGATTGTGGGCAGGCTTGTGTGGCTTGCCAATGTGCCAAATGTGGGCTGGCAGAAAAATTAAAAAAGTGCGGAGGGGAAAATAAAAAATACTGAAGATTCGGCAAATTGTGTCGGCTGATTCTATGTGCTGTCAATATTTCATTTTTTTTGTCTTTTCACAATGGTTTACTTTCAATTTTCGCTGTCAGTTCTGTCTTTTTACGCTTGCTGGTAACATCATAGCATTTTATTAATCGTTCCCTTGCAAATATAGGAATAAACCTGAAAAATGTCGATTTGCTGAATGGTTGGGTAAATATTACTGGGAATGATTAATAAAACTGAGTTGGACTTAGCCGCTGTGCTATGGGTTTTCTATTCTTCTGTTATATGCCGGGCGAGTGTAGCCA
>DHFW01000045.1 GCA_002402465.1 Bacteroidales bacterium UBA4814
GTATCTGGCGGCAGCTTAAAAAAGAAACTAACAATGCTGAAAGTTATGAGTCTCCCCCAGACCCCCTCATTTAACAAAACAATTAACTTTGAAGAAAAAACTGTCCGAAGACATTAGACCACTTCCAACCTTATTATAAATTGCTCCACTTTGTTCCGTGCACTGAACAAAGCTTTTCCGAAAAAGCTGCTGACAAGGCCTCTTCTTTCATCAGATCAAGGGGCAGCAGGCCGGTGACAAGGCCATTATTGTTAAAAACCAAAAACCAGGGATTGCATTGTGTGGTTAGTTGTAGATAAAGTGGGTTGTTAATCAAGGACCTCCCCGTCGCTGGTGAGCGGCCACAGCCTAAAACCTGGAACTTTGAACCTCGAACTCCAAACTTTGAATCTTAGATCTCATCATAATTCACCTCCAGTGGGCGGTCGTTGAGGAAGTCGTAGAGGGTGAGGCGGCGCATTTCGTAGAAGCCGCGCCAGTAGGTGCGCAGGGCGGCGAGGTAGCGCTGCTTGGAGCGGTCTTTTTCTTCGAGAGCCAGGTTTAGTTCGATGATGTCGATGCGGCCAATGAGGAATCTTTCGCGGGTAACCTCGTAGCGTTTCTGGGCAATGATATCGGCCTTTTCGGCAATTTGGAGCTGGCTTTTGAGCATGTTGAACTCCATGACGCGCAGCATTACCTCCTGTTCAAAATCGACCAGGGCCTGGTTAACGGTGGTACTGACCAACTCGCGGTTCGACTCGGCCATACGCACCCTCCCCTTCGACACGCCCCAGTCTAATATGGGTATGGAAACGCCAATGGTAAGCTGCTGCTGGTCGAGGGGGTTCTTATATACGCTTCCGAAATCGTCGGATGTCTGGGTAAGGCCATACACGGCAAAAAGATTGGCATTGAAACGGTTGTCAGCCCGGGCCTGCGCTACCTGGCTTTCGGCTTCGAGCAATTGACGCTGTCGGGCAATGATGTCGGCCCGGTTCTTTCGGGCTTCGGCCAGGGCGGCATATACATCTATCTGCAAGTCAGGAATGTTTTCGGGCGGTATCAGTTCGGGCGTCTCGCTGCTATCGAGCCCCAGGTATGAACGGAAACGGAACAAAGCCCCTTCATAGTCGATGCGCGACTGCTCCAGGGTAGCCTCGGAGTTGAGCACATTCAGTTCCATTTGCAGCAGTTCGTTTTCGGCAATGCGCCCCAATGAAAAGCGGCCCTGGGCAATGCGGTAAAGGGTATCGTTGCTGGCCAGGTTCAGCTCATTAATTTCCATGTTAATTTGGGCCAACAGCAGATCGAAGAAAAAGTTGGTGGCCCTGAGCGAAATATTTTCGAGGCTCTCCACATATTGCTTGCGGGCTTCCTGAAAACGCAGCGGCTCTATCTTCCTCTCCCATTTAAAGGGGTTGTAAGAAAATATGGGCTGCCGGAAACCAATGTTAACCGGCGTTGAAAGATAGGAGACTTCTGTTCCATCATCTCTGATCAGGTCGATACGCTGCAAGCCAGAGCTGACAAAAAGCTGTCCGCCTGTTGGCCCGATGGTCTGGCTCAGCGACAGGTTGCCCGAGGATGTGGCCAGGCTGCGTCTGATAAACACATCGCTGCCGTCGGGCAGGGTGATGGGCGAAATGGTGCGGTTGAGGTTGGGAATGGTGGCATCAAAACGCAGGTGGGGCAAATAGCCCGCCTGGTAGCTGCGATATTGCCAGTAACTGCCGCGATAGCGGTGGCGTGCCGCAAAGCCGTCGGGCGACTGCTCGCGGGCCAGTGAAATCACCTCATCGAGCGTGAGAAGGCGACGGTCAGTGGCAAAGCCCGTGTCAGCAAATACAAGAAACAGCCCGGGAAAGAGTACAAGGGTGAACAAGAACCTTTTAATCATTTTTGCAACAGTATTTTAGAGACAAATTCTATTTTAATTAACACCCAAACAAGCATTCATATTTTTCGCATTCAAAGATAGCATATAAAAGCAACTAGGCCTTAAACTTTAAAAACACCGGGAAAAACAGCAAAATGGCCATCAGGCTGAAAACAAGGCCACCGATGGTTCCGGCAGCAAAGGCAAACCAGAACGCCTCCTTTTTCCCGATAAGGAAAGGGATAAGCCCGATAATGGTCGAAAATACCGTAAGCAAAACCGGAAATATCTTGTATTGAAAGGCCTTGAGGTATAATGCCGGCAGGTTTCTTCCCTGGTGAGATTTGCGGTAGTTGTTAAAATCGTTGAGAATGTACAAACCGGCATTTACAGCCAAGCCACTGAGTAAAATGAAGGCGGCCCAGCCACCTTGGTCGAAATTAAGATTAAAAAGGTAAAACGTAAGAAACAAGCCCGAAAAGGAAATGGGAATAAGCCCGATGATTGCCAGGGGTTGCAGCAGCGATTCCAGCAGTATGGCACAAATAAAGAAAATGATCACAATTACGAGCAAAATGAGCAGGTACTGGCTTTTTTTCTCGGTTTGCCACGACCACTGCCTGGCGCTTGCCTGGTAACCCAGTGGCATGATCTGGTTTATTTCTTCCAAAAGTTGTTTGTTGAGCCTTTCCTGCAGGGTCGGAGGGCCAAGGAAGGTGAAGTCGAACATTAGCCGGTATTGCTGATTGTATTTGTATATATCGTTACCAATGGCTTTTTTCTCAAGCTGAACCAGGCTACCCGGTTTGAAGTAATTCCCATGAATATGCAGGGGTTTGTTTGCCAGGTCCCAAACCGAGTACTCAAGATATTCCTCGGGCACCAGGCTTATGGGCACGGGTTGGTCATCAACCAGTACATTCTGGGCGGGCCTTTTCATTACCATTTGCTGCAGATTACTAAACACGGAATGGCGGTTCAGGCCATGCATTGCCAGGAGTTGTTCATCGAACTCCATGAAAAACTCCATGCGATTGGGGCTACGCCAGGGTTCCGCGCCGTAAATGGCTGGTTTTGACACCCGGGGGTTTTGCCTGGCCTTTTCCATGAGTATTTCGGCATACCGGTACAATTGCTCGTAGTTGTAGCCTTCAAGCACAATATTGCCGCTCCCACCACCAGAGCCGAGCACATTGCTGAAGCCCTGGCCCACGCCCCACACCCTCCATTCGGCTCCGCCAATGGAAAGGGCCTTTTGTATGACCCTGTTTTGAAGCACATGCGGGAAGGCGCCCCGATCGAATTCGGGCTTAAACTGCACAGAAATATAGGCATTGTCATGCGAAAATACGCGTGTTTGAAACTGTTCGATCTGTGGAAACCCAAGCAGGAAGTCTTCCATTTGCACCATGGCTTCGTTTATTTGCTGCAGGGTGGCCCCGTCGGGCATCTGCCCCCTGATAAAGATGGTGGTGCGCTCGGGGTCGGAAAAGAACGAACGTTCATACACAAACTGCGAGAACAGCCTGAATGATCCGCCCAGCACCTTTTCGGCCGTGCGCTTGATGCGCTGCTGGTAAAATGGGCTTCCAATGGTTTTGTTGTAAACAGCTGCACCCACACCTTCGCCATCAAGCCTTGATGGCAGCATGTGCACTGGCAATCCAAAGCCCAGCACCAGCAATACGAAAACCAGCCAGCGGTACCTTCGCGCAAGCAGCATAAATTTGAGATAGGCCCTGCTGAGCCTTACTTTGCGACGAGTAGATGCCTTGAAAAAAGACTCTGCTTTGCGTGCCATTCCGCTTTTGGCAAAAAGGGCGGGAATGAAAAACCAGGCCACCACCAGCGACAGAAACAGGTTGACCAGCACCACCCCTGCAAAATCTTTCAACTGCACCTGCTGCTGGGCTTCGAGCAGAAAAATAACCGACAGGCTTCCCATGGTGGTGAGCGTGGCAGCCAGTATGGCCAGAAATACCCGCTTGTTGCGGTGATTTCGCATGTGTTCGATCATCACAATGCTGTTGTCTATTATGATGCCAAACGACACGGTGATGCCTGCCAGGGAATACAGGTGTATTTCAATGCCCAGCAGGTAGTACCAGCTTACGGCCAGCAGCAAGTTGGCCACCACGGTGGCAAGTATTATAAAGAGGTACTTAAAGTTTCGTGCAACCAGCAGCACAAACAGCATGAGCACCGAAAACGAAAAGAGCATGCGAAAGCCCACGCGCCTGAGGTCTTTGCGGATAAACTCCGTATCGTCGTAGGTGAGGATCATTTGCCAGCCGGCGGGCAACTGCTCCTGCAACTGATCAATGGTTTGGCGGACCATGTTCGAAAGCCTGATCTGGTTTTGCCCGCGGGCGGCGGTAATGGCCATCAGCAGGGTGGTTTGCCCGTTGATGCGGTAATAATTGAGCGGGGGCTCTTCCACCAGCCTTACCGAGGCCAGCTCGGTAAGAAAAATGACCCGGCCATTATGGTTGCCCACAGGTATGCTTTCCCATTGAGGAGGGTCGTGCCTGTTGGCCCTGAGCATAGCGGGCATGCTGATCCGGAAAGCAGTTGTTTCGTTTTCAATGGGGGCCATACCCATGAAGCTTTCGCCGAAATATTGCTGCAAGGCCAGCGAAAGAGCCTCAGGGGCGATGCCCCACAGCCGCATCTTCTCTGGCTGGTAAACCACCTGGTATTCGAAGGGCCGGGCGCCGAAAAGATTTACATTGTCGATGCCGGGTATTTGCGCCAGTATGGGCAGCACCTGCCGCTCAATGTGTCGGGCAATGTCATGCGTGGCAGCCGGTGCAACTATGGTGTAAGTAAGCAGTGGATTATTGCGGCCCGAGGCGCGGCTGGCCGAGATGGATGGATAACTCACCCCCTCGGGGAAGCCAGGATACAACCTCCTGATATGTGCCGACACCTCAAAACGGGCCAGGTCGGTATTGCTCCCTTTCTTAAGGCTAATATCAACATACCCTCTGCCAAACTGCGACACCGAACTGATCTCCTTGAGCCCACGCATGGTACTCAGCGATGATTCGATCTTTGAGGTAACCTCACGCTCCACATGTATGGCTGGGGCACCCGTCCACGAGAAGCTGATGCGCATGGCAGGCAGCTCGTCTGATGGATGCAGCTGTATGCCCAACCGTGGTACAAACGCCAGCCCTATCAGCATTAACGCCGCAAATACTATGATTATGGAGAAAGGGGAAGGGCGCATGGAAGGGGGGGGGGAGGGTTTTAAGGGTTTTAAGGGTTTTAAGGGTTATAGGGGTTGTCGTCCCAGCCATTGCCAGGCAGGGCTGCATCGATAAACTCAGCCTGGGAGGTAGCCTCAAGGTTGGAGGCCTGCGAATAAACCAGGAATTTTAGGAAATCGGCCTTGTACCGCCTTCTTCCGTAACTTTCAACAATAGCATCTTTAATCCCTTGCGATGAACGCCTGATTTGCCCACCTACCTCAAATTTGTCAGGATTGGGTAACTCAAGGGTCTTCTTCCGGATCTTAAGGGCCAACGCAAATGCCAGTTGGTAAATCTCCAAATCACGATATGACTTCAATTTCTCTTCCATAAATACTACAACAATTACAACAACTACAACAACAGCAACAACCCCTTACCTCCCCTTTTTCCGAAACAAATAATAATAAAACACCGGTATAAAATACAGGCTCACGAATGTGCCCAGGCCGAGGCCGCCGATGACCACCAGTGCCAGTGGTTTTTGCAGGTCGCCGCCCAGGCCGCTGATAAAGAGTATGGGCAGCAGCGCAAAAATGGTGGTGATGCTGGTCATGAGTATGGGTTTGAGCCGGTAATGGCCTGCGGTGTAAAGGGCTCTAAGCAGCGACATGCCGCCGGCCCTGAGCCGGTTAATGGTATCGATCTTCAGGATACTGTCGTTAATGATGATACCGGCCATAACCACCAGTCCTATCATCGACATGATGTTAAGTGAAGCCCCGAAGAGCATCAGCATGGCCAGGGCGCCGGCCATAGCCAGGGGCACCTCGAGCAACACTATGAATGGCAGGGTGAGCGACTCGAACTGCGCTGCCAGGATAAAGAACAACAGCAGCAGGGCCACTAAGCCAATAACGAGCATTTCTTTTACCAGCACCTGGCGGGCAAACAGGCTTCCCGAAAAACCGGCCTCGAACCACCTTGACTGTTGCATTTGCTGTTGAATGGTTTGTGTGGTTTGGTTCAGTTGGCTTGCATGTATTTCAAGCGCCAGCGGAAAGTATTCGCCTTCGAGGCCGGCTGTTATCACGGGCAGGTCGGCGCCACGGCTGCGGCTTACCAGCAGTTGCAGGGGCACTTCAACGCCCTGGCGGTTGGTTACGGTGGTGGTTTGAAGCATTTGGTGCAGGTCGCCCTGGCGGCTGCCCACCTTAACCGGCACAAAGGCGCGGCTGTCCATTAGGGTAATCACCTGGTTCTCGTTAAAGATGCGCGAGAGGCTTCGCTGCAGGCTTCCCATATCCACATTGTGCAGTGCCATGAGTTGCAGGTCGGCTTCGAGCAGCAGGTTTTGCTGAAGGGGCACCGGGTCGAAATGCAGGTGCGGCAAGGCCTGTTGCAGGGTGTCAATGGTTTGCTGCAGGCGCAAAGCCAGCTGGCTTCCGAAGTTTTGCAGGGGCCTGAGGCGGATTTCAAGCGGGGCCTGGCGGTCGCCAAATACCTGGTCGAACAGGTTGCCCTCCTCACGAAACTGCAGAATAGCATTGGGGTAGCGCCGGCCTATAAACGCCCTGGTCAAATCTTCTATGGCTGCCAGGTCTTTTTCTGAGGCTGCCAGCAGGTAAACCAGGCTCTGCTGCCGGGTATTGTTGTGCAGGCTTTCGAGCAAAAACTGCTGGCGGCCCGCCTGCACGGCGCTTTGCTCAACCAAGTCGCCCAGCTGCTGCAGCAATTCATCGATGCGCTTAAGGTTCTCTTCCACGTGTATGTTTTCGTTCCAGTCGATCCACACCTGGGTTGCCTGCCGCTGCATTTGCGGCATGCGTTCCTTTTCCATAACCGCCAGCATAAGAGGCAGCAGGGCTGCCAGCAGCACAAAAACGCCCCATACCACCCACTGGCGGCGCATTACAAAGTGAAAGCCACGGGTGTAAAGACGCTCGTAATCAATGGGGTTGAGGCGGGCAAGCAAGCCCCGGGCAGTGACGGTTTTTTTGCGGTAAATGGCATAATAGAGCACCGGAATCAGGGTAATGGCAATAGCCAGCGACACCAGAAGGCCAATGCTAACGGCCATGGCCTGATCGAAAAACAGGGCGCCCGCCAGCCCGCTGAGAAACACCAGCGGGATGAACACCGAACAGGTGGTGAGCACCGAACTGAGCAAAGGGGTAAACACCTCGTTGGTGCCGGTAACGCAGGCTTCGTAAAGAGGTTTTCCCTGCTTGCGGTAGCGGGTAATGTTGTCGATGACGATGATGGAGTTGTCTATCATCATGCCAATGCATAATATAAGGCCCGAGATTGAAATGATGTTAACCGACATGCCGGCCATGAAGAAGAACAGCAGAGAAATGATAAGTGCAGCAGGCACGGCCACCATGATGATCCAGGGGGCGCGGGGGTCGCGCAAAAACAGGAACATGACCAGAAAGGCCAGCAAGGCCCCCACCAACAGGGTCTGACCCAGGTTGGCCAGGGTAAGGTCGAGAAGTTTGGTCTGGTCGCGGGTAATGGAAAATTGCAGGTGAGGGTAGTCATTTTCAAACAGGCTAACCATTTGGTGAAGCTCTGTCTTGAGGTCCTGCATGCGGGCGTCGCCCTGCTTTATGATAGCCAGGCTGATGGCGCGGCGGTTTTGCGAAAGCACCATGCCTTCGGCTTCGCGCACGCGGGTTTCGATGTGGCACAGCTCGCCAAGCTGCCATAACCTGCCCCGGTGGTTCAGGTAAAGCCCGGCAATGTCGCCGGCATTGACCAGCTGGCCACCTGCCCGCACATGATACTGAAACTGCTTGTCGCGCAGTATGATGTTTCCCAGGCTCAGGTTGGCCGCCCTGATGGTGTTTTCAATGGCTTCGGGAGGCAGGCCAATGGATTGCAGCAGCTCAGTGCGGGGCGTTACCACGATTTCTGCAAAGGAGCGTCCGCTCATATCGGCCATGGCCACCTGTGGTATCTGCTCCAGGCGCCGGCGAATGATCTCATCAACAAAGTTGCTCAGCTCAAGGAAGGCCTGTTCGCCTTGCCGTCCGGCGGCTTCGGGCTGCCCGCCGGGGCGCAGGCTCACATCGAGGTAAAATACCGGTATATCGGAGGCGCTGGCCTTTATTACGGCTGGGCGGCTCATGTCGCGGGGCAGCGAAGCCACGGCTTTGTCAACCTGCTCGTTCACTTCAATATAAGCCAGGTCAACGTTGGTGCCGTAATCGAATTCGAGGCTAATGAGGCCGCTGCCATCGCGGGCTTCCGATTTAAGTTCAACGAGTTTGTTTACCTGCATCAGATGCATGCGCAGGCGGTCCATCACAGCGCTTTCGAGCTCGCGGGCCGAGTAGGCCGGAGCTTCCACGCGCACGCTGATGCGCGGAATGTCGATGTCGGGTACCAGCGACACGGGCAGCAGGCGGCCCGCCACCAGACCCAGTGCCAGCAGGCTCAGAAAGGCCATCAACACCGCTATGGGGCGCTTTATGAGGAAACCCACCATGGCTTAGCGTATTTGCACCTTTGAGCCATGGGCCAGGTTCATATTGCCCGAAACAATGATCGTGTCGCCGGCTTGCAGGCTGGCCACCCTGTCGGGGTTGGCCACCACGCTGAAGTGGCTGCTGTTTTGGTGCACAATGTTTACATAGGTCCATTCGGCGCTACCGCCGGTGTATTTAAACATCACCTCGAGGTTGTCGCGGTAAACCACGGCCTGTCGGGGCACCACCAGTTGGTTGGGCACCTCGCGCTTTACCCTTATGCGCACGTTCATGCCATCCATCAGGCCCCGTGCGTCGGTAATCAGGGCGGTAACCTGCACCCGTCCGTGCTCATCTACCATGGGGTTTATGGCGGTAACCTGCCCCTGGCGGGTTATGCCGGGCATACCAAAAGGTTCTACCTCTACTTTGAGGCCGGGTGCGATCCAGGGCAGCTCATTTTCCATTACAGGGAACTCGGCCAGGAAGGCGCTGTTGTCGATCAGGGTGCAAAACACCTCGCCGGGGTTAACCCTTTCGAAAGCCTGCACGCCGATGCCCGCCACCACACCGGCAAAAGGGGCCCTGATAAGGGCTTTTTTAAGCTCGGCCTCAATGCTGTGCACTTCGTGCCGGGCTTCGGCATAACCCGAGTTGATGGAGGCCGTTCGCCAGATGTCTTCGGGGGCAGTAAGGCTGTCTTTGAGGGCGTAGCCGCGACCCAGCAGCAGAAACTCCATGTCGATGGCCGCACGCGCAAAGCGCAGCCTTGCCTGCTCCAGCCGCCTTTCAAGGTTTTCGCGCTGCAGTTGCGCCAGCCCCTGGCCCTGGCTCACCTGCTGTCCGTTTTGCACCATTACCCTTTCAAGCTCTTCGCTGAAAGGGTAATACACGCGGCTTTTGCGGTGCGCATGCAGCTTGCCGTTGCTGATCAGCTCAAGGATAAAGGCCGCGGGCTCAACCACCATCACCTCAACCTCAGTAACAAACTCGGCCGGAACCTCAGTACTTGCTTCGGTTTCATCGCCCGCCTGGCTGCGGCAGGAGGAGAAAAGCAAGGCAAACAGAAGCAAAACAAATGTGACCCGGAAAGAAAAAAGGCTTGGGAGGTTTTTCATATGTGCGGATTACAAAAAATTTTCTACAAATAAAGAAAAAAACCTCAATTTCGTGAAATTTTTGTTTGGAAAAGATTTGCCCAAAATGAACAAATTAAAACTTTATTTGAAGATTTCACAAAAGCTAACCTGAGAATATCAAAAAGCATAAAGCAAGTTGCCTAGTCTAATAAAACCCAAAAGCTAATCTTCTTTGAAAAGATTTGCGAACTCCTCTGGGATAAAAATCTCAGCAACAGAAAGCTTTAATTCTTCAGCTGAAAATTTAAGCCCAAAAGCTCTTCCACTGGCAAAATCATAATCAACCGTTCCTACCAAGGCATTTAATTTAATTTCAGCCACAGGGTCTCCCTCCCAATTATACACTTCAATAATTGGATTGGCATTGAGTTCGGATTCTCCAGCCTTTAAACCAGGATTATACAGGTAAACATATTTATCAGATACCTGGATTCCCAAGTTAAAAATTTCAGTCCCATCTTCTGGCAATAGAGCTTCATTTGGGAATACAGGTTCTTTAAACCTTTCCCTGGTCTGAACAACTTTTTTTATCTGCCCTTCAATGTCGGTAAATATTATGTAAGGGAAGTACCTTAATGCTGAGACTACAATTTCCTTATTCTTATTATAACGGGACCACGCGTAGTAAACATAACCTCGATTTACTTCTGTTGCATAGGTTGATTTCGGAAAGAATTCGGTTAAATAACGTAAAGATCCTTTTTGATCATATGAAACAAGAAAACCACTTCCTTCCATATCATTAAAAATCCAGTTCTCATTTACCAGGAAAACATTCATGTTCTGAGGTGGCATATACAACGCATGATTCTTCTTTACCTCCATTTCAGTACCGTTATAAAGTTTACCTGGATCAACCCAGGAATAAAATGCAGGGGTGTTTACCAGCAAAATGGAATCACCTGTTTTTTGTCCAGAATAATAAGCTGAAAAAAACTCCGAAGGGCCATGCCCCTTATTAATAAAAAACTTGTTTTTCAAATCATCAAGATGCACTACCTGAAGAATTTTCTCGTGGCAATTATTCAGAATGATCAAATACCCATTATGAACTATGATCTCATCTGGACAAATCACCTCAATCTCAGCAACTTCTTTTGTTTCCGCATTTATGCTAATTGGGAAAACCCCTTTGTTTACAACAGTTCTGGGTTCATTGCCGACACAACTTACAAACAAAAAAAGTAACAATACAATTTTTTTTTCTTTCATATGGCAAGATGTTATTGTTTTTTAATTCAAAAAAAAGTAGTAATTGAATTTGGAGGTTGACCCAAAAGCTGGCTGTAATTTGTCCGAAAAACTAGCTTAAGCCCTCTTATAAGTCAACCTCTCTTTTCAAGTTCATTTGTCTAAAAATAGCATATCCCAGAGTCGCTAAAATTTTTGGCTCTTACCCGAATACAATCACCGCATCTCCATATTTCAGGGTCGGCACCAATCCCCAAAAAACCTTGCCCGCCTGGAGTATATGTTGAATAGCAAGTTGCAGTATTTCCAGTACTTCCACCACCCTGATCACCGGGTGGTGGTTCCGGCATAGTCGGGTCACTTCCAAACACATTATTTCCAATCAAAAACAAGGCTCCAAAAGCAAAGGCAAGTAGTAAAAAGTTTTTTCGAATGGTTTTCATTTTTTTGTTTTTTTGTTTTATTTAAATTAACTCATTCGCTTGTTTTCACAGTTGATTTTCTTAAATAATTTATTTATTTAACCTTATCTTTGCCGCTGCACCTCCTTTCTTTTAAGGAAGAGGGCCGGGGGTGGGAAATGCAGTTTAGTCGCTTGCGGTTTCCCGCCCCTTTTTTCTTCCTGGGTTTGTTTTGTGTTTTTTATTTCTCGTTATAAGTGCGTTTTTTTCTTGTTTGCAAATTTAAAAACATATGCTATGAGATTGCATGGTAAAAATAAGAAAAAAGTTTTTACTATTTACCCCCCCCCTAATTTAGAACCATTCTAAATAAAATATGCGATAAGAGATAGCTTTTCCCATGCATTTTATGGGTATCCCTTTCATAAACTTAGTGTTACAAAATCCAATTCTTTTGTAATTCCAAAAAGTGAATAATCATCAATGGCCTTTATTAAGCTTAATTCGCAAGAAACCGAATGTTTTCCAATCATTTCTCCCTCCCAATTAAAAACCAGAACCTCCTGTTTGACTTTTTCTTTTTCTATTTGCTCGCCTTTTAAGAGCGGATTGAACAAAACATATATAAAATTTTGAGAAGAAGAAACTGAGGTGGCTCCCGTAACAAAACCACTTTTTAAGTCAGTACTTAACATATCCCCTGACTGATAATCATAGGCGTAATCCGCAAGTTTTATTTGTGAAAAGATTATAGGTTGTGGCCCAGAATAATCGATTATGTCAACCACGTGCCGGCTTATAGCCGCAATTCTTTTCTTATCATAGCTGGCAGTGAATTTCACTTGGTGAAACATGGCTTTTGCATCAAAAGGAATGTTGTCTTCACCGTCCATAAATGCCGGGTAGGCTCCGAAAAAACTTCTCTCCTTTCCCAAGCTATCCAAAATTGCATATCTGCCCCCTTCAAAATATCCGGCAGCCAGAAATGTGTTATGATCAAGGCTTATTAACTTATTAATTGAGTTATTTACAAAAAACAGTTCTGTAAATTTATAAACGGAAAGTAGGTCAGGTATCATTACTTCATAAAACCCCAGCTTGAACCCCCGTCTGTCAAAAACGAACAATTTATTGTCGAACTCCCAGGTTAAAAGGGGTCCAATAAACTCCACCGGACCTTGTCCTCTTACACCAAAATCACCAACCCTTTCAAACGGTTCGCGTTTTATCTCACAAATCATTCTTTCTCCGTGAAAATCAGGAATAAAAAACCTTCCATCAATAAAGTTTATTTTTAACGGAATATAAAACTCCACATTCAAAGAATTGGTTTGGCACACCAATTCTTTTAGCGTTTCCTCTTCTTTTGGGGTCCGGCCGCAAGAAACATGAAAAATTGCAACAATTAAAAAACAAACTGAAAAATTACTACTAAGAACTTTTTTTATTATGTATTTCATTCTGTTGTATTTAAAATAAAGAAATTGCATTAAATCAACCAAAAAACCTTAAAGCGGGGAAATCC
>DHFW01000014.1 GCA_002402465.1 Bacteroidales bacterium UBA4814
TCCGATGATTTAGGGGGCCATTACAAGGCTGCACAAAAATATAGTTAATAAACAAGGCAAAAGGTTAGGTTATACATATTGGAGTATAACCCAACTTTTTTGGAGAATAAGATTGGATATAATGAGTTGGGGGCAAGCATAAAGGAAACATTTAAATTCAGCACCATGACAATAGAATGTAGAATTGTTGAATGGATAAATTATTTCAATGAAAACTTATTGCTCCCAATTATTTTATCATTTATTGCGGCAACAATTTTTTGGTTGTTTTTCAATTATTTCCCAAGACAAAGAAAATACAAAAAAATTAGACCTAAAGTAGAGTTTGATTTATATCAAATGCATTGGGGATTAAGCTTTTACTTCTTTCATCTTTTCCAAATAAGCCCATGGAGAAATGTTGCGCAACAACATGAAATTAAAGCAGGTTGTTTGACTAAAGAAGAAATAGAACTTTGGCTTCAGGATAAATGCTTGAATGATACCTACAAATTCGAGGAAAACAAGAATAAATTAATATCAATTGGCAGTGAATTTGAGAGTATCGCTTTAGAATATTCTGAAAGACTTAAAAAAGTATTAAATTTCGCAGACTATTTATCCGCAGAAGAGATTTTATTGTTACAGAAAATTGAATACAAGTTAAATACATATGATTATCACGGGCAAGCAGGGAGCAAGCTTGGAGAGAAAATGTATTTTCCTGTAAATCCAAATTTAGCTTACATGAGCGAGAATATTTATGAATTGTACCAATTATACTTAGCTCTCAGAAAAATAATTCTTGAATATCGACTTATTGATAAAAAAATTAACAAATACATTTTACCAACATTTGATTCAGAAAAAGCAATTGATTTCTATTATCGTGGTGAGTACAGAAAATGTTATAACCGCATTAAAAATTTTAATAAACCAGAAGAAAAGTGGCTGCTTTTTCAATGCTTGCTTAAAATGGGCAAAAAAGAAAGGGGTTACAAAATTCTACGGGAATTACTTATTTCCACTAAATTAGAATTAGTTTCACTTCGGAATTATTTAACTCCATTTATTTTTGAAGATGAGCAGGTGATAAATTTTTTTAAGGAGATACGAAATGAAGCAGAATTGAAATACTGTTTAAAAACATTAAATGAAGAAATATCATTAAGAGCTTCTTTCGAAAAACGGAATATTGAATTAAAGCATTATTACGATGCAAAATTGAATAAAACTCAAATAGAAGGAAAAGAAAGGTACGAAGAAATGAAGAAGAAATTATAAACTAACCAAATAATGCCAGCCCCAAAATGGTAAAGCCAACAATAGCGGGGTTTGGTGGTAGTTTTGCGGTCTCTGCACCGCATAAGCTGGCGTGAGACAGTGACGCGGCCCGCAACGGCGAAGCTCTCATGGAGCATAGCGGAATAAATCCTCACCTTTTCCTATACAAGAAACCTTAAAACAGGCAACAATGAATTTCAACGACCTGGACGACATTAAGAAAAATGGGTTTACAGGTTTCAAAACCGTGAAACAACTTTGGACTGATAAGACCTGTATTCCAAAAATTAAAGGAGTTTACCTCATAATAAATCCGGGATTTATCAAAACCGAATTTATTAACCCCGGAGTAGGTGGGTTTTTTAAAGGAAAAGATCCCAACGTTTCTATTTCGGAATTGAAAATCAATCATGTAGAAAACTCACAAGTCGTTTACATTGGAAAAGCAGGAAGTCCAACAGGTAAAGCAACTTTAAACTCCAGACTTGGACAGTACTTAAGATTTGGAGAAACTAAAGATGTTGGACATTGGGGTGGCAGACTCATTTGGCAGCTAAAAAATCACCAAGACTTAATTTTATGTTGGAAACCAACTCCAAATGAAGATCCAAGAGATGTTGAAAAACAACTTTTAAGTGAATACATAAATCAATTTGGTGTAAGACCATTCGCAAATTTGACAGGATGAGACCAGATGAATATGAATATGTTGTGGCAGAGCAATTTGAGAAAAAAGGTTACAAAACGACCGTTTCTCAGTATTCACAAGGACAGGGCTTCTTCGGGAATTGTCCTAATTCTTGGAAGTACAGGGGCTTTTGAGATGACCAACAGACCGACAGGACTAAAAGTGAAAACTACTTACATTTGAAAACCCAGCTTATGTTTTTTGGATAAATTCTTTGCATTCAAAAATAAAAAATAACCTTATGCCAGAAAAAACATCGAAGTTCTTTCGCTTTGAACCTGAGGGAGAAGACTGGTATAAAGAAACCACTTTTTACCTACTTGACATAAATGGCATTGTAAAGTTTGGTATTACTACAAATTTTGAAAAAAGGCTAAAAGCATACAAAAAAGAAGTTGAAGATGTGTCACTGGTGTTAATAAAAAATGAATTATATGATTCCAGGTGGAAAGCAGAATTGCTGGAACAAATAATTAGATGGAGATTGGCACCTTGGAGCATTTACGGCAGAGAGGAATGGATAGACGCACCGATTCAAATGGTTTTGGAATGTTATCACGAAACCAGAAACACCTTAATGAAAGAATTTGACAAATACCGGTATATACACAAAACAGGCAAAGACAGATTTGATCATTACCGTCAAATTACAGAAATGATTTTTGACCGGCAATAATTTGATTTTCAAGCAAAAATTACCTTATTAATTCCACATAATTTATTAAGTTAGCGGGGAAGTATGTAAAACATATACTTGTCCGGGAAGGAAAGCTATATTAGCTTTCTATTTTTACAAAAAATCAATGGCCAAAAAGGAAAATAACAACAAGCAGGAGCCCCTGGAAAAGCAGCTCTGGAAAGCTGCCGATAAGCTTCGCAAGAATATCGATGCTGCAGAATACAAGCATGTGGTGCTGGGGTTGATTTTTTTGAAGTATATAAGTGATTCGTTTGAAGAACTGTATGAGAAACTAAAAGCGGGTGCAGGGGAATACGCAGGTGCCGATCCCGAGGACCGTGACGAGTACCGTGCCGAAAATGTGTTTTTCGTTCCACCTTCGGCCCGGTGGACTTATCTTCAGGGCAGGGCCAAGCTTCCCGAGATCGGCAAGGATGTGGATGCTTCAATGGATGCCATTGAGCGCGACAACCCCTCCCTGAAAGGAGTGCTGCCCAAAGTTTATGCACGACAAAATCTCGACCCAACCAGCCTGGGTGGATTGATCGACCTGGTTGGAAACATCGCCCTGGGCACCACAAAGGCCCGCAGCGCCGATGTGCTCGGGCATGTGTTCGAGTATTTTCTGGGAGAGTTTGCCCTGGCCGAAGGCAAGAAAGGCGGACAGTTTTACACCCCTCGCAGTGTGGTGGAATTGCTGGTTGAAATGCTGGAGCCATACAAGGGCCGGGTGTATGACCCTTGCTGCGGTTCAGGAGGCATGTTTGTACATTCAGAGAAGTTTGTGACCGAGCACCAGGGGCGGGTGAACGACATCTCCATTTACGGACAGGAAAGTAACCAGACCACCTGGCGACTGGCAAAAATGAACCTGGCCATTCGGGGCATTGACTCTTCGCAAGTGAAGTGGAACAACGAAGGCTCTTTTCTGAACGACACCCACAAAGACCTGAAAGCCGACTTTGTTATTGCCAACCCACCTTTTAACGACAGCGACTGGAGCGGCGAACTGCTGCGCAAGGATGGCCGCTGGCAATACGGCACACCACCGGCGGGCAATGCCAATTACGCATGGATACAGCACTTTGTTTACCACCTAAGCCCCAGCGGACAGGCCGGCTTTGTACTGGCCAAAGGGGCTTTGACCTCCAAAACTTCGGGTGAGGGCGAGATCAGGAAAAACCTGGTGGAAGCGGGACTGATCGACTGCATCGTAAACCTGCCTGCCAAGTTGTTTCTCAATACCCAGATACCCGCCAGCCTTTGGTTTCTGAGCAGAGATAGGAGCAATCACCGTTTCCGCGACCGCCGCGATGAAATCCTGTTTATTGATGCCCGAAACCTTGGCTATTTGATAAACCGCCGAACAAAGGAACTTTCGCCTGAAGATATTCAAAAAATTACATCAACCTATCACAACTGGCGAAATCCCGATGGAAAATATGAAGACATTGCAGGTTTTTGCTCTTCCACACAAATAGCGAAAGTTAAAGAATTGGATTATGTGCTGACCCCAGGGCGCTATGTGGGCTTGCCCGACGACGAAGACGACTTCAATTTTGCCGAACGCTTTACGGCCCTGAAAGCAGAACTGGAGGAACAACTGAAAGAGGAAGAAAAGCTAAATAAAATGATCCTGGTGAATTTATCCAGAATTAAAATTTAAAAATGGAGTATATTATTTACTGCGACGAATCTGTAAGTGAAGGTCAGTATTTCTCTGACTTTTACGGTGGCGCACTTATTCGCTCCATTGATTACATCCAGGTCAATAAGGCCCTTAATGAAAAGAAAGCAGAATTAAACCTCTTCAAAGAAATTAAGTGGAGTAAAGTAACATCTAATTATCTTGAAAAATATAGAAGCATTATTGACCTGTTTTTTGATTTAATTAAAATTGGGAAAATAAAGATCAGAATTATGTTCAGGCAAAGTGCCCTGGTTCCGTCAAACCTGAACAAAGAACAAACCGACAAAGGCTTTCACTTACTTTATTACCAGTTTGTTAAACATGCTTTTGGATTGGTATATTCAGATCACCCTGAAGAAGTTTTTTTACGATTATACTTTGACAAGCTACCTGACAGCCAGATCAAGAATGAGCAATTTCTGAATTACATTTATGGATTGCAATCACTTAGCGAATTTAAAAATGCCAAAATTAAAATTAGAAGAGAGGATATTACCGAGGTTAATTCGCATGATCATGCAATCCTTCAATGTATGGATATTATTCTGGGGGCAATGGCATTTCGGTTAAATAACCTTCATTTGAGAAAAGCACCCGGAGAGAAAAAGAGAGGAAAAAGGACAATAGCCAAAGAAAACCTTTACAAGCATATTTATGGCCAGATTCAATCCATTTACCCGGGTTTTAATATTGGCATTACAACCGGTAAAACTCCCCGCGAAAAAATCTGGAATATGCCCTACCGGCACTGGAGTTTTAAACCTAAAGAATTCCTAATAGATGAAAGCAGGTATAAATAAAAAATCCCGTTCTCGCTACTAACCTCCCGCGTGGAACGCAGGACTTCGCTAAAACAGGACATGACAAATGTAAAAAATAATGCGATGAATTCCAAATCTTTTGAAAATTTTTTGTAAAAAACTTAACCCTGTTCAAGTTTAAAAATAAACTTCTGGGGTAGAAAAAATGAAGAGGCTATCGATGAGTGAGTGGGAAAAATTTCGTTTTTCGGATTTTGTATTAATAAATCCAAGTGTTTCATGGCCTGCCAATGAAAGTGTTTCATTTGTGGAGATGAAGGATTTAAATGAAAGCCAAAAGTATTGTTCCCCAAGTTCTGAAAGAGCGAGTAAAAGTGGCTCAAAATTCCAAAACAATGATACTTTATTTGCAAGAATTACTCCTTGCCTTGAAAACGGGAAAATTTGTCAGGTTAAAGGATTAAAAAACAATGTTGGCCTTGGTTCAACTGAATTTTTCGTGTTCAGAGGAAGGGAAAGTGTTTCTGACACCAATTTTGTTTTTTATTTGGCACGCTGGGATGAAGTCAGATCACATGCTGAAATAAATTTTGATGGAACTTCCGGAAGACAACGGGTTCCTAAGCGAGCGTTCGATGATTTGATTTTAAGGCTCCCACCCCTACCGGAACAAATCGCCATCGCTTCCGTCCTCAGCAGCTTAGACGACAAAATAGACCTGCTGCACCGCCAAAACGCCACCCTTGAAAAAATGGCCGAAACACTATTCAGGCAGTGGTTTGTGGAGGAAGCGAAGGAGGAGTGGGAAACGGGAAAATTAGCAGGTGAATTTGATTTTACAATGGGAGCCTCACCACCAGGAGAAAGCTATAATGAGGAAGGAATAGGTACTCCGATGTATCAAGGTAATGCTGATTTTGGATTTCGTTTCCCAACAAATCGTATTTTTACAACAAACCCCAAAAGATTTGCAAAAAAATTTGATACTTTAATTAGTGTCAGAGCTCCTGTTGGCGAACAAAATATGGCAAATGAAGAATGTTGTATTGGCCGTGGTGTTGCAGCATTCAGATATAAATTTGATGATTCATTTTATACTTACACCTACTTTAAAATGAAATCATTGATGGACGAAATAAAGCAGTTTAATGAAACAGGAACTGTGTTTGGCTCAATCAGTAAGTCAGATTTTGAAAGCATTGATATCATACTCCCTGAAAAGTCTATTATTTCAAAATTTCAAGTTGAGGTTAAACCGATTGATTATAAGATCATTACAAACACTAACCAAATCCAAACCCTTACTTCTTTGCGTGATACTTTGTTGCCGAAACTGATGAGTGGTGAGGTTAGGGTGGAATATTAATTTTATGGGTAAGGCAAAAAAATATAGAGAATTAATTCTCCAACGAATTAGGCAAAGAAATTGGGAGAAAAGGAACCGGAGAAAGAAAAAGTTTGAACGGGGAAATACTCAACCTATTGAAAAAAGAATTGGATTGCCAGTCCCTCGTAAATTTAGACGAACTAACAACTTAAAAAATTTTAGTCAAACCAAAAACAATAGAACACCAAACCTAAAAAGAAACTATTATTTAAGCAAGCATTTGCCAATAAATCTGAACTATTTATTAATGACTGAAAAAAGTCCATTATTCCTTGAAAAAATTAAGAAAGAGAATTACAGAACAGAAGGAATTATTGAAATCCCCAAAATGTTTTCGATAATTGAAGCGCCAGTTGAAAGCTATTTATCCTTAAAAAAAATAATCTCAGCATTGCTACTGGAGGGAAACCAAGAGGTAATTTTAGATTATAAGAATTGTGAAAAAGTTGGATTGGGCACCCAAGTTTTATTAGATATTATTTTAATTGACTTTTTAAGGTTTTCTAACAAATGCCGGCAAATAGACAGAAATCACAAGGATTATTTTCCAATAAAAATTGGAGGAGTTAATATTAACAATGAAGAAGTTCAAAAAATGATGTTTTCTGTAGGTTCACCAGTTACATTAAAAGTAAGGGAACAGAACTTCTCCGACATAATCCCATATAAGTTATGTATTCATGATAATGAGAAGGAGAAAGATTACAATAAAAGAATAGAAAAAAAAGAACTTGATACCACAGAAATGGCAGATTATGTTATTGATAGCCTTGCAAGGATGAACAAAAAGTTAACCCCAACAAGAATAGATGATTTATGCACTGTGATCGGAGAAATATTAATTAATGCAGAAGAACACTCCACAACAAAATTTCGCTTTTCTATTGGGTATTTTAAGGAAGAAAAAATTGAAAATAAACACTATGGAATTTTTAGACTCGTAATATTAAATTTTGGAAAAACAATTTATGAAAAATTTAAGGATGATGATTGCCCCAACAAAGAAATAGTGGCCAAAATGAAAGAGTTATCAAAAGCGTATACAAGAAAAAAATTCTTTTCTTTAAATAAATTTGAAGAGGAAAACCTTTGGTCTTTGTATGCATTACAAGAAGGGGTTTCTTCAGTTTCTCCAACAGACTTTAAGCGAGGAAATGGTTCAATCCGATTTATTGATAGTTTTTTTAACATTAAAGGCTCAATTGAAGTTGACAATATTTCTAATTTAAACATTCAATCGGGAAATACCAGAATACATTTTAACGGGGAGTATAGTATCGTAACAAAAACAAATTTTAATAACGACACGTTTAAAGTTATGACCTTTAATAAGTCTGGAAACATCGAGGAAAAACCTGACAGCAGATTTGTGTTTCAAACGAAATACTACTTTCCAGGTACTATAATTAGCGCTAAGCTGTTTTTTAACGATGATGATTTTGAAAAAATAAACCAAATAAAACATGGAAACTAATACTGTTATTAATCTTGAAGACTTCAGAGTAAAAGAAGGAAAAAAGATTTCAAAAGTTTTTACAGGCCGTGACAGGGGCCGGTTTGTGCGTGAGAAATCCAAACTTGACGAAATGGAACCCTGCAACGAAACAATTGAAATAATTATTCCTGAAAATATTTATTCCATAAACCCATCCTTTTTCGAGGAACTTTTCGTGAATGTGGTTAAAAAATTGGGTAAGGAGGCATTCCTTAAGAAGTTTAAAATCACTTCAGTTGGGGATTACGACTTTGAAAAACCCCTTAATGAAGCTATTGAACGAATTCTTAGAAGTAAAACCGCTTTAGACTAGAACTATGGATTCATTTTCTTTTTTTATCAATTCGCTTTTTGTACAATTTAATGGAATGACTGAATCAGCAACTGAGATTTTTTGTCAGTTCCCTAAAAAGTCATTCTTGGATCATTTATATTCTGCATCAACAGTTGTTATTGCAGTGGCAAATCTTTTTCTTGTCCTCTATATATTTTTTAAGAATAACGAAAAGGATAAGAACCTAAATGAAAAGAATCGAAGAATTAATTTGTTGAAAACACTAATTCTTGATTATAATATGAAAAAATTCTATGATTTCTTTGACAATGTCATTTTAAAAACAACACAATTAAATGAGAACAATATAGATATCACTAAGAAAAGAGAAATTAATGATGAGATAAATGATTTAGCATCTAATTTTCGACAAAGTTTTATTGACCTTTTCCTGGCAATCGACAAAGTGCTATATGAAAAGATTCTTGCCCAAACTGACTCCCTGATTGATGGATTAACAAATTGTATTTTTGACGAAGGTGTTAATTTACAGCATAAGCCAAAATTTGAAGAATTAATTACAAAAGAAATTAGGCAATCAAAAACCGAGATAATTAAAATAATGTTTCTGTATTCAGGCGAAACTTGTGATAAATGACCCATATCACCGAAAACAGCATTGAATCTTTTGCCATCGAGTTGCTTGAGCAGCTTGGGTTTGGATACCTTTATGGGCCCAAAATTGCCCCTGATGGCGAATGGCCCGAACGGGAAAGCTATGAGCAGGTTTTGTTGATTCCTCGTTTAAGAAATGCCGTAAAAAGGATTAACCCAGCCATTCCTGCCGATGCCCAGGCAGAAGCCATAAAGGAAATCCAGCGGATTGCATCACCCGAGCTGTTGGCCAACAATGAAACCTTTCACCGATTGCTTACCGAGGGCATTCCGGTATCGAAGCGGGTTGATGGCCACGAAAGGGGCGACCGGGTGTGGCTTATCGATTTTAATTTTCCGAAAAAAAACGAATTTCTGGTTGCCAATCAGTTTACCGTTATTGAAAACAACAATAACAAACGGCCGGATTTAATTCTGTTTGTAAACGGCATTCCGTTGGTAGTGATGGAGCTAAAAAATCCTGCCGACGAAAATACAACCGTTGTTTCGGCTTTCAGGCAGTTGCAAACCTACAAGGCCATGATACCGGGTTTGTTTACCTATAATGGTTTCATGGTGATTTCCGATGGCCTTGAGGCAAGGGCAGGCACACTCTCGGCCGACATGAGCCGCTTTATGGCATGGAAAACAGCCGACGGTAAGGTTGAGGCCTCGAACCTGGTAAGCCAGCTTGAAACCCTGATCAGCGGCATGCTTAACAAGGAAACCCTGCTTGACCTGATCAGGCATTTCACTGTTTTCGAAAAAAGCAAAAAGGTGGACCTCCATACCGGGCTCACCACCATTACCACGGTAAAAAAACTCGCCGCCTATCATCAATATTTCGCGGTAAACCTTGCAGTAGATTCCACCCTAAGGGCAGCCGATCTTCAAACCATGCCGGTTGTTTCACAATCGCCCGAAAGTTATGGTGTGCCCGGCGTAAAATCACAACCGCGCGGCGACCGAAAGGGAGGGGTGGTGTGGCATACCCAGGGCAGCGGAAAATCACTCTCCATGGTCTTCTATACCGGTAAAATAGTTTTGCTGATGAATAACCCGACACTGGTGGTTATTACCGACCGGAATGACTTGGATGACCAGTTGTTTGATACTTTTGCCGGCTCCACACAGTTGCTTCGCCAGGAACCGCGGCAGGCAGAAAACCGGCAGCACCTAAAAGAACTCCTGAAAGTGGCTTCAGGTGGAATTATTTTTACCACAATCCACAAGTTCCAGCCCGAAGAGGGCAACATTTATGAAGAACTCTCTGACAGAGAGAACATTGTAGTGATTGCCGACGAAGCGCATCGCACCCAATACGGCTTCAGGGCAAAAACCATAGACTTAAGAGACCAGCATGGAAATGTAATGGGTAAGCGGGTCGTTTACGGTTTTGCCAAATATTTGCGCGATGCTTTGCCAAATGCCACCTACCTGGGTTTCACCGGTACCCCCATTGAAACCACAGATAAAAACACCCCTGCGGTTTTTGGTAATTACATTGATGTTTACGACATTGCCCAGGCGGTAGAAGATGGGGCAACCGTAAAAATATTTTACGAAAGTCGCCTGGCAAAAGTAAGCCTTAGTGAAGAAGGCCGTAAACTGGTAGAAGAACTGGATGAGACCCTTGACGTAGAGGATCTGACCATTTCCCAGAAAGCCAAGGCAAAATGGACGCAGCTGGAAGCCCTGGTGGGAAGCGAAAACCGGATTGCCAATATTGCACAAGATATAATTTTTCACTTTGAGCAAAGACAGGAGGTCTTCGTTGGCAAGGGAATGATAGTAGCCATGTCGAGACGCATTGCCGCTGAATTATATGCTGCCATTATTAAGCTTCGTCCTGAATGGCATTCCAGCGAACTGGACAAGGGAGCAATCAAGGTAGTGATGACATCTTCTTCAGCAGATGGACCCGAAATAGAAAAGCACCACACCACGAAGGAACAACGCAGGGCTTTGGCCGACAGAATGAAGGACATTAATGATCCTTTGAAGCTGGTTATTGTAAGAGATATGTGGCTAACGGGCTTTGATGTTCCCTGTCTGCATACCATGTACATTGACAAACCCATGAAAGGGCACAACCTTATGCAGGCCATTGCCCGGGTAAACCGTGTTTACGGCGATAAGCCCGGCGGTCTTATCGTCGACTACCTTGGTATTGCTGCAGATCTGAAAAAAGCCCTTGCCTTTTATGCAGAAGCCGGCGGCAAGGGTGACCCGGCCATACTTCAGGTACAGGCGGTTGAACTTATGCTTGAAAAACTGGAGGTGGTTTCTCAAATGTTCCATGGTTTCCCTTACGAAGATTATTTCGAGGCAGGCACATCGAAGAAGCTGTCCATAATTCTGGCTGCAGAAGACCATCTTCTTGGCCTGGATGATGGGAAAAAGCGTTTCGTCAACGAAGTCACCGCATTATCCAAAGCATTTGCCATAGGCATACCACATGAGCAGGCCATGGATGCAAAGGATGAAATTGCCTTTTTTCAGGCAGTTAAGGCACGGTTGGCCAAATTTGACAGGACAGGTGCAGGCATAACCAACCAGGGTATTGAGACCACGATTCGGCAGGTAATTGATAAGGCGCTTGTTTCTGAACACGTCATTGACGTTTTCGATGCTGCAGGTCTTAAGAAACCGGATATTTCCATCCTTTCTGAAGAGTTTTTGCTCGAGCTTAAAGGGATGGAGCATAAAAACGTTGCCCTCGAGGTTTTAAAGAAATTGCTGAACGATGAGATAAAAGCCAGGGCAAAAACCAATCTGGTAAAAAGCAAGTCCTTGATGGAAATGCTTGAAGAAGCCATTAAGAAATACCAGAACAAAATCCTTTCGGCTGCGGAAGTCATGGAAGAGCTCATCAATGTAAGCAAGGAAATTGTTAAAATGGACAATGAACCCAAAGATATGGGGCTTACCGATTTTGAATATGCTTTCTACACGGCAGTGGCTGACAACCAGAGCGCCAGAGAGCTGATGCAAAAAGACACATTGCGGGAACTTGCCGTGGTGTTAACGGAAAGAGTAAGGCAAAACGCAAGCATCGACTGGGCAATAAAAGAAAGTGCCCGTGCAAAACTAAAGGTTATTGTAAAGCGCACGCTTCGACATTTTGGCTATCCCCCCGACATGCAGAAACTGGCCACCGAAACCGTATTGAAGCAGGCAGAGATGATCGCAGAAGAATTGACCGCGGCATAAAATTCTCCTAGTGTGAATAAAACCCAAAGCCATGAGCACATTTGTCTTAAACAAATCGCAGCAAGGTTTTACAAAATGCGATGATGACTTTACAAGGGCTTTAGCCCCGGCTGGCAGCGGCAAAACAGCTACATTACTTTGGAAGTGCCTTGAAGATGCCAATGCTTCAAACCGGAAAAACAAATATTTGATATTTACCTTTACCCGGGTTGCAAGAGACGAATTGAGGGACAGAATAAACTCTCGCGAAGAGTTTAAAGAGTTGAGGAATATTACCAGGATTGAAACCTTGAATCAATGGGGCTTCAATTACATTAAAGGGCTTAAGGATGGAATCCAGCTTAAAACCAGTAAGCTGGATAATTTCTTTTTGATTAACAATAGCTTGAGGCCTCTCTGGGAGGACAAACCAATTCTGGGAAAACTTTCAAACCTCAGATACCAATATTCAGAGTTAATTCAAATTTTCGGGGAATTAAAAACCCTTGGATTCAGGCATGATTATGACAAACAGGCTTTTCTGAATCAATTTTCCCTTCATTTGAATTGGCTTGAATCCAATAACCTATTAAAATACTTTATTGAAAAAGTATACAATCCATTGGCTGACCCTGAATTACTGGATTCAGGTAAAAATGATTTGGTTGGACAACTCAAGCCTTTTCTGGAGTTTTGGAAAAAAGCAACTGAGAGCCTTTGGAAACAATCTTTAATAACTCTGGATGATCAAAAATACTGGGCGCTGATCAAATTAAATGAGCAGTATTCTGATGGAAGGGTTTTCCCAGCCCCTCAGCGCTATCAACACATAATGGTTGATGAATTTCAGGATATTAATCCACTTGACCTTTTTTTGATAAAGAAATTAGTGGAGTTAAATAAAAGCAAACTGACTATTGTTGGCGATGATGATCAGGCAATCTTTGAATGGAGGGCTTCCTCACCCAACTTTATCCTGCATCCCGAGAGGTATTTTGATGGAAATTTTTCAACTCATATTCTTGACATTAACTACCGGTCGCCCAAAAACATTGTTGATTATTCACAAAGGTTAATCAAAAACAACCAACGTCGCGTTGACAAAAAGGTTACTCCTGTGTTGAATTCTAATGCAATGGTTTTGCCCATTGCTTTTAAAAACCATATGGAGTCGGTGCAATTTGTGGTTGAGTTGGCAAAAGAGTTTCAAGAACATAACAACTCTGAAAAGATTGCAATTATCAGTCGGAAGAAGGGACAGTTAATTCCAATACAAATTACCTTAACATCGCACGACATTGAGTTTTATGCCAAAGAAGACTTGAACATCCTTCTTAGCCATGCTTTTAATGATTTGAAAAAACACTTGGAAGTAATTCCTGAAAAAAACAACAGAAAGTCATCAGATGTAATCATAAATGATTTACTAAGCTTTTGCAACCATGTTTACAGGTACCCTCTGAAAAAAGCAGAGTATGTAAGCCTAAAAAGTTTTTTACAGAAGAGGTCTCCCAGAACTTTCCAGCAGGGACTTGATATTTTGTTTGAATACCCTTACACAATTAAGGGTAACCATATTTTGAATTTCCATCATACAATTTCAAAGGTTGTTAACAGCGAAACGGTTTCTGCAGCCATTTTCAATATTGGAGAAGAAATGGCCGGATTGAAAAAACATTTTGCAAAATCAGATGACGACATTTTTTATAAAGACCCTCCCTTTTTATATATGGTTGAATATGCAGAAAAATATGGTAATGATTTCTGGGGGTTCATTGACCATGTTGAAAATGCCATTAAAAAAATGACAGCCTATGAGGAAAACAATGATGACATTGATTTGGGTATCCGCTCCAATGTTCATTTGATGACGGCTCTTAGGGCTAAAGGGAAGGAGTTTGAAACAGTTGTGATACTTGATGTAAATGATGGGATCTGGCCAATTAAGTATGCAGAGGATGAGTACCAGTTGGAACAGGAAAGGAGGCTGTTTTATGTTGCAATGACCCGCGCAAAGAAAAGTTTGATTTTTCTTACCCTTAAGGAAATGCTTGGCAGGCCAATGAACGTTTGCCCTTACCTGGAAGAAATGGGGCTTTCAGTTTCAGATTTTTAAGATTTTTCAATCTTCTTAATGAATTTCGAAATGGAAAGAAATAATTACCAACGCAGCTGTTTCTTCAGATACAAATCTGATATTGGTTACCCTGACCAATACACCTGCTTTGGCGATTGCCTATCAAAGTTCATATAACCATTGAAACCGCACTCCAAAGCTTTTGTGAATGGCTAATACTTGAAAAAGTGGTGAGTGTAGAAGGAGCAGTTGTTGGTAATTAAACAGTTATCCAAATTTGTAACTAAAAAGGCAGGGAGTTGCTTACAAAAAAGCGAGGAGCTCTTGAGGTCTGTAAAACACCTTAATGTTGAGCACAAAAGGCGGAAAAGAAGCTGAAGAAATTTTACTTTTGCAATAAGCCCCTCCAAAAAACGGGCTAAATATTATGGCAAAAAAGATCGCACTGAAGCTTGGTTACGAATCGCCTTTTACGGTTTTTTCGGTTTTCAGCACCCAGAAAGACTATCGGCTGGCATGGCTGCTGAACCAGGGGCTTGGCTTCGAGCTGGAGCGCATCGGCGATTTTACCCATCATTTTTCAGAAACAAAGCAGGCAGCTTTTTCGCTGTTCCAGTACCACTACCAGCAGTACCGCATGCAGGTTTTTTTGCTCAGCAACAAAAGCAGCGAAGGCCCCATTCTGAGCGAAACGCCCGTGCCCGATTTCCTTTTGCTGTTCTGGAATATGAGTGATTTTTTTGACCTGAAGCAGTTTCAGAAGGACCTGCGCAAGATCAGCCAGGTACAAACCATAATCGAGGTAAGTGAGAAAACGCAAAGGAAACACGAAGCCTTTTTCTACGACCTGGAATATTTCCTTTCTAAGAATAAAATTATCTGAACGCTCAAAGCCCTAGGGCCATACCACCACTTTTGCAGCCACTTTTTCCTGCATGCTTTCGCCAACAATAAAGTACACCCCCTTGCCGGGCAGGGCTTCAGTAAGGTTTAATATAAACTCGTGGCGGCCGGGTTCCAGAAATCCTTCATGAATCATCAATAGCCTTTGCCCGCGGGTGTTCACCAGGTAAACTTTTACCATGCCTGCCTTGGTGACTTGCAATGTAACGCTGGTTGTTTCCCTTACGGGATTGGGAAAAACACTGAGCTGCAGCGCAGGAGGCCTTTGTTGTGCTATGCTGCTCGACGCCATGGTGTCGGACTCGTAGGCGCCCATGTCGATGCGGCCCAGCTGAATGCGTTCATTGCCGGCCAGGTCGGTTGCGGGCAGGGCCAGAAAGGCCGGGTCTTCTGTGCCGGCGTTGATGCAGGGCGACCCGGGCAGGAGCTGCCAGGGGTGGTCGCCTTCTGCAGCAAAAAGCGGGTCCAGGTCAATGTTGTGCAGGTATTCTCCAAGAAAAGTGGCCCCATCGAAATTTTCCTGTCCACCTTCAATGTTGCAGTAATAAAAGTCGGGCACGGAAGGACCATCCCATATATAAACCGACCCGCCATAATCGCCATGGGCAGTGTTGCCCCAGATCACCGTATTATAAACCTTAACAAAAGCTTCGAAGTTGAAAAATATACCACCGCCATAGCCGGCATAGTTGCCCACGATGGTATTGTTGGCCAGGTTGGCCCGTACCTCGATCAGGGCAATGCCCCCGCCAAAAAATATGGAGTAATTGTTTGCCACCAGGTTGTTGGCGATGGTGCCCAGCACCTGCGAGCGCAGTATGCCAAAGCCACCGCCCAGGGGGCTGTCGTTGCCTTCGAAAATGTTGTTTTCAATCAGTGGGTCGCCGTTGTCGATGCTCAGCCCCCCTCCTATGCCGGTTGACCAGTTGTCGAAAAAGACGTTTCCACGGATCGAAGCTTTGGTGTTTATTCCGCAAACCGCCCCGCCATAGCCGTAGTTTTCTTCCACGGGTGGCTCGTGGCCGGCCCGATTCCCATAAAAGTAGCAGTTTTCGATCAGGGGTGATGCCCCGTTAAAATAGATGGCGCCCCCGCTCAGGTAGGTCCGGTTGTGCAAAAAGCTGCAATGCTGAAAGCTGGCGCTGATGGGGCCTGAAATATACACTGCCCCGCCGTGCGGCAGGCTGGCTTCCTGCCAGGTCTTGGCATATTCGAAGTGGCAATGGTCGAAAATGGCCGTAATGTTATCCTCTTCGCTTTCAGCCACCATATGAATGCCGCTCCATCCGCCGCCGGGGGCATATACATTGTGCAGGCCGGTGGTGTCGTTTACGGTAAATACCACCGGCGAAGCCGCTGTGCCCAGGGCTTGCAGGCTGCCTTCGACCTTAAAGCCATAGAAGCCCTGAAACTCAACCACCACCCCTGCTTCGATAAAAAGGCTTGAACCCGGGGGCAGGAAAATATTGCCGGTAACCTTTATCGTATCGGCATTCCACAATCCCATTACCTCGCCTTCCACCTCAAAGGTTTGGGCCTGTAAAAGAAAAGGAAACAGAAAAGATGCCAGCATCAAGCATTTTCGAACTGTAGTCATAACCGAACGGAATTTGAGACCGAAAATAATGGGGATAAAAACTACTCGTAATCTTTGGCTTCATTCCAGAAAACATCCATCTCGGCAAGGTTCATTTTTTTGAGGTCCTTGCCCGCCAGGGCGGCCTGCTCTTCGAGGTAGGAGAACCTGCGGATAAATTTCTTGTTGGTCCGCTCCAGGGCATTCTCGGGGTTCACATCGATAAAGCGGGAATAGTTGATCAGGGCAAACATCAGGTCGCCAAACTCTTCTTCAATTCTTTTGTGGCTGGTGCCTTTTTCAATTTCTTCGCGAAGCTCGCCCAGCTCTTCCTGCACCTTGTCCCACACCTGCCCGGGGTGTTCCCAGTCGAAGCCAAAGCCGCGCGCCTTGTCCTGTATGCGATAGGCTTTTACCATGGCGGGCAATGACTTGGGCACGCCCGAAAGCACCTTCTTCTTGCCTTCTTTGAGCTTGATCTTTTCCCAGTTTTCCTTCACCTGTTCATCGGTGTCGGCAACCACATCGCCATAAATATGGGGGTGGCGGTTGATCAGCTTTTTGTTAATGCTTTCGAGCACATCGGCAATGTCGAAAGCCCCCTTTTCGCTTCCTATCTTGGCATAAAACACAATGTGGAGCATCAGGTCGCCCAGCTCTTTTTTAATCTCATCCAGGTCGTTCTCCAGGATGGCATCGGCCAGCTCGTAGGTTTCTTCAATGGTGAGGTGGCGCAGGCTTTCGAGGGTCTGTTTTTTGTCCCAGGGGCATTTGGCTCTGAGGTCGTCCATTATATTGAGCAGCTCCGAAAATGCTGCAAGTCGCTTATCCATAACAAAATTTTTGTGCAAAGGTAGCAACAATTCACCATAGGCTTTGTGGCGGGAAAGGGATATATTTGTAAAAAAAGAAGCAAGCAAACCATGGCAAAAATGCGGCGTACGGTATTCCTTTTTTTGTTTCCGGTTCTGCTGGTCGTTACGCCCGCAGCTGCTCACGAAAGCAGTGGGGTGTTTTTCACGCGAATTAACGGGGCCGCTTATGGCGCCTGGGTGTGGCCGCATGGCACAAATATGGACCAGCTTAATACCGGCCTTTTTCCCAAGTTTCACCTTAGCCTGTCAGGCACCGTTGACGGGGCAAAACCCTGGCACCACGCATACAATTTCCCAGACATGGGCATAACTTTTATGTATGCCGACCTGGGCTATCCTGAAATGCTGGGGAAGGCCTTCGGGGCTTTCCCGCATATATTATTGCCGCTTGCGCGGAAAAACAAGCTGAGCCTGAATTTTCATTTTGGACTGGGGGCGGCTTGGCTCACAAACTATTATAACGAACCCGACAACGAGGGAAATATTGCCATTAGCAAACCGCTGAATATCTTATTGAACACCAGTCTGGAGGCGGCTTATGCCATTTCCGATGGTTTTAGCCTGCGGGCAGGCTTTGGCCTGACGCACTTCAGCAATGGCAAAACCCGCACCCCCAACAAGGGGCTCAACATCCCTGCCTTTAAATTTGCCCTGGCCAGGCACATGAAGCCCGACCCCGTATTGCCCGAAAGAAACTTTTTAAGGCAAACGGAAGCCCCTTGGTCCCTAAGGGTTTTTGGTGCCGGAGGCTACACCAGGCTCTATCCTCCGGGCGGGCCCGCTTTCGCGGAATTTACCCTGAGCACCACCCTGGGCAGGCCGATTTCGCAAAAAGTGCTGCTGGGCGTGGGTGCCGATGTTTTTTGGGGGTATTCTGACAGGGAGGTGCTCAGACGCCTGGACCGGGAGCCGGCCTCACCGGCGGGATTGCTTAAGCCGGGCTTGCATGTTTCGTACGAGCAGCTGTTTGGGAAAACCTCCTTTATTATAAAGCAGGGCATTTATTTGTATGCCGCCAACAACGAAGATGGCAAAGGGTATAACCGGGTAGGGCTTCGCCACCAGTTTTCTGAAAAATGGCTGATCAGCCTCACGCTGAAGTCGCACCTTTTCCAGGCCGATTACATTGAGTGGGGATTTGGCTACCGCATTTTTTAGCCTAGCCCTAACGGGCACCCAGTGGTTTTGCATCCAGGGTGTGGAAATTCCTGAAAGTTGTTCTGCCGGCATTTATGGTTACTTCCAGGGGCACCCTTCGGGCCACCTGCTGAGCGGCGTTGAGCAATTCGAGTTCAAGCTGATTTTCTCCTTCCGGTAGTGGCATGCGCGCGTAGTGTATGGAGTGTGGCAAGGTTTGCCAGTTGCGCGTATCTGCCTGTTCGGTTACTGCCCCCAGTATGCTGAAAACGGCCCCCAGGCGATCGTCCTGGCTACGAAGGCTTTGTTCTGAAGCCTGTTTCACGGCCAGCCGCAGCAGGGCTGTTGACATTTCTCGCAGCATGCGGTCTTCGAGCGACTTAAAAGCAATGGCATTGACATCCTGGGCCAGTTGCAGGCCCACCTGCTGCCGCGAGCCCACCAGGCGTGCCCCGGTAAAGACAGGGCTGCGCTCGACATATTTGGGAAACGCCACCCGCACCAGGCGAAGGTCGCCGAGGTCGCCCGAGGATTGCCCGTCCGAAAAGAACGGAAAAGACAGGCCCATTTCTTCATTCACAAACTGCACGTTGCCACCCGCCCCGCGAATAATGCTGAAGTTGATGCTCCACTCCTCTTTGACCGGCCCCAGCCCATTTTGCCAGAAAAATACCAGCTCGCCTTCGCCAGAGGACGGATTGCCTGGGTTTTGAATTCCAAACAATGATTCGTATTCCCTGCCCAGGTCAGAAAAACCCGTTCGGTAGGCCGATCTTACAAGATCGTATTTCAATTGCATTGGAGCCGAAACGCCAAAAAGATCAGTGTAATCGTCGCGGTAAATCTCGTAGGCATTTCGGTAGGCAATAAAAGAATTGTTGAAATCGCCGCTGGCATCATAAATAATGCCCATCAGGTTATGGATAAAGGCATCGCGCCGGTAACGATTTTCCGAGGTAAACTTGTCTTCGAGGGCAGCCAGCTTAATGTTTAGCCTGCGGCATTCCACCAGGGCGGCATCCAGGTCGCCAAGCTGAATAAAATTCATGGCCTTAAAGTAATGCACCATCAGCAGTTCGAAATCCTCGCCCCGGTATTCAGTCATTTTTGGATTGGAAAACAGCGCGATGGCCTCATCCATAAAATCCTTGCGGTAATCTTCGCCAAGAATAAAAGCCTGCTCAAAAAGATCATTGCTTTTTGCATAATTGCCAAGCATATGCTGCACCACGCCCTGGTTGAGCAGGTGCAGCAGCTGGTTTCTCCCGCGCGAGGCATCCCTGCTCCTTTCCAGTGCCTGGGCAGCTTCTTCCAGCCGCCCGGTACGGAAATAGCTATGAAACTCCTGCTCGCGCTGGTAATAGGTGCGGCAGCCCGTCAGCATCAACAGGAAAACAATGACCACAAGCAGGGATTTTTTCATGCCAAGAAAACGGGATTAATTCCTGACCGCTTTTTTGATTTGTTTCTCGCCGATCCAAACCTTTTCGTTGGTTTCCATGTCGGTGAGTTCCAGGTTGATCTGGTAATAAATGATGCGGTCGCGGCGGTGCTGATCCACTATGGAGTTCATAGTGCCGGTGAGCATATAGTCGGCCCCGATTTCGCGGCGCCAGCGTGCCATGGTTTCGGGCGAGGCAAACTCCTGCTGATCGGCCCTTTCCTGGCGGATCTGCTCGCGAAACTCGGCGCCCTGCACCACGCGCACGGCACCGCTGTTTACAAACTCGCGCTCCATGTTGCGGATAAAGGTTTCGGCATCGATATGCTCGTGGCTGCGATTGCGCACATCGCCCACAATAACCACCGGCACTCTGCCAGCTTGGGTTTCAAAACGACTCAGCCAGGGGCGGCTCAGCACATCGCGAATCATCTCTTCGGCCACCAGGCGCGAATCGGTATCATTCCAGCGGCCACTCAGATCGACCGCCTGACCTGGATCGATACGGCTTACCGTGCGACGCTGACAGCCTGCAGCAAAAATCATGAGGACCACGGCAGAAAGCAAAAAAATCCTTTTCATTTGTATGGGTTTTAGGGGTTATTTTTTTCTTGAAAAACTCGAGCGTTTTACACAAATATTATGCCTTTAAAATTAGGAAATTTCGCTTTGATGTAAGCATTACTTTATTCAATTTATTAAACCCCCGAGTTTAAAGCCTTTTTCAGTGATTTTTTTAGCAATGAATTCTTAATATGCCAAACAAGCTGATATATGGCTAGGTTGTTCGTTTTGATGCAACCCATGCCCGATTCCGAACACTTTTTTTAACCATTGCATCCGGGAAAAGATACCCTTAATCCAGACCATGTTTGGCGTGGTGAGGGAAACGCCCTGTTTGGCCAGCCTCTTATTAGACCAGGTGAGAAGGCATCCGCCCGATATCCTGTTTGTTAATCCAGGCATGATAGATGCGGATTTTCGCGATAAGCTGAAAAAAACAACTGCGTATTTTTGTAAGTTTGTGCATTGTTTCAAACCCGGTTTTCATGCAGTTTTTCCGCGGTATCAATTTCATTAGCCCCGACTCGATACGGAATATTTTCCGCGGGCTGAAATACCGCAACTACCGCTACTATTTCTGGGGGCAAAGCGTTTCATTGATTGGCACCTGGGTGCAGAACATTGCCATGAGCTGGCTGGTTTACCGCCTGACAGGCTCGGCGCTGCTTTTGGGAACAGTGGTTTTCGCCCTGCAGATTCCGTCGCTCTTCATTACCCCTTTTGCCGGTGTACTGGCCGACCGCTGGAATCGCCGCAAGATCATCATTCTCACCCAGGTGCTGGCCATGCTGGTAGCCTTTTTCCTGGCCTGGATGGTGCTGACCGACCGAATTACCGTTACCTGGATTATTACCATTGCCGTTTTTAACGGCATTATCCTGGCTTTCGATACCCCGTTCCGTCAGGCTTTTGTGCCCGATATCATAACCCAGCCCGAAGACCTTGGCAATGCCATTGCCCTTAATTCTTCCCTTTACAATCTGGCACGCTTTATTGGCCCGCCTATCGGTGGCCTGCTCATTTCGCTGGTGGGCGAAGGCTGGTGTTTTTTCATCAACGGGGCGAGCTTTGTGGCAGTCATTGCCGGGCTGCTTGCCATCCAAATAGAAAAAACCATAAGGCGACAGCGGGCTGGTTCCATAATTCAGCAGCTGGTTGAAGGCTTGAAGTATGCCTGGCATTTTCGCTCGCTCAGGTATCTGCTGCTTTTGTTGATTTTCAGCAGTTTTTTTGGTTTGCCCTTCCAGACTTTGATGCCCTTATTTGCAGCCGACATCCTGAAAGGCGATGCCCAAATGCTTGGGTTCCTCACCGGAGCGCTGGGTGCAGGCGCCCTGTCGGGTGCTTTATTTCTGGCTTCGCGAAAAAACCTGATGACAGTGCCGGCGCTTACTTTCCGAACCTCGCTATTGTTTGCCCTTGGCCTGGCCATTTTTGCCCTCTCACCGTTAAAAGTCTTGTCGATGCTGGCCCTGGTAGTAACCGGCTTTGGCATGATCGTACACTTTAATGCCACCAACACCCTGCTTCAAAGTATTGCCGATGAAGAGAAGCGCGGACGTATCGTGTCGCTTTACAGCCTCACCTTTATGGGCATTACCCCCCTTGGCAGTTTGGCAGCAGGGGCCCTGGCCGATTATATCGGCGTGCCGTTTACCGTGTTTGCCTTTTCGCTGATTTGCCTCAGCTCAGCCATGCTTTTTGGGAAAAGGGTAAGGCTGATCATGCTGAGCCTCTCAAGAAAGCTGCAGAAATAATATCCTTATTTCAGGCGATGGTGGTATTTCTTCAGGTAAAATTTACAAAAGGAGTGAAACAGGTTCAGGTCGTCCTTATCCAATAACATGAGCCGCTCCATTATTCGCGGAAAAATATTTCCATCAGGGTCAATACCCACATCGCCGAGCACCTGGGCAGCTTTTTGTTTCACCACCTGTAGTTCATTTTCTCCGGCGGGCCTGTCCTTTTTTCGGGCATACACAAGGCTTAGCTTCGAAAGGTAAGCAGCATACACCATCACCGCCTGCCCAAGGTTCAGCGAAGGGTATTTACGAACCATCGGGATGGTTGAGAGCAGGTCGCACAAGGCAAGTTCATTATTTGTAAGACCCGACTCTTCCGAACCAAATACAATACCCACTTTTTCAACCGTATCATCCTTACCAAGGATGATCTCCGGAAGGTCCTCCACGCGGTGGTAATCTTCGGCCACATTGCGCTTTTTGGCCGCGGAGCCTATGAGCAGCGAAATACCTCTGCGGGCCTCTTCCAGGCTGCAAAAAACCGCGGCATTTTCAAGGATGTCGTTCGATCCGTGCGCGGTAGCCCGGGCGCGTGCTCCCAAATGTTCACATTGCGGATTTACCAGCCACAACTTGCTGAATCCCATGGTTTTCAGCGCACGGGCAGCAGCGCCCACATTCTCTTCGCGGGCCGGCGATACGAGTATGAAAACAATTTCCTGCATAGCACTGCGAAGTTAATCAAAGTGTGGTTACACACCCCAAAATACCAAAAAGTGGGGATAGGCCAAAGCTTGGTTTACCGGTAGTTTTGTCCTGGGTTTTTAAAAGTGCCTTTGCCAGAAAAAAAGTCAAAATAACCAATTTCATGAAAACTGCATTTCAAACCATCTTCCTTATATTTTTCCTTCCTTTTTTCGCTTTCGCGGAAAACAAAGAGGGATGGCCCCGGGTGGAGCCATCCCTATTCATTAGTGAATGATGCTTCTTACTGAATCATTACTTTTTGCATAATGGCATTGCCATTGCTGGTAATACGCATCAGATACAATCCGCTCTGAAGCTGGCTTACATCGAGGGTAGTATGCAACATACCCTGGTTGGAAGCATGCTCTTCGACCAGCATCATGCGCTGACCGCTCAGGTTAAACATCTCTATCACGGCATGGCCTGCCAGGTTGCTCCATTCGATATGCAATTGACCGGAAGCAGGCTGTGGATAAATCCGCAATCCGTTTTCTTCTGTCAGATCGTTGGTGGAGACCGATTCCATGAAAAAGGCCGTGGCGCTAATATTATCGGTTATAGTAAGCTGCAGGTTTGACTCGGTAACGGTTTCACCGTCAACTTCCCACCTGACGAAGTGCCAGCCGGGATTTGCCACAGCTGCCACGCTTACGTTGGCGTTAAGCTGGTAGGTATAGGTTCCGGGAGGAGGATAGGTGGTACCCAATCCATCAACGGCAAGCACCAGGGTTTTGGCGGTAGATTCCAGGACGGCCACCAGCGACCTGCTGGAGGTGACGGTAAAGCTGTATGGGTTATTGGTAGAAACCACTTCGCCATTCTCTTCCCAGGCCACAAACTGATAACCCGCATAAATGGCCGCCGCAACATTGGCCGTAGCTCCATGATTAAAGGTGCCACCGCCGCTTACCACACCCGAGCCCTGGGGGGTGATCTGCAGGCTTACCAGGTAGGTTTTGATGTTGAAACGTGCCACCAGGTCGCGGTCGTTTTCTACCACGAAGGTGTATGAAAGTTCATTAGAAACCAGCTGCCCGTTTTCGCGCCAGCCACCAAAGTCGTAGCCCTCTTCCACCTCGGCCGTTACCGTAATTTCAGTGCCGAAGTCGAACACACCACCGCCTGAAACCTGGCCACCACCATCAGGATCGGGTGCAACCGTAACCTCATACTGGTTCACGCTATAATAAGCCACAAACTGTCGGTCCTGGGTTACTACAGCCTGGAAGGATGGGCTGGTGGAGAAGATGTTGCCATTTTCTTTCCAGTGAATGAAAGTATAGCCATGGGGCAATGAGGTGGCAATGCTGGCCGTTTGCCCATGCTGGTATGTGCCGGCACCGGTTTGCACGCCCACATTTTCGGGCGAACTGAGCAACTCCACTTCATACTCGTTAAGGGCAAATACGGCCATTATGCTTCGGTCGTCATTCATGGTAACTACCACCACTTGCTCAGCAGAAAGCACTTCGCCATCTTCGAGCCAGTTTACAAAATAACTGCCCGGTGCAGGATTGGCCGAAACATTCACCTGGGTGCCTTCATTATAGGTATAAGTACCGGCAACGGGGTTGGTGGTGCCATTGCCCGAAACCTGGATGGTAAGCTCATACTGTATCGCAGCGGGTTCAATTTCAATCTCAGCCTCGTTGGATGGAAGAGATTCACCCGTAGGATTCTGGTAGGTGGCGGTTACTGCATAGGTATAAGTGCCGGCCTCCAGTCCGGTGTCGGAAAATGCGAGGGTACCGGCGCCGGCAACTGCTGCAAGCAGTTGACCATTGCGGTACACACGGTAACCGTTCAAATCGGGATGTTCAGGGGTTACTTCGGGAGCGGTCCAGCCAAGGGTTACAACACCTTCGGTGTTTACTGCAGCGGTAAGGTCTGTGGGAGCCGGAAACGCTGCATCGTAATAGCCGGCAATGGAAACCTGATCTATGGCCACGCCATGACCGCCTTCGGCTGTCGCTTCAAAAGCAAACTGTGCGGCACTGCCCAGGGTGGGAAGTTCTATTGTAACGAGCGTCCATTCGGGCTCATCTACATCGAAGGTGGCCAGCAGCAGCCAGTCTTCTTCCGCGGAAGCGCGATAATACACATGGAGCACATCCTGCAGCTCTTCATTTTCGGCATTGGCCAGGTAAAAACTCAGCTCGCCCATTTCATAATCGCCAAAGTCGATAACCGGGGTGATAAGGCGGGTACTCATTCCGTGCTGACTTTCGGTAGTAGCTTTAAAGTAGGCGTTGTAGTCTCCTTCGTAAGCCTCTTCGGGATTCCCCGTTCCGTTGCCGGCGCCAATCTGCCACGAGAGGGTTCCCTCTACCTGCTCCTGTGCCCAGCAAAGCGGCATTTCTTGCGCATCAAAGCCTTCGAGCAGCGGAAGCTCGCTGATTACCGGGCAGAGGGTGGTGGCTTGCGCCTGGGCACCTTCGGAGTATTTGCCTGTTTCGCTGCGCGACCAAATGGTATAATAATAAGTTGTGGCTACCTCCAGAGGCTCATGTAAAAACACTTCGGCATCGCCTATATAAATCACCTGGCCACCGCCTGCGATTTCCTGCCCCAGGTAATATTCGCCATTGGGAATGCCAAAAGCCTCTTCTGTGTTATAGGCAATGAGCACGGGGTTTTGGTTTTCATTAAGCTCATAGGTAAGTTCAACCGCATACGGGCTAAGAGGGTTGGCTTCTAAATTGGTAACGTCTTCCACCAGTTCGCCAAAGGGATCGTAGCCATCAATGGCCTCCGCGCCGGTTCCCAGCGGATCGAGCCAGTCGCTGAGCCTGGTAGCTGTGGAGCCGCCGCCGGTCCAGGAAACCCCCAGACGGCCATAATAATCGGCAGCAGTATTTCCACAGGCTGCATATCCGCCATGAAGCTGGCCAATAATCCTGTGCTGGGCATCGTAAATGGGTGATCCGGAAGAACCGCCCTCGGTGGTCGTTCCACCACTCCAGGTAATGCGCCAGTGGGTAGTGCCTGAGCCGGGTGCGCCAAGATAAGAGGAGTTGGTTACCCCACCCTCGGCATAGCTGAATTTTTTTATGTCGCCACTGGGGTGGTGAATGCCAATAATGGTTTCGGCAATGGTGTTGGGCAGGGCACGGTTCCAGCCCGAGAAGAAGGGGCCAACATGCTCCGGTATGGGGTTGTTAAACTCCAGCAGCCAGAAGTCGGAAGCTGCATTGCGGGCCCTGTCAACCAGTCCGCCCACAGCATCGTAAGGAGGGGGAGTGGAAGGATTGGTGCAGGTTTCACTCTGCCAATTGAACCAAACCACCAGCGAACCGGGGGTGGCATAGCAGTGGTTGGCGGTAAGGAAAAACGGACGGCCATCGTGGGCGGTATTATTTATCAGGGCTCCGGTGCACCAGGCGCTGCCGTTGCGAAGAATCATTCCCACCGAGCGGATCTGATCTTCCCATCCTTCTGATTCTGGGCAGGCCACATTCAGGTTACACGATCCTGACCCGCCAAAAGCTTTCACATAAGTCAAAGGATCGCGGTAGGCATGGTTCACACTTTCAATTTTCAGCTCGCCCGGAAACGCCACCCCATTGGGCTCATAATATTCAATTATAATTTCATCACTCATAAAAAGGGTGGTGGCAAAATACATATCTTCCTGATTGTTGAGATCGGTAAAAGCGCCCTCAACTTGCGAGCGGTCGGTCTTGTATACATATAACTCTGCGCCCGGAGGCAGGATAAAACGATCGAAGGTCAGTGATAATGCATATGCACCGGGCGATTTGATACCCAGGCGCCAAACACGGTCGCCGTTTTCTGCAACGTACCACGAGCCGGCGTTTTTCAGATCCATATCCACCATAATGGGCTGGCCAAAACGCCAGGGAATGTCTTTAATGGTATCAAAGATCATGTCTTCAGCCAGCAATGCAGCAGCATTTACAGGGGCCATGGTTTCAAAGCCAAGTTGCTGCCGCTCTTCAGGCCAGGAGAAACTGGGGGGAACACCTGGTTTGCTAACCTGTGCCTGCGAAACAAAACCAGTAAGCACAAAGACCAATAGTAAAACAGTAATTTTTCTCATAACAGAAATTTTTCGTTTTTAAATTTTTGAAGGCTTTTTGAATAAATTGAAGCGTTAAACCGGTAAAAATAAAAAAAGCCGTTCAGACAAACGGCTTTTAAATTAGATTTTTTTTGAACTACCTGTTTACAACCAGTTTTTTGGTTAAGACTACTTGTTCGTTTACCACAAACGAATAAAGGAAAATCCCATTGTTTAATGAACTGGTTTCAAGCCTCAGGCGGCTTCCTGAAGGATCAAGGGGGACCTCCATTACCACTGAGCCTGTCAGGTTTCTAACCACCAAACGGGCGCTGCGCACCTCGGGGGGCAGCTGGTAGTCGAAAACCGTAAAGTCGCGCGCGGGGTTGGGGCGTGGGTCGGCAATACGGGCCTGGCTTAACCTGGGGCCGGCAGCACTGGTGGCATCGGCGGTGTAGGTAACCGTTACGCTAACCGTTTCAAAGCTTTCGTTGCGGCTGAAAAATTCGTACTTCACAATGGTTGAACCCGTATAACCCTCGGGAAAGTATTGTCCGTAAAAATCAAGGTCGGTGCTGGTAGCACCTGCATCAAGATTTAAACCACCGGTAGATTCGATAACGGACACAACGTAACAAAAGTCTGCCCAGCAAAAAGTATTAAAAGTATTGGGCAACACTTCTTGCTCTATCTTTCTGGCCCAAATTTCAATGGCTTCTTCTCCTTCGTTATGTAAATATACCTGGGCTTTCAGGTAAGAAGCCGAAGGACTGCCATGAACCGTAAGGGTGGCGTTGGTAATGTCGTTGCCGTCGGCATCCTTTAATAAAAGGCCCTGGGAGAACCCTGAAAGAAAAATACCGGCAACCAGCGAAAAAGAAAGTAAAATATGTTTCATAATATTAGCTTAACTCCCTAACAGTTTATTAATCACGTTACAAAAATAACATTAATACAGCCCTCGTGCAAGCGTATTTTCCGTTGTTTTTATCAAAAAACATACCGTAGAAAACACCTGATTTTTAAAAATCACTTAACAAGCTCAAAACCAGCATTTTGAAACAACCCAAAAGATTTCATAAAAAATCTAAAATACATTTATACATAACAATATGTGAGTAAAATGCCTCATTTGTGAAAAATCTGAGTATTTTCGAGCCCGTAAATAATTAATCCACAACTTTATGAAGAGAACTTTTACCTTTTTGCTTCTTGCCATAGCTGTTTTGGGAGTACAAGCCCAGCAGTATTTTATTCAGGAAAATTTTTCGGGCACCTGGCCTGCAAGCGGCTGGACGATAACTTCCCAAAGCGGAAACTGGTCGGCGGTGAATACGGCCAATGCCGGAGGTACCGCGCCCGAAGCACGCTTAAACTGGTCGCCGGCCTTTAATGGAGAAACTAGGTTGGTTACGCCTGCCATCAACCTCAGTGGGGAGGATGCTTCCATTTTGGTGTTTTCTTTCAAGCATATGGTTGATCATTACGGCAACAACTACCAGATCGGCGTATCGGTCCGCACAAAAGGTGGGCCCTGGACAAACCTTTGGGCACAAACAGTAGCTTCTTCCTTACCTGCACAAACCAAGACCATTGAAATCACCAATCCCGACCTGCTCAATAGCGACGAACTTCAGTTTTCATTTTTCTTCATTGGAAACAGCTACAATATTAATTATTGGTACATTGACGATGTGGCTCTTTTGACACCCACAAATTTTGACCTGGCATTAACCAGCATTACCGTTCCTTCATATTTTGCAGGTGAAAAAGCGGTTACAGGAATAGTAACCGGAAATGGGTTGGAAGCTATCAACTCTTTTGACCTTAGCTGGCAAATTGACGACGGTGAAGTGCAAACACAAAACTTTTCTGACCTCAACATAGGATATAACCAGGTGTTCAATTTCTCAACCACTGAGTTGCTTAATAACGTTCCGGGCAATTACACCCTCAAAGTTTTTGTTTCGAACCACTGTTATCCGACTAAATTCTGAT
>DHFW01000041.1 GCA_002402465.1 Bacteroidales bacterium UBA4814
TTTGTTGGAGATTGGTCTGTAAGCCCACATTGCTGGGAGTGTTATCGCTGTCGAAATAAGTTTCAATCCTTGTTTTGTTGGAGATTGGTCTGTAAGTCTTTTTTGGTTGTTTCTATATGGAACCCTCATTAAGTTTCAATCCTTGTTTTGTTGGAGATTGGTCTGTAAGAGCCGAGGCTGAAATAATATGGCTGGAAAGCGAGTGTTTCAATCCTTGTTTTGTTGGAGATTGGTCTGTAAGCGAAGCATTAACACAATACAAATCGACAAATGAAAAGTTTCAATCCTTGTTTTGTTGGAGATTGGTCTGTAAGCTTACGCACGGCTTTCTGCATTAGTTTTGGTATTGTGTTTCAATCCTTGTTTTGTTGGAGATTGGTCTGTAAGATCAAAGTATTTAGTGCTCTCGTTTGGCGTTAGCGCGTTTCAATCCTTGTTTTGTTGGAGATTGGTCTGTAAGAGAGTAACAAACCACACACCAAAACCCGAAGATTGGGTTTCAATCCTTGTTTTGTTGGAGATTGGTCTGTAAGCCTCCATTTGGGGGTATAAGGGGTGTTATGCCGGAAGTTTCAATCCTTGTTTTGTTGGAGATTGGTCTGTAAGACCAAAACGGCTAACTGTTCGCTTCGCACTACAATATGTTTCAATCCTTGTTTTGTTGGAGATTGGTCTGTAAGGCTGCTCATGGTTAACATTTGGAAACAGAGGTATTCGGTTTCAATCCTTGTTTTGTTGGAGATTGGTCTGTAAGAGTAATGCCCTTCACGTCCTCATACAACTGGTCCACAAGTTTCAATCCTTGTTTTGTTGGAGATTGGTCTGTAAGCTGATGAGTGTGAAACGGTTGGTTTTGGAGGCGGGTTTGTTTCAATCCTTGTTTTGTTGGAGATTGGTCTGTAAGTACCATGGGAAGGCTTCCCTAAACTCGGCCTCCGTCAGTTTCAATCCTTGTTTTGTTGGAGATTGGTCTGTAAGTAATTACCCGCGTGAATCATTATTCCAGATCGTCCGTTTCAATCCTTGTTTTGTTGGAGATTGGTCTGTAAGAAATAAGCATCTAACATATGTGGAGCTTCTTTGGTAGTTTCAATCCTTGTTTTGTTGGAGATTGGTCTGTAAGTTATTGTTCTTTTCGTAGGTTCTAAATCCTAAATTCTGTTTCAATCCTTGTTTTGTTGGAGATTGGTCTGTAAGCATCTTTTCAGAACCAATGAAAACATTGTTATTGCTGTTTCAATCCTTGTTTTGTTGGAGATTGGTCTGTAAGCATAACCAGTTTCACGAATTAATCTACGATTGCGAATGTTTCAATCCTTGTTTTGTTGGAGATTGGTCTGTAAGAAGGTTACGGCCTTGTTTGCCGATACCGGCACCGGGTTTCAATCCTTGTTTTGTTGGAGATTGGTCTGTAAGCCCAGGGTCAGAAGCCACGCCGAGAAGTTACCCCAAAGTTTCAATCCTTGTTTTGTTGGAGATTGGTCTGTAAGACCCTTGATATTTCTTTTAGTTCCGCCGCAAGTTCAGTTTCAATCCTTGTTTTGTTGGAGATTGGTCTGTAAGTCTTCTGGCCAAAGAATTATGGGGGGTTTGAAATCTGGTTTCAATCCTTGTTTTGTTGGAGATTGGTCTGTAAGTTGATTTTCCTTTCACCTGGGAAAAAACCAATGTTGTGTTTCAATCCTTGTTTTGTTGGAGATTGGTCTGTAAGATTGAGAACCAGTGGGGATTAATTGATGACTGTAAGTTTCAATCCTTGTTTTGTTGGAGATTGGTCTGTAAGTGAGCCCAGGTCGTATGAACGCTTTCAGGCAAGAATTGTTTCAATCCTTGTTTTGTTGGAGATTGGTCTGTAAGAATGGAACAATAACCAACTGCCATGCCGAAGTTGAGTTTCAATCCTTGTTTTGTTGGAGATTGGTCTGTAAGTTTTGCGGGATATGGTCTAAATATTCTATTTGATAGTTTCAATCCTTGTTTTGTTGGAGATTGGTCTGTAAGTCTTCTTCGGACAGATATGCAAATAACCGCTACTATTGTTTCAATCCTTGTTTTGTTGGAGATTGGTCTGTAAGCAGCTCGGCCAGCTCGCGGGGCAGGTTCTTCAATAGTTTCAATCCTTGTTTTGTTGGAGATTGGTCTGTAAGTCTGAACCCTAACAAGCATACCGGCTAATTCTTTTCGTTTCAATCCTTGTTTTGTTGGAGATTGGTCTGTAAGAAGGAAGGGAATCCTGCGGGTGTTTCCGGGGCCTCGTTTCAATCCTTGTTTTGTTGGAGATTGGTCTGTAAGCCGACGGCCCCCCGTTGTTCAGGCTTAACAACCTGTGTTTCAATCCTTGTTTTGTTGGAGATTGGTCTGTAAGCTTGCGGAGGTTAATGGGGAAGGGAGGTGTTAATCCGTTTCAATCCTTGTTTTGTTGGAGATTGGTCTGTAAGTTAATTTTCTTCTCTGTTTGCTTTGTCGTTTCCCGGTTTCAATCCTTGTTTTGTTGGAGATTGGTCTGTAAGAATTTCGATATAATGATTATATACCTCCTTATGTTTACGTTTCAATCCTTGTTTTGTTGGAGATTGGTCTGTAAGCCTGCAAAGTTCAGCAAGTTAGGAACTAATAAAGCCTGTTTCAATCCTTGTTTTGTTGGAGATTGGTCTGTAAGTGGCGGTAATATCCACGCAAACCCTGAACGCGATGCAGTTTCAATCCTTGTTTTGTTGGAGATTGGTCTGTAAGGCGCCAAACGCTGTGTCAATCCCTGAACCGCGTTTGGTTTCAATCCTTGTTTTGTTGGAGATTGGTCTGTAAGTATCGGTGATGAACCCCTTGGCATCGGCCACAATCCTGTTTCAATCCTTGTTTTGTTGGAGATTGGTCTGTAAGAAATATTCAGAAGTCTTATCGGGGCGGTGTATTCGGTTTCAATCCTTGTTTTGTTGGAGATTGGTCTGTAAGTTGGGCGAAGTGAATGTAGCCAATTGGAAATTAATGCCATTGTTTCAATCCTTGTTTTGTTGGAGATTGGTCTGTAAGTAAAATGGCTTATAACAAATGTTTGTGCAGTTGGGATGTTTCAATCCTTGTTTTGTTGGAGATTGGTCTGTAAGAATGTTGGGCAAGGGGTCGGCATTAATGTAAACAAAGTTTCAATCCTTGTTTTGTTGGAGATTGGTCTGTAAGAGCTTGCGCCTGAAGCGGTCGCGCAGAGCAGTATATTGTTTCAATCCTTGTTTTGTTGGAGATTGGTCTGTAAGCCGTACATTTCTTTAGCCATTGACAATAAGTCAATTAGGCCCTGTTTAAGAATTCCAAAAATTGCTTTTTTCCAGTATGTCAAAGATCGTATTTCCGCAATAAATAAAAATCTTCCGTAAATATTAACTTCTGATATTGAGCGGATTAATTCCATTTTTTTATTACTTAAAAATAAGTCTGATCCCGGAATTATTTTATGCAGATATTTGCATAGGTACAACCCAAACATCGTTTCTTAAAATGGGTGGCCCGGGGAAAAACATTTTTTTCAACGATTTGAAGTATGTTTTCGGCCGTTTCTTTGATCATTTTCTTATCTTTCGAGCTGATTTCCACCTCAATAAGTTTGTTTTTACTTCTTACGTACACCAAAAAACCTTTATTAACTTGTTTGCTAAAATTGTCTTCAATCAGCACTGCATAGCAATGCAGTTGGGTTTTGTAGGTTAAATATACAACATTTTCGTAAACAGCAAACTTATAATCCAGGGGAGCCATGGTACCGTCATTTAAAACCAGTACTTCATCAACTTTTCCTCGCAAAAGATCATTAGTAAGGTATTGGTCGGACAATTTTTCAACGGCTCCTGCCCTGCGCCTCAGGTAGTCTTTATTTTGTTCGAGTTTTTGGGTATGCAATTCACGGCCGCGCATTACTTTGTAATTTTTTTCCTCATATTGCGGTATAGCCAGCACATGCTCAAAAAAGGTAAATCTTGGGCAAAACAGGTACTGAATTATATGTGAAGGGGTTATGCTAAACATTCTTTGCTAAAAAAACAGTGCTTGTACTGCGTCGGTTACCAGTTTTTTGTCAAAGGCCTGGCCGAGCAAACTGGTTTGTTGCAATTCACTCTTACTCATAGGAAAAATATAAACCGAGTCTTTTTCGTGGTTTATCAATTCGCTCACCTGTAGCTCAAGGGTGTCTTTTTGATCTGGTTCGAGCGTGCCAAGAAAAACCGAATATTGCACACGGTATAATCCTGCCTGTTTGCAAATTTTTGCCACCTGGCTTCGTGTTTTGTCTTTTTCTATATCATAAACCACCCAAGCTATCATTTTTCTGGGTTTTATATAGTTTCTGTTTTTATCTCGAGAACATCACGGGCATCACTTTTTAGCAGAGCGTTGGCAAAGGCGTGGGCATCCATTTGTATGGCATTGCTGCGGGTTTGGTTCCGACCCCGGTAACGAATGGTATCTGTATCAAAGTAATTGTTAAAGGCATTAACCAGCAGTTCCTTGCCGTTTTTATTCAGGCTGAAACCCTGGGTAATGGCATCGGTATGTGATTTATTTACTTTTTTTGCTGAAAAAAGCCTGAATACCAAGGTGTCGCAATAAATCCGGTAAGGCTCAATAAAATCAAAGACCATACTAAGCTGGTTATAGTCGTCACGATGCATAAAACCAAGGTATGGATCGAGACCGGCAATAATCAGGCACTTTTCAATTTTTCCATATAAAATGCCGTAGGCATAGTTCAGAAAAGCATTAAAGGGGTCCTTTGCCGGCCTGCTGCTTCGCCCGTTAAAACGGTAAATCTCGGGCAATGAAGAGCTCAGCACCTCAAAATAAAGCCGTCCTGAAGTACCTTCTAATCCCCTTATTGTGTCAGCAACCTCTTTTACGCTTTGCGATTTAATCTGACATAGACTCACATGCATGTTTTTTATTTGTGCAAGTCTCGTATCGAGGTACTCGCGCATACTTTGCCTGTGTTTTTTCAGATCGCTAATCAGTTCAATCTGGTTTTCAATTTTTGTCCCCACCCAATCAATAATCCATTTCAAACCCTCCTGCCCCATACTTGCTTCCAATTGTGCTTTTCTTATGCGGGTGGTGCTTCCCAGTTTGCTGTGCCAAACCCTTCCAAGGGGCTGCCCGTCAAAGTCAACAAATACAATATCCACATTATGCTTCAGGGCCAGGATTACCGCGTCAGTGCTCAGGGCTGCACTTTTGGGCATTAAAATGTTGGTTACCTTTTTGGCAGAAAAGTGGTGTTTGCGGTATTCTTTTGTCTCCCCTTCCACAGGCACCCTTATTTCGAACATTTCGTCCTTTACATGAACATAGGTTCCATAGGTGTTAATGAATAGTTGCATATGCTTCTATTTAAATTTCTTCAATGCTTCCAAAACCCCTTGATACAGCTTTACCTATGCCAATATCATTTGGCAAACAGGCATTTACAACAAAACTGCCCGAAAAAGCAAGCATCTCACGGTTTTTAAACCTAGTCTTTTTCTCCAAGAACTTTCCTTTGGCCATAATTCGCTGGCCTGGCTCTAAAAATATTTTCAACCCTTTAAAAAACGACAAAATATTACCAGTCATTATTTTATCCAGGAGTTTGCTTTTTTCTTCCTGAGTGGCAAGTAATGCATATTTTTGAAAGTTTTGTTGATTTAATCCCATCCAAAGGGTTTTAAACCTGTATTCGCGCAATTCTTCACCATACCCAATGGTTATCATCTCACTTTTAATGTTTTTACCATAAATGGGATACACATTGTCACTAATTTTAATTTCCCTGATTTTAAGAAATAGTTTAACAAGCAGTTCAGCACCTTCCTGCAACGCCACAAGGGTTGGTATTTCATCCAACACTTTGTACTGAACCAGCGGGTATCTGTACCTTAGCTCACCGGTTTCGAAATGGTTGTGCAATAAAGGGCTGTATTCCTTAAAAATGTTTCCAAAATAACCCCTGAGTTTATGAGCATCGCGGGTTTGTAAAGCTATTTCCGGGAATTGGATGGTCACTTTCTGAATCATAAACTTCTGTCTTAATTTATTTTATTCGTTTTCGGGCAGCAGCGGTCAATTTTGCAAAAGGAAAATACAAAGTTGCTGAGCTATAACATAAATTGTTGGCCAAAAACATGAAAGGGCATTGATTTGCACCGACCGGAAAATGGTTAACCCTAAGGGTTTATCAAATGAAATACATTGCATTTTCGTCGGCGCTGTAACCGGTATTGAAGCCATACCTTCCTAGAATGTATTTGTAGTTCCGGCTGGGACTTTCCAAGGTGGAAACATAAAAATGATGCTCCTTTGGTGAGTCAAAATCAATATGATCTGAACTGTATGGAATTGGAACGTTTATCACAAAATCATAAAAAATTGATTTTATTTCACTGAATAATTCATCCCTTTCCCAAGGCTTTAAATCCTTTTGAATGCAAATTGAAACATATTTTTCCCATATCTCTCTTGCACGCTCATTCAATTGAACATAAACCGATTCGGTACGACGGTTTTCGATCAGCTCAAAATCCACTTTCCCAAAATCAAGATTTCTGATAGCGTTGAGAATCGGTTGACTTGTGTTATCTGATTGCTTCCTCACTTCAGCAAAATATTTCTCTATCAACTCCAGGTAATTCTTTTCCTCAACAATTTTATAATCTTTCAAAACCGCTTGCGTCTTAATTAGCAAATCACTACCATACACAAGATTACTGGCTTTTCGGTAATCTTCAATGTCAATAACAAATACATCAGATACTCCCTCTTTTTCATTGTACCGATTTGCCCGCCCTGCTGCCTGGATAATGGAATCGAGCGGGGCAAGCTGACGAAATACAGTATCAACAGAGATATCTACACCTGCTTCAACCAATTGGGTGGAGATGATAATCTTTTGTTTTTTTGAGGCCTCTTTGATTTTTTGGATAATGTCCTTCCGCTCATAGGGTGTAATAAGAGTGGTTAGGTAAAACATTTCAACCTGATCGGGGTCAACCATGTCCCGGATTTTTTCAAAAGCCTCAAGGGCTGCTTTTTTTGTATTCAGGACACATAAAACATCCTTATTGGGATTACGGGAAATATAATCTGCTAAATAATCAAGAAATGTATCAAATTGAACTGTCTCCTTGATCAGCAGTCGGGTACGGTTAAAATACCGGAAGTACTTTTTATGATCTGGCACAATTTCAACAATATCTTCACCTGGGTTGAAAATCAGGGGTTGAGTGGCGGATATCAGAATAAAGTACATATTCATTCTTTTGCCCAGAGTATTAAAAACCTCCCTAATGGTTTCCCAAAGTGGATAAGGGATGGTCTGGATTTCATCAAGCAGTATTACAGCATTTGCCATCTGGCAAAACTTCATAAGCTTGGCCTTATCACAAGATAATATGGTTTCAAGCAATTGCACAAAAGTCGTAACAATGGTATCGGACTGCCATGTTTCAATCAGGAATTTACTTTGCGAATAATCTCGGGTATTTTCACCAGACTTGTAAACGGGATCAGCAAGGTGATGATGCTTGAGCAACTTCGATGAATCATTGGTTTGCAAAATGTCTGCATAAACTTCATAGTTCTGGTCGATAATGGATGTGAAAGGAATATTTATGATTATTCGTCCTTGCTCAAGCCCTGCAAGTTTGCGCAACCGATCGGCCAGCATATAGGCTGTTATTGTTTTACCCAATCCGGTGGGTAAAGTAACAGAGTAAATATGTTGGTCTTTATTGAAAACTTCTTCAAGGTTTTCGATGGAAGAGAAAAATGATTCGTTTTTCAGGCAGTCAATTTCAAAAGAAGGAGTGTTGAACCCTTTTTTTTCGCGATATTCATTTATCATTTCTTCAACATCAGCCCGCTCCACTTTTGCTCCTGATGAAACAATTACCTCATTTTTATCTGCGAACAACAAAGCCGAATAAACAGTATGATGTAAATAATAGAGTGAAACTCTGACATCGCTGACGAGTTTCTTTAACCTGCTTTGCAGCATGTCGAAGGAGAAGTCGTCCAGAATTTCATCATAAGCTTCTCTAGAAATGAATTGAAGGAAATCGGACCATGATATTTTAAAATTAAAGTCCTGAATAAGTTCATCAATAAATGGTTGAACCAGTTCGGGTTTAACACTTCCTGCAAGTTCTGGAATAAGTTCACTCCATTCTGAGTCAATCAGTATTTCATCCGAAAGGTTATTCAGTCTGCCATGATGACGTTTCACTGCTGAAAAAGCAAATACAGAACATAGTCTTGCAAAAACATTATTTGGTAGTTGTGTTTCAAGGTATTTCTCGGCAATATAGAACACAAACAAAGCTGAAAGGAGCGCATGGCTCTTCCTTTTGTCATGTGGGGCCTCAGGATTTCTGATGTATTCCTGAAAAAATAATGTAGCCTTCCCCAGATCGTGAAAAGCAGCAGACAAGTATACCAGGTCTTCGATATAATCACCAAATGGAAGGGTTTGCCCATTCACATCAAAGGTAAAGTTAAACTCTTTACCCCTGATGCTTTCCAGAGCAATTGCTGCCACTTCGCGAGAGTGTACCAGCAATGGCTTTTCCGGATGTGACCACAATTCATCAATCATAAAAACAGGATATTACCGTGATTATTGATTCTATAATACTCCTTCACACGTGCCTTAACGGGTTGTCCATTTTTCTCTATCAGGATCTCAGAATACTCCTGAACTTCTCTTACACGGTTCATCTCCATGGGCATATTGTTGGCGGAATACATGGCTGAATAATCAAATTCAACAGGTGGCTCCCCAATAACCTTTGAAAGGTTGACAGCGGTGATGAACTCAACGAATTCAGAACCATTGGATTGGACAGGTTCAGCCATGGTCACTTCGACAAAATCGACTGTTGCTGTGAATTGTGCCAATCCAAGGTAGGGAGAAAAATAATGTTTCTTCAACCGTATCCTTTCGGCAAGCTTATTAAGGGTATCCTGATCTTTTATGGCAAGAAACACACGAAACCGTGGCTCCTTAAGCAGTTCGAATTCTATCTGGGTCCTTCCGGCTTTGGTCAAATTATAAAAGTGCTCTCTCGCACCAGCAGTGTTGATTAGATTAATAGCCACATTCTCCTTTTTAACCGGATGAAGTATCTGTACGGCAATTTCACAATTGGCCTTTCCAAAATACTCCTGTACGGGTGTTGCTCCTTCGGGATATACCCCATCCGCAATTTCACGCTCCATCCCCAGAATAGCCCCCAGCACTCCGGCAATGGCAGTTCGGGTAGGTATGGAATAGGTGAGCGGTGAAGTGGTGGTGTTGTACTTGCGGAAATGCCCATATTCGCTGCTTATGTCGAAGATGAGAATATCCTTAGAGTTCATCTTTGCTTATTTTTGAGATTGAATGACCGTTATAAACCAGCTGCAAACGGGAATCTGCACGGAATTCAATGCTGTCGATCTTTTCCTTGTTGGCTTTGAGTTCATTCAACAATTCGGTTACGTCAATCCGGTAATCGTTTACATTGCGTACCTGCATTTCATTCATTTCGCCTGTTTCGAGTTTAATGCGTTGACGAAGACTGCCAATATAAAAAGGTCCATTGTAATCAATTACCAGAAGCATTAAAGGGGTTTGGCCAAACTTGGACCGTGAGATCAATGCTTTGGTCCCTTCCCAGATACCCTCTTTTAAAAGTTCCTTATCCTCATTGGTCATCAGGGAATATTGTGCCGATTTCTCATTGATGATGCCGTTGAATCCTATTACGGCATATGGAACTTTATACTCTGTTCTGAAGGTTGACTGTGTTTTACCCGAAGAAGCAGCAAAAGCCCCTGTTCCCTGTTCTTCAATAATTTCAGTTTTGTTTAATGACCTGCCCATTTGAAACTGCACAGGCCCTAAACGGGTTATTGAAGCATTACTCAATGGTATGACTCCGCCAAATACTCTAATATCAACGCAGGTTTTTAGAATATCATCCACCTGTTCATTAAAGTCTTTTGCCCTGCGTTTGCCGTCCTTAATGTATTCTTTATCTCCTTCGCTGTATTTGGTTTCCCTTACGAATACATCAGTTCCGTTCCTCCCGTTAAACCCTTTGTATTCATACCAGTAATCCCGGATACTTCTTTTTAATCTTACATCAGTAACCAAAACGGTACTGCTCTCGGTATCAAACCGGGGGCGGTTTTCGTTTATAGGGTCGCCATTGGGGTTGGCGTTTTCAATGTCATAAAGGAAAAGGATTTCACTTCTTTTGTCAATAATCTGGCTCATCGCTTTTTAATTTAGGGTTTGTTATTGATTTTCTTTTGATTCAGTTTTTTTTTTAAATTTTTTACCGATCTCAAGGCCTGCCACGAAATAAAATGAGATTTCGTTGTTGGTCATTTTGGCCAATTCTCCTGAATTGACAATAAAATAGCGGTTTATCACCTCCCTCAGGTCGGTATATACATAAAAGTTTTTCTTATACTTCTGGATTTTATCCAGGGCCTCTGTGTATATATTCATCAAAACCTCAGGGTTGAGTTTGTACCCCCTGAGTTTGTTTTCAAATGGCGTGTTGTTAAGACTGTGACTTTGAATGTCGAACAGAAACCTGACCAATACACCCACGGCAAAAATGCCCACTTTTATTTCAGAGTCAAGGAAATTTTGATTGTCCCTTATAAAGCTGTTAAAACCATCCAGGTCAAAACTGCTTTCTTTTTTTTGCGTTACTTCTACATCCATATACTTAAAGTTTTTATTGTGAGAAATGATTTTAAGTTCCTGTAAATACGTAATCAGCATGAATGCCCTTTTCACAGTGAGTTCGGTGTATTCGACATAACCGTCAGAAGTCTTGCTTTTATTATAGTTTTTACGAATCAGGCTGATGATATGTTCTATCACATAATCCTGAGAAAGGGGCTTTCCAAGAAATAGCTTGTTAACAACGTCCAGAAAATTTTTATCAAAAAAATCACGAATGATCTGAAAACTGAATTTCAAATCCTGATAACCTTCCTTTTTGGTATAAATGGCATTTTTAAATAAGATATTTTTGTTTACTATCTCCGGAGTATCAATGAATAAAGTTCTGAACCGGGATGGAAGTATTTCCTCAAGCATAAGATTAATGGAAATGGCTCCTGTTTTCGAATCTTCAGAATAAAACAAGATGTCAAGGTTGAAATAATTTTTCTCCTTTGCAATGATCTTTTGTACTCTATCTTCCGCTCTTTTTCTTTTTTCCTTCCTGGCTTCTTTTTCCTCTGCAAAAGCAGTTTGTAAGAGCCTAATTATATCGCTCAATTGATCCTTACTGGTTTTGATAATTGGATTAGGTACAAGCATGTAATTATGTCCATAAAAGTACCCTGTCAGATTTTGTTTAATAAACTTTCTTCCTAGTTCAAGCACAAGTGATTCATTGGCTCCTATTGGATAATTGCGCCAATTGAGTTTTTTATTGAAAAACCCACTAAGAAACCCTGACTTATCAGGACTAGAATATTTAAAAGGTGCAGCAAACCCGAATACCTCATCTGTCTCCTTTCCCGAAACTGAACTTAGTTTATTTTTTGCTCTTGATTCTGTTCCGGCATGGGTAAAACTGGTTGTACTTCCAGATTCAATGATCATTTCTTTAATCAGGTCATAATCCCGTAAATACTTTTCCGTCCCATCCATAATTACCTTAAATGACAACCCTGTGGCCATTGATTCCTCTTTTGAGAAATTAGTGAAAAGTTTTTCAATTTCCAAACTAATTGAATCAAGTTTTTCTTGAAATTCCCCATGAATTAATTTTAATATATCTACATCCCTTAATCTATCTGTTTTAAAATTCAGAATATTCTTAAAGGTTGTTTCATTAATCCCTTTAATTTTCTTATCCACCGGGCTGCTGATTTTTGTCGTAGGAGTAATGTCCCCACCGCGTGCTGATCCTTTTCTGTATGCGTATTTTGTATAACTTTCATTTTCAGCGCTTACCTTTTCAATATCGATTCCCCGGTATGTGCAGGTTCTCCCATCTGCTTCATCAATGATTTCAAAAATCAATATCAGCATTTGATAATCCTTCCCCGGGTACATATTCTCAATATAAAGATCTACCGGCTCAAGATTCTTTTTTGTTTCGAGTTGCCATTCTCCTATGGCAGCAATTGCTCTGTCCTGCATACATGATTATTTTTAGTGTTTCAAAAAAAGTTCCAGACATTTAAGCTGCATTTATTTCTCTGATTTTCCGCTAAAATATGCGTTTTGTTTGATTTCCACAATTTTTTTCGTTAATATTTGATATTTATCCCACCAGCGAGGCCATTTTTTTTCGCCAGCTTATATAATAAAATCAGGGCTTGACTTGAAGTCAAACCCTGACTTTTCAAAGGTTAAGCGCTGTGCTCTTTGCCCTCTGCCACCTTTTTAGTGCATTATCCGCATTCCGCCGCCGCCGGGCCGGTGTGCGCCGTCAAGCACATTAAGCGATCGGTTGAGCGAATAGGTGAACGAAAGCAGGAAATAGCTTCCCAGCGAGTTGGTTACCTGCCTTTGTATGTAATTGGCGTCGGCGCTCTGGGTAACGCCCAGGTCCTGGTTAAGGATGTTATAACCTGACAATTTAAGTTCGCCGGCATTGCCTTTCAGAAAGCTGCGCGAGAGGCTGAAGTCGAGCATGGGTATTTTGCGGTCGAAGGCTTCGGTGCGGCCTTCGTATATCTGGTAGCGGAAGCCACTGCCTATTCGCCAGTCTTTCAGGAATGTCCAGCTAACTTCTGAGCCATAGGTTTGGTTGAGGAAGGCCTGTTCCAGGTCGCTGAACTCATATTTGGTAAGCTGCTGGTTGATATTGGCCGTGAGGCTGGCTTCGAAATTGTCGCCGGGCCTGAAGGTAAAGCGGGCGTTCCCGCCAAGGATGTTATTGGCAATATCCTGCTCCAGCCCGTTCAGTATGTTTACGCTCTGCGAGTGGGTAATGGTGCTTCCCACCTGGAAACGGCTCTTTATCTTGCTCAAACCCACGTTTACGTTTACGTTGGCCCTCACGCTCATGTTGTCCTTCACGTTTACGGGTGTGATGGTGCGCACCAGTTGTTCGTCAATACTGGTGGCATTGGTAATGGCGTTTTTCACATAATCGGCCGTGAGGAAGGTGAAAAAGCCAAAGGAAGTCAAGGGGTTGAATGTATTGAATCGAAACGTGGCCCTGTGGCGATAGGATGGCTTCAGCTCAGGGTTACCCACGTAAAGGTTTAGCGGGTCGCGGTTGTCGATCAGCGGTTGCAGCTGCAGTATGCTGGGTTCCTGCACGCTGGTTTCGTAGTTGGCCATAAGCCTTCTGGAGTTGCTGAACTCGTAGTTGAACCGCAGCACAGGCAGCACATGGGTGTAGTCCTTGTTTATTTTTTGGTTGCTGGTAATGATATTGCCCCTGAGGCTGGTAATCTGCAAATTGGTACCCAGAGTAATGTTGTAGCGGTCGCGGTTTTGGTTGAGGTTGAGCCCGGCACGCTGAAAAAGGTAAGTGTTGTTGTATTTGTTGGTAAGGCGTTCATTTTCAATTTGCAGGGCGTCCTCAATGTCGAAAACCTGTTGGTCCACTTCATTAAAATTTCGGGTAATCCTGTAGTTTGCCTCCAGAAAACGGCGGTTACCCAGGGGTTCGGTATAGGTGGCATTTGCGCCCATCGAGTTGTTCATATTTTCCAGGGTGCTGTATTGCAGCAATAGTTCATCATAAGGATTGTTGCCAAAGAAGCGGTTGAGGGCTTCAAGGTTGGCATCCTGATCGTTGTCCAGGGTGCTGAAGTTTATTCCCGCGGTAAGTGTTCTTCCGGGCTTGTTGAGGCGTTGTCGCCACAGCAGGCTGGTTTCCAGGCTTAGCCTCTGCCCTTCCGAATCGGTGGCTTGCTGGCTTGAGTTCTGCATAAAACCCTCGGCATTGAGGGTGGTGCTGAAGCTCTGCTGGGTGCTTTCGGTTTTGTTGGCGCTGGTGTTGGCCGTAAACAGCAGGCTGCTGGCTTCGCTGAATTTATGGTCGAGCCTCAGGTTCAGGCGGTGATTGAAGTTGCGGTTGTCCTGCAGGCTTTGCTGGTCGAAAAAGAAGTTGCCCGATGGCAGGAAGTTCTCTCTTTCGAGGCTTTGCGACACATCATGACCCAGCTGGTTGTAGAAATAGCTTGCGGTGACTTCGGTTTTTTCGCCCAGCTTGCGGTTCACGTTGGCGCCTCCTGCCCAGGAGGTCATCAGGCCGTTGGTGGCGGGTCTTCCATCGAAGCTGATGGGAATGCTGGCACTGTTCATGGTAATTTGCATGGTGCCACCTCCCCCTCCGAGCAGGCTCTGGGCACCTCCGCTGAAGTTCAGGTAGTCGCCCATGGAGAAGCCGGTCTGGTTCACGTTGTTGCCCATGCCCAATATGGAAATCTGTCCTTTATTATCGAATCGGTTTATGTTGGTTTTCCCCTGGAAACGCTCTTCGGTGCCATAGGCTAAACTGGTATTTCCGAAAAGGCCCTCTTTGCGGTTTTCTTTCAACTCGAGATTGATGGTACGTTCGCGCTGTCCATCGTCGATGCCGGTAAAGAGGGCTTGCTCTGACCGCTGGTCGAATACATGCACCTTTGATACGGCATCGGCAGGCAGGTTCTGTGTGGCCATTTTGGGGTCACGGCCAAAAAATTCCTTGCCATCCACCAAAACCCTTCGCACGGTTTCACCCTGGGCCACTACCCCCCCATCCGATTGCACTTCGATGCCGGGCAAGCGTTTCAGCAGGTCTTCCACCACCTCGTTGGGCAGGGGTTTAAAAGCCAGGGCATCGTATTCTATGGTGTCATTTCTTACCCGCATGGGTATGCGCTCTTCCTGCACCATCACTTCAATAAGGGTCACCCTTTCGTTTTCAAGGCGTATCTCGCCCAGGTCGAGCACATTGCCTTCGGGAGGTATGATCTTTTGGAAATAGGTGGCAAAGCCAATATAGGTAATGCGCATAAGGTACTCCCTGCGCGCCAGGTTGTGTATCTCGAAATTGCCGTTGAGGTTGCTCAGTGCGTAGTTTACCATGGTAGAGTCGCCTGGGTTGAGCAGCAAAACGGTGGCGTTGGGTAAGCCGGCATTATCCGGGTCGTTGATTTTCCCCTTGAGGGAAAATGGCTGTGCCTGCACCCCCAGGGTAAAAAAAATGAGCAGAAAAGAAAAAAAGAACCGTTGCATTTTATTTATTGGTATTATGGTTTGTTACTAAAACATTCTAATGTTGCCGCCGCCTGGATTCATGCGCTGCATCTGTTCTTCAACAAACTTATTAAACTCTTCGCGGGTCATTTTTTCGCCCCTGCTGGGTTTGCGTACTTCGGCAGGTTTTACCTCACGAGCCTCAATCTGCCTGGCCACCCAAACGCGCTCGCCGTTGTTAATGTCGACGGCCAGCACCGTTCCCGGAAGGGTAACATACTTATCGGGTCCCAAAAAGGGCGGCAGCTGAGGGGTAAACCATGCGGTAATTTCCTGTTTTGCCACCGTGTCGGAATACCATGCCATCATGCACATATAGCCGGCAATCTCCATTTGCTCGTTGCCAAACTTCCAGGGTTCAATACTCAGGGTGTCTGTAATCAGAAAGTTGCGGCCCATCACATCCTGAAAAACGGTGCGCACGCGGGTTTCGCGGTCCACGTGGGTTTCGGTTTTGGGCGCGCGCATCATCATGCGCATGCCGCCACCACCGCCACCCATTGGCTGGTGCACCTGATCCTCGATGGCTTTGTACAAGCTTTCTGTAGGGGTAAAAAATAACTGGAAATTATCGGTGCGAAACTGAGGAATCATAGCCTTCAGTTCCTGGCGTTCGGGGGGAAGGCTGCGGTGCACATCCATGCGTACCTCGTAATTTATCACGCCCTGGCTGATCTGGGCCGAAATGCTGGCTGCCATGCCCATCAATAAAATAAAGAATAAGCTTTTGTGAAATTTCATGGTGTAGTATTATTTTGGTTTAGGCCCTTTCGGGGAAAACAGCATTGATTTAATGCAGCAAAACTAATCATAGCAACCCAAAACCAATGTTAATGCAAGCATGTTTAAGGTTAATAAAAGGTTAAAGACATTACAGCTATAGTTTAATGCCTTAATTTTGAGGCATGCAAAAGAAAAGATTCAAACTGGTGGTGTTGCTCATGGTGCTGAGCATATCGCTGCTTATAGTGCTTCAGGTGCTTTGGCTGCGTGCCGAATACCGGGCAGCCTCCGACTCGTTCAGGCGCGAAACCAACCTGATATTTCGCTCTACGGTGCAGCACCTGAGCGACTCCATTTTTTTCAGCCAGTTGGGGTTTCTGGCCGGCTCCGATAGCCTGGAGGGTGGACGATATCCCTTTTCCCGCTATATGGGGCGCAACTTTTCAGGGCCCGACAGCCTGCGCATTCAGTTTCAGGGCGTTGACCTGAGGCATCACGAAATTGACAGCGCCAACGCAGCGGGCAGCAGGCTTACTACCGGAAATAGCGATGAACCTGACAGCCTGCAGGTGGTCATGATCCGCCAGGGCGGCTCCCCCGCCGGAAATATGCGTTTTGTTTTTCAGGTTTTTGAGCATTACAATGCCGACAGCCTGGCCGTTTATTACCACAGCGCCCTCCCCGAGCGCTTGCAGCACCTAAGCTTTCGCATTGTCGAAAACGAGGTCGACTGGTCGCGGCATGGCTGGGGACGACCTTCACCCGAACGAAAGGACAGCCTGCACTACATGACCAACTTTATTCCCTTTGGCATGAATAAGTTGTATGCCGCCGACTTCGGCCAGGTGAGAGGGTTTCTGCTCAGAAGCTTGTTTCCGCAAATCGGCTTTTCCTTTTTCATCACTGCCCTAATCCTGCTTTCCTTTATTCTGGTGTACCGCACAATGAAGACGCAACAGCGACTCATTGAACAAAAAAACGACTTTATTGGCAATATGACGCACGAGCTGAAAACGCCCGTAGCCACGGTAGGCGTTGCCCTGGAGGCCATGCAAAGCTTCGACGTGCTCAAAGACCCCGACAAAGCCAGTGAATACATTGAAATGGCCCGCCACGAGCTCGACCGCCTGGGCATGATGACCGAAAAGATCTTGCGCACCTCGGTGTTCGATTACGAATCTGAAATCAGGCAAAACAAGACCATGGTCGATATGACCGCTGTGGCGGAAAAGGTCTGTGGCTCCTTTCAGCTGGTGGCCGAAAAGAACCACACCAGCCTGGTGTGCGAAAGTGCGGGCAGCTGCACCGTTTTGGGACATGCCGAGCACCTCACGCAAATGTTATACAATTTGGCCGACAACGCCTTTAAGTATGCAGGACATGGGCCCGAGATACGGATAACCCTCGAAGGGGACGACAACCACCTTCAACTTACAGTTGCCGACCAGGGACCGGGCATTGCCCCTGAGCACCATACCCGCATCTTCGAGAAATTTTACCGGGTGCCTTCGGGCAACGTGCATACGGTTAAGGGCTATGGCCTGGGGTTAAACTATGTGGCCGGAGTGGTTAAAAGTCATGGCGGCAAAATTTGGCTCGAAAGTAAACCTGGTCATGGAGCTGCCTTTATTGTAAAATTGCCCAAAAATGCCTGACATGGATGCCATCAGGGTACTTTATGCAGAAGATGAGCCTTTCCTGGCACGCATAGTACACGAAAGCCTCGAAAGCCGCGGATTCTCCGTAAGGCTGGTGTCCGATGGCGCAGCCGCCATGGATGCATTCCGCGAATTCAAACCCCATATCTGTGTGCTCGATGTAATGATGCCCTTTAAGGATGGCTTTAGCCTGGCAACCGAAATCAAGGATACCAACCCGGCCATGCCCATAATATTCCTGACGGCAAAGGTTCAGACAGAAGACTTGTTAAAAGGCTTCGCATCAGGCGGGAATGATTACCTGCGCAAGCCTTTCAGCATGGAAGAGCTCATTGTTAGAATTCATAACCTGCTCCAGATAACCTCAAACAACCAGGGAAGCAAGGAAAAAAACAAGCCGAATATAATCAAGCTGGGAAAATATGACTTTATTCCTGAACTGCTGGAGCTTCATTTCGAAGGCAATAAAAAAAAACTCTCGCAGCGCGAAACACGGCTGCTGGAGTTATTAACCAGCGACATGAGCCGGCCGGTGCTGCGAAAAAATATTTTGCTCGACGTTTGGGGCGATGATTCGTTCTACAACAGTCGCAACCTGGATGTGTACATTTCTAAACTCAGAGACTATTTTTCTGAAGATCCAAGCATTGAAATAGTTACCAAAAAGGGTGTGGGATACCATTTCTTAATCAGATAATGTAAAAAAAACTGCATGATTTTTTGATGGGGTGTTTTTTGTCTAAAACTTGCCCAACTACTCTGTTTTTGTGCAACTGAGCATATTTGTATCATACAACAACAAAATAGCTGATACCTATCGAAGCCAGGAAGGTGTTTGAAAAGTTTGGTTTCAACAAATCCAGCATGGCCCATATAGCCCTGTCCGTGGGGGTGGGCATTTTTGCGTGGGATGACCTTTAAAACAATTAAGCACTTTTCTACACACCCGAATTCGGTTTACGTGACATCGATAATTTAATTGAACAATTTCTCTTCCAAAGCATTTAAGTATATAAATTATTTAAAAAATTCAAACAGGGGATGATGAAAAAATGGGTTCTTTCCTTAGTATTCTTGGCCTTTTCTGTGACTCTTTTTTCACAGAGTAATGGAGTCGTAATTTCAGGTTTGGTAAGAGACAGAGCCGACCGACAGCCTTTGCCCTACGTAACCATACAGGCGCTGCAGGCCAGCGACAGCAGTTTTGTTACTGGCACGGTAACCAGCGAGCAGGGCAGCTTCAGTATTGAAGGCCTTCGCAGCGGCGATTATTTGCTAAAAACCACTTTCGTGGGATATGAAGAGCAGTTTACGCCTTTTCACGTGGGGCGTTTAAGTTCTTTCCTTGACCTTGGAAACATTTTCCTGGCAGAAAGTTCTCTTTCCATAGAAGGCGTTACGGTTACCGGCTTTCGCGAAGAGGTTGTTTCCTCAATGGACCGCAAGGTTTACACCATAGAAGAAAACATAAGCCAGCTGGGTGGTTCGGTGCTTCAGGCCATGCAGAACCTGCCAGGTGTAACGGTAGATCGCGATGGCAATGTATCATTACGCGGCAGCGACCAGGTTACCGTGCTCATCGATGGCAAGCAAACCGCCATCACGGGCATGGGCTCCCAGTCAGGTCTTGAAAATATTCCGGCTTCGGCCATAGCAGGCATTGAGATCATAAATAACCCCTCGGCACGATACGATGCCAGCGGCATGGCGGGCATTATCAATATTATTTTCCGAAAGGAGCAACAGCAGGGCTGGAACGGCCGTGCAGGCATGACGGTGGGCGCCGGGGCACTGACCAGTAAAAAGGAAAACCTGCCCGGCATCAGAGATCAGTATCGTTTCACCCCAAAGATCAATCCTTCGCTTTCGGCCAATTACCGAAAGGATGCTTTCAACTTTTTTGTGCATGGTGACCTTCTCTACCATAAAACTATGATGAAAAGCGAATTCTTTCTGCGCGAATATCAGGAAGGGGTTCCGGTCAACCAGCAGTGGCTCGAAAACCGCAAACAGCCGATTTACAACCTTCGCGCTGGGTTTGATTACTCACCAAACGAGCGCAACACCTTCACCTTTTCAGCACTTTACAACTACCGCGAATACACCGACCTGGGCGACCTGCCCTACCTGAACGCAAACACTGGCCAGCAAATGCGCCTTTGGGAATATTACGAAAACGAAGTGAACCAGACTTTATTTGCCACCGTGACCCACAAGCACAGCTTTACACAACCCGGCCACAGTCTTACTTCTTCCTTCAATTATTCCTTCCGCAGAAAAGATGAAGTGTTCTATTTCACCAATCATCAGGATGGCATGATGGGCACAGACACCACGGCTCTAATTGCGGATGAGAATATTTTCGACCTGACGGCGGATTATGTCAGACCCCTTCGTGCCGGACGCATTGAATTGGGAACCAAGCAAATGGCGCGCATTTTTCCCAATGATATTGTGTTTACACCGGGCATTAACTCTATTCTCGATCCGGGGCTGGCAGGCACAGCCGAATACCGCGAGTATATGTCGGCTGCCTATTCCAATTATGTGTATGAATTAAAGGCCCTGGAGCTGGAGGCCGGGCTTCGGGCAGAGTATTCGCGTATCGACTACCTGGTCGATCCCAACCACAGCGTGTATGAAAGCGATGGCTTCGATTACTTCGGTTTTTTCCCTAACGTACGGGCATCCTGGCTGATCAGTGAAAGCAGCCGCCTCAGCGGTTTTTACAACCGTCGTGTGGACCGCCCCTCCGAGAGCATGCTCAGGGTTTTCCCAACCTATGCCGATCCGGAAATACTCAATATTGGAAATCCCATGCTGGAGCCACAGTTTACGCAATCGTTCGAGCTGGGCTATCGCCGTTCATGGGACAGCGGTTATGTGTACGCTGCGGCCTACCATCGCATCATGAAAAACATGCTTACACGAATCATTACCGAAGTGCCCGGCAGCAACCGCCTGGCCTCAGTTTCGCAAAATGCCGGCAAAGGCTGGAACACCGGGATTGAATGGGTGCTGACCCAGCAAATTGCCCGGCCAGTGAAACTCAGTGCCAATGCCAATGTGTATCAAAACCGTATCGATGCCTTTACGATTGTAAATGCCTACCCATCAAACATCAACTTTTCGCGGGAAGAAGAGTCGGCCTATACAGGCAATGCCAAACTGATTTTTGATATTGACCTGCCGCGCAATTTTGACCTGCAGATCACCGGAACCTACATGGCGCCCGACATTGTACCTCAGGGTAAAATCCTGGCCAGGTATTTTGTTGATGCCGGCCTGCGCAAGGAAATACAAAATGGCCGCGGGGAGCTGTTTCTGAATGCATCAGACCTGTTCAATACCCTGGTGGTGAAATACGAACTCGAAGGAAATGACTTCAGCATTTTCTCGCAGGATTACTACGAAACCCAGGTGATCAGGATCGGTTACCAGTACAGGTTTTAGGAAACATTTCTATTCAGAAACCGGCTGGGTAAGGTCAAAGCGAATCTCCAGCCTTTTTTCGCCATCGCGGTCGAGGCGATAGGAGTATGAAGACAAATCTTCAGCCAGTGAAACAATCCACACGTTGCCTGCTCCGCCTTCAATTACTTGTCCGGTGTACTCATCAGCAGGGAAATATTGTACAAAAGCTGTTCCCCTGTCGTCGGCATACCCGCCATACATCGACCCTTCCTCGGGCGTGCCATCTTCGTGCAGATGCTGGTGCTTGAAACGGAGTTTTCCGTCTTCTGCCACAAACATCCAGGTTCGGGAGTGGTCATCGTCAAGATGAAAAGGAATGAAAACTTTATCCTCTTCGCAAACCGTAACGTGCATGACCAGTTTTTTGTCGGCCCAGCTCGCACCATGATGGCTCCTGTAAACTTGCTCACCCAGGAACGTTTGGCCGCACAGGCTTGCCAGATTGTTCACAAAGGCCTGATGGATTTCTGAATCGAATTTTGATGCGGTTTCAATGGATTCTTCAGCCGCTTGCCTTGGCTGCGTGCCGCAGGCTGCCAGAATCACAAGAAGTAAAGGCAAAAATTTCTTCATAAAAATAAGGTTTTGGTTTTTGGTGTGTAGCAAAAATAACAAACCCCCGGCTATTCCACCAGAAATAACGCAAAACAAAATACGCCCGGCTCTGTCAGAACCGGGCGATCTATGGTTTTCCCCGAAAGGGGTTTATTCAATAATGATCTCGTCAATAAAGATATAAGCATCGCCGCCGGCTCCAAGGTGCCATTGCGGAATGGTGCCGAAGTTGGTTGCTTTCACCTTGACGTAACGAGCCATGGTGTTGACCCTGGCACCGTAGTCTTTTTTAACCACAGCATAATCGTCGATGGGCACTGTATTCTGTATAAAGGCCACACGATCGAAGTTTTCGCCATCGATACTCACATAGAAACTCACATCGGTTGGCATCCATATCCAGGAGCGAATCTCTTGCACAAAACCTGCCGCTATGTATTTCACAGGTTCAACTTTGCCAAGGTCAACAATGGCTTCGAAATCTGTTCCGGAGTAGCCTTGCCAGCCGCCCAGCCGCCAGTTGTCGCTTCCGCGCAGGCCATCGATCAGGGCCTCTTCCCCACCGCCATGGTAATTGGGATGCCACTCGCTGAATATCTCCACCGAACGCTCAATATTGAGTTTCACAAAGTTGGCTGCTGTGGGGTAACTGTAGCCAAGGTCCTGATCGTAGGAAACGGCTTTAACGGTAACGGTACCATCGAGGGTAATGGGACCTTCGTAGCGATTCGATTCGTTGTCAGGGATGCTGCCATCGAGGGTATAGTAAACCTCCAAACCTTCCTGAACTGTTCCGATTTCAATCTCCTTGCTTTCGCGAATGCGGGGCTCATCAGAAACAATAAATGGCACAGGCACAATAAGTTCATCTTTAATGTACGAAACAGGGATGTGCTCATCGCTGCTGCCCCAGTTTTTATTGGGTTTGCTGCCCATTTCAAAGTGCAAGTGGCCACCGTTCATTATGGCCTCGTGCGAAATATATGAATAGGGATGATCCTGCCCGTTGAGACTGGCCGACTGGATGTAGAAATTTTTCTCGGAAACCTTATTGGCAGTGATCTTAAACACATTGCCATTTTCAAGGAATATTTCCATTTCCTCAAACCACGGTGTGCCTATGATGTATTCTGGCGCTCCGGGCGTAACGGGGTAAAAGCCCATGGCACTCATAATAAGCCATGCCGACATTTGGCCGCAGTCTTCGTTTCCCGCCAGCCCATCGGGCAAGTGAGAATACTGCTCGTCCATGATCTGCCTTACCCTTTGCTGGGTTTTCCAGGTTTGATTGAGATAGTTATACAGGTAGGCCATGTGGTGGCTGGGCTCATTGCCATGGGCATACTGGCCAATCAGTCCGGTAATGTCCTTCATGTCGCGTCCGGTAATGGGAGCTTTGGTGGTGAACAGTTCGTCAATCTTGGATGCCAGGTTTTCTTTTCCACCATGCAATGTATAGAGCCCAGTTACATCCTGTGGTACATAAAAGCTATATTGCCAGGAGTTGGCCTCGGTAAAGTGCCAGTCGACGGTAGTTGGATCGAAAGGTATAAGCCAGTTGCCGTTGAGTTTGGGGCGCATGAAACCGGTGGTGGGATCGAAAATATTTTTATAAAACTGTGCCCTTTTTATGAACTCACGGTAAATATCATCGCGCCCCATTTCCTTTGCCACCTGGGCAATGCACCAGTCATTGTAAGCATACTCCAGGGTTTTTGAAATGGATTCGTGGTATTTGTCACCGGGAATATATCCGTACTTACGGTAAGAATCTAAACCAAGATGATCCTTCATGGCGCTGTTGATCATGGCTTCCAGGGCTTTTTCGGTGTCATAGTCGCGCAAGTTCTTCATAAAGGCATCGGCAATAACGGAAACCGAGTGATAGCCGATCATGGTAAAAGTCTCGTTGGCAGCCAGTTCCCAGACCGGCAGCAATCCGCCCTTTTCGTACATATCGAGCATTACGCGAACGAAGTCAACACTGCGTTCGGTTTCTACGATGGTCATAAGCGGATGCCAGGTGCGGTAGGTATCCCAGAGAGAAAAAACGGTGTAGTTGGTAAAACCTTCAGCCACATGAATGTTTTTGTCCATGCCACGGTAGCGGCGATCCACATCCATAAAGGTATTGGGCTGAAGATAGGCATGGTACAATGCGGTATAAAACACGGTTTTCTGTTCTTTGGTTCCGCCTTTTACGCGAATCCTTCCCACCTCCTTATTCCATGCGTTAAAGGCATCTTCCCGAACCCGCTCAAATCCCCAGCCTGGCAATTCGGCCTGCATGTTCTTGTAAGCCCCTTCAGGGTCAACGGCCGAAATGGCCACCTTCACCTCCACCGGCTCGCCATCAGAAACATCGAAGCCCACAAAAGCTTTTACGTTCAAACCCTGACCATATAAGAAATCGTCAAGCAACTCATTGTCAAGGGCAATTCCTTTGCGGACAAATGGCTTCGAAAACTCCATATGAAAATACCACACCAAGTCGTTGGCCCAGTTGGTGGAGCGGCGCAGGCCACGGATCTCAGTTTCGCTCACAAATTCAATCCAGGCATCGGTTACGCGGTCGCGATGCTCCAGATCAATCATAATGGTGGCTTCCGAATCTTCGGGAAAAGTATATCGATGATAGCCCACACGGGTGGTGGCGGTCATCTCGGCCAGCACACCGGGTTTGTCAAGGAACACGCTGTAATAGCCTGCTTCAGCGTGTTCATTTTCTTTTCGGAAGGGCGAAAGGTAATCGTCGTTAATGAATTTGGGTTGGCCTGCCACGGGCATAAGCAAAATATCGCCGTAGTCGCCCACGCCGGTTCCGTTCAATGCAGTATGGGTAAAGCCATAGATTACCGAATCGGAATAATGATATCCTGAGGCGCCATCCCAACCGCCAAGGCGGGTATCGGGGCTAAGCTGAACCATGCCGAAAGGCATGGTGGCACCCGGATAAGTATGCCCGTGCGCATCCGTGCCGATAAACGGATCAATAAAAGCAGCCGGTTCAAGTTGCTCTTCCTTTTGCTGACAACTGCCCAATAAGACAAGCATAATCATGGTGGCAAATACCGGGAACAAACATTTCCCTATTTTCTTCATGGTAATTTTCATTTGTTTTATGATTTTATGGTTGACTCTCTGATAACAATATCTACCGGAAGCTTCACTGACATTTCTTTTTCGGAAATTTTACTTCCCTCTATTTGCCTGAGCAGCAGGTCGAAAGCTACTTCGCTAATGCGCTCAATGGGCTGGGCAATCACTGAAATGGAAGGCCTTGTAAAGCTGAAAAAGCTCACATCGTCGAAGCCCATAATGGCTACCTGCCCTGGGATATCAATAGAGAGTTTCCGCAGGTTTAGCATACAAGCCGAGGTAAGGTTGTTGTTAAGGGTAAAGATTGCTTCGGGCATGGCACCAGCCTGATAAAACTGCTGCAGCTTTCCCTTAATGGTATTATCCATTTCCCCGAAAGGGGTTTTTATGATCCACTCTGGCGGGATGATTACCCCTTCTTCGGCAAGGGCCGACTGAAAACCTGTGATGCGGTCGTTGATAGTGGAAATATGATCGGGGGTAATGCCTATGACTGCTATTTTACGGTAGCCCTGATGCAACAGGTGGCGGGCAGCCAAGCGCCCGCCGGCAAAGTTATCGACCGACACGCTGGGCGAACGCATACCTTCGAAGGTACGATCGATCAGCACATGAGGCAAACCACTGTCAACCAACTTATTAAAAGGCTCAGCGGAATCTTGCGAGGTTGAAATAATGAGGCCATCCAATTTCCGATCGCGAAGCAATCGAATCTGCTCACTTTCTTTGTTAAGATCTTCGTCGGTACTGCAAATAATAACAGTGTAGCCATGGCTCCATGCCAGGTCTTCAATACTGCGTGCAATGCGCGAATAAAAACGGTTGGAAATGTCGGACACCAGCACCCCAATAGTGTTGGTCTTACCCATGCGAAACCCCCGGGCCAGCATATTGGGCTGGTAATTGAGCTCTTTGACCTTGTCCCTGACTTTTTTCTGGGTATCGGGACTAATGCCATGCTTATCGGCTTTGTTGTTCAGCACCAGCGAAACCAATGTTTTCGACACACCCAGGCTTTTGGCGATGTCATCGATCGATATTTTCTTTCCCATTGCAGTTGAATTGGTTACTGCAAAAATAGGAAAAACTAAAACGATTTAGCAAAATTTTTACACATTTCGAAACAAAGTCTGGAAAACATTTAAAACCTGATAACTCCTGAGGCCGGAATTACAAAATCTCTTACACGGCCATTGGCTTCAGAACTGCCTTCAGATCCGGGATTGCCTTTGATAATAACCGATCTCACTTTCCCATTCTTCCATTCAAAATCCACTTCAAACCCGCCCCTGGCTTTCAGACCGCTTACTTTTCCGCTCTTCCAGCTATCGGGCAAGGCAGGCAAAAGCACTATCCTGTCTTCGTGGGATTGCAAAAGCATTTCGGCCATACCTGCTGCGCCTCCCATATTGCCATCGAGCTGGAATGGCGGGTGAGAGCACAATAGATTATTGTAAGTGCCGCCAAGTCCCATATTCGCTTCGTTGGTGCCCACTTGCCTGAGCAGCCTGCGCAATAGTTCATACGCCTCAATCCCTTTCTGCAGGCGTGCAAAAAAGTTGATCTTCCAGGCCAGTGACCAGCCCGTTCCTTCCTTGCCACGGGCTTCAAGGCTTACACGAGCGGCATCAGCCAATTCCGGAGTCAGGTTCACGCTTATCTGCTGACCCGGGTGCAGGGCATACAGGTGTGAAACGTGGCGGTGGGTGTTTTCCGGGTCATCCACATCTTCAATCCATTCCTGCAGCTGACCCCAGCGGCCAATGCGGGGCGGACTTATCCTGTCGCGATAACTTTTGTACGTTTCAGCCACCGATTGATCCATTCCCAGCACTTCAGCAGCTTTTGCAGTGTTGTTGAACAAATCCCATGCGATCTGATGGTCCATGGAAGCGCCCATTGAAATGCCGCCGTGCTCTGGTGAAAACGAAGGCACCGAAGCAAGCCAACCCTCCTGGTTTTCTGTTAGGTAATCTTTCCAGAAAAGGGCGGCTTCCTGCATGAGTGGGAATGCCGTATTCCTCAGAAAGGCCGTATCCTGCGTAAACTCGAAGTGTTCCCATGCGTGGCGGGTAAGCCAGGCTGCTCCTGCGGGAAAATAGCCCCAGGGCAACCCCCAGCCAGGTGAAGTGTAGCCAAAAGCATTGTTCATGGTGTTGACCACCCAACCGCGGGTGCCGAAAAATTCGCGGGCAGCAAGCTGTCCGGGTTCCACCAGCTTTTCCATATAGTCGAAAAGCGGAACATGGCACTCGCTAAGGTTGGTTACCTCAGCCGGCCAGTAAAGCATTTGCAAATTGATGTTGGTGTGGTAATCGGCTGCCCAGGGCGAATCAGTGCTGTTGTTCCACTTGCCTTGCAGGTGCATTGGGAGCGTTCCCGGGCGACTCGAGGAGATCATAAGGTAACGGGCATATTGAAAATACAATACTTCCAGGCCAATATCGGCCTGACCTTCGGAATAAAGTTCAAGCCGGCGATCGGTGGGCAAATGATCGTTGGATGGACCTTCAATTTCAAGCTTCACGCGATCGAAAAGACTGGCATAATCTTCATTCTGAATGTCCTGCAATTGCTGATAATTGGTTTCGTAAAGCCTTTCCAGCACAGGCAAGGCTTCATTCAGCCAGTTTGGATTCCGATATTCGGGAAACTGGTGCTCAAAAGCGGTAAAAGCAGTATGCTTAAGCGTAAGCGAATTGGCATTTTTTATTAAAACTATCCCATCTTTAAAAGAAGTTTCTCCATCGGTGTCAATAACAACTGATGTTAAAAATTCCAGGCCATTGTCAGCCAGGTGGCCATAAAGGTGCAGTATTCCGAAAAAAAACAGGATGCTGTCAACTGCCAGGTCGGAATGAATTTCGGGCGGCAGATATAATCCCAGTCTGGAAATCAGGGCATGGTGTCTGGCTTCATTAATGGAAATCCTAATGCGGTCGGATGTTACCGGTGAAAAGTGCAGCAGGCGTTTGTATCCGATAGTAGTTCCGCTGGCTATCTCCTGCCATTGCCTATCTAGCAAGGCTTCCACAGCAAATGACTCCACGCGCTGTCCTTTGGCAATTTACTCCTGCTACTCCACCACAATCTCACTTACAAACAACCATGCGGGTTGGCCTTCGCCAGTGTGGCCCGGAGGGCACACCCCCTGGTTCTTGGCTGTAATCCTGATGAAGCGGACATTTTCGGCCGGCTGCCTGGTGGCATACACCTCCACAAGGCGCCGGCTATCGTTTACATCAATGGTATTCATCACCGTTTCAAGCAGCTCATAATTCTCTCCACTGGCCGATATTTCGAAGGAAACCCATTGCGGTACAAATATCCATGAACCGGAGGTTTGCAATGCATCAACCGAAATATGGCTTATGCTTGTTTCTTCGCCAAGATCAATAGTTGCCACTAAGTCAACGCCTGCAAAACCCTTCCAGTTGCCATCAGAGTAGCTGCGGCTACCCCTGATGCCATTTACCAGGCTGTACCCTCCATGGGCCTCATAATTCGGGCTGTTGGGGTGCTCCATTTCAATATTTGCTGCAAAGGCTTTGTGCAGGTAATACTCCCGTTCAATTACCTGGTCAATCAGTTGGCCGTTTCGCATTACGGCAGCTTTCACTGTGGTAGTCTGATTGATTTCAAAAGGACCGGTGTAAAGCAATGAACTTGCATCGGGTGTGCTGCCATCGAGGGTGTAACGGATCTCAGGTTTGTAAACCTCAGAGGCGAGGGTGATTCTGAGCGTTTTGTCATCAATATTTACCTTGGGGCTGGCGCTCACCTGGAAGGCACTGAGGGCGTAGTTGATTTCTTGTACTTCATATCTCTTGTATTGGGCCTCCATCCTTCTGGAAAAGTCGCCCCAGTCGCGATGATTCTTTGGTGACCAAACCACCTCGGCCAGTGCAGCCAGTCGTGGAAAATACATGTATTCTGCGTGACGGGTGTCAGAAATATATTCGGTCCATAAATTGGCCTGGGCACCCAGCACGAGCTTGCTTTCTTCTATGGTCAACACTTCTGGAATGGGTTCGTACGAATAGACCTTTGCCAGGGTGGTGTATCCTCCAAAAGCCAGGGGTTCCAGGTCGGGGTCACCCTGATAGTGATCGAAATAGCAGTGGCTGCCGGGAGTCATTACCACCGTATGACCCATCTGGGCGGCTTCAATGCCACCGGCTTCTCCCCGCCACGACATTACCGTGGCATTGGGTGCCAGCCCCCCTTCAAGAATTTCATCCCAGCCCATAAGTTTCCTTCCATGAGCGTTCAGAAATTTTTCAATACGGGTTATGAAATAGCTCTGAAGCTCTTCTTCATCGGCAAGCCCTTCATTTTCAATACGGGCCTGACATTTGAGGCAACTTTTCCAGTTGGTCTTGTCGGCTTCATCACCACCTATATGAATGTATTCTGATGGAAACATTTCCATCACCTCCAAAAGAACATTTTCAAGAAATGTAAAGGTGTCATCATTTCCTGCACAATAAATATGCGTAATGGGCCACACCCCACCGGAGGGAACCCCAAGATTTTCGCCGGTACAGGAATATTCCGGGTAAGCGGCCAAAGCCGACATAACGTGCGCCGGCATCTCAATTTCGGGCATTACGGTTATGTTACGTTCAGCGGCATACGCAACCAGCGCTTTCACTTCTTCCTGGGTGTAGTAACCGCCGTAGGTGGCGCTGGCCGGGTCGTTCACCAACGGTCGGGCATTCCAGTGCAGCTCCGGCATATCTACCCTCCAGGCGCCCACACTGGTAAGCCTGGGATATTTCTTGATCTCAAGGCGCCAGCCCTGATCGTCGATCAGGTGCCAGTGAAACACATTGAGCTTGTGCATGGCCATCTGGTCCATCATTTTGTAAATGAATTCTATAGGATGGAAATGGCGCGCCACATCCAGATGCACCCCACGGTAACTGAAACGCGGGTAATCTTTGATGTTTACCAGTGGCAGTTTCCCTTCGGAATTGGTACTCAACAGCTGATAGAGTGTTTGAATGCCGTAAAGTACCCCTGCAGGCCTGTTACCTGAAATACGTATGCCATCTTTTTTAACCCACAACGTGTATCCCTCTTCACCCAGTTCCTCATCGTAACGCGAATTAAGTGCCAGAGTTATGGTATTGCTTCCCTTCAGTCCATCATCCTTTTCAGTCCTGAGTTCAAAGCCCAGATAGGTGTCCCAAAGTTCAGCCGCATAATCCGCCATGCCTTCCAGCTCCTGAGTCGAAAACAAAAGAGGGGTTTGCGGTTTTATAGTAAAACTGCCTGCTGAAACATCCATTTTTACCGGAAGCGGTATCAGGCTGACATTCTCATATTGGGTTTTCGACCGGCACGACATCATAAAAATGCCGGGTACCACGGCCATGAAAATGATTTTTCTCCTATTCATAATTCTCGATTTTAAAGGTCCAGGCATAGTGGCCAGGTATTTCATTGTATCTCACCTGGCTAACATCAATTTTCAGCAGTCCGTCTTCATACTTCCAGGGCAAATCACCCTCGCGGCCCAGCAACGTTATGCTTGTTCCGGCATCCGGTTCGGCAATCTTCGCGCATGGCTTCCGACTGGGTTCCCTCTTCTGTTTGGTTCCACATATCGAGTACCATTTGCCCGTCTATATAAAGGCGAATGCCTTCATCGGCCACAGCCGAAAAAAGATATTCTTCGGAGAAGTCGGGCATGATATATCCGGTCCAGGTAGCCGTGAAGTTATCTTCCGAAATGGGTTGACCGGGAGAATTTCTCACCCAGTTGAAATGAACCTGCGGGTCGATGCGCTCCAGGGTCACCTCTTTTCCTTCGCCGTTTTTAACCCATTGTTTTGAAGCGTAAATGGCCTCGTCGTTCACCCTGATCCAGGCACCAAGCTGCTCCAACCGTTCTTGCTGCAATAGCGGAATTTTGCCATCGGCTCCAGGCCCCACATTGATGGTAATGCCACCTCCGTTGGCCACTGCCCTGGCAAAAAAATGGATCAGTTCTTCGGGGCTCATATAAGCCTCCAGTTTTTCGTTACGGTTTAGGCCAAAGCTCCGGCCCAGCCCGCGCACCTCGGCCCAGGGGCGGTCGGTCTGAATACGGCCCGAGCTGTATTCGGGCGTTTTGAAGCCAATGTCAGCACCGTGGCCCCAGCGATCATTCACAATGGCATCGGGGCCCACCAGGTTGTAATACCAAGCTATAAGCTGACGTGCATTCCAATCTTCGGCCGAATGAAACCACTCACCATCGGTAAACAACACATGGGGTTTATAGGTGCCCACCACTTCATTGAACTGCGGAATCATATGCTCACGGATATAGGTATGAATGGAGTCGTTCGGATCAATGTACCATCGATGCAGGGGGTGGTTCCACTCAGGAAGCGAATAGTAAAGTCCAAATTTAATATCGCGTTTGCGCACGGCTTCAGCCACCTCGCCCACCACATCGCGCATGGGGCCCACATCCACGCTGTTCCAGCCGGGAGCATATTCGCTGGGCCACAGGCAATAGCCGTCGTGGTGCTTGCTCACCAAAATGATGTATTTGGCTCCTGCCCTTTCGAAAATTTCGGCCCATTCGTCGGCATCGAAAAGTTCGGCTTTAAGCAGGGGGGCAAAATCTTCGTATTCAAAATCTTCGCCCCAGTATTTTTTCATAAAATCAATCCGGTTCTTGGCTCCGGCCTGCAAACCCCGCAAATACCACTCGGCATAAGATTCAGGACCGCCATATGATGGCACCGAATACACACCCCAGTGAATAAATATGCCCAGCTTGGCATCCTTGAACCATTGCGGATAGGGACGGTTGCGCAAGGATTCCCAGGTTTCCTCAACAACATAATCCTGGCTTAAAAGGGGAAGACTCAAAAATGAAAAAAGGAAGACAAGGATAAAGACTTTGCTGCTTCCCCAAATAGCATATACTCTTCCCATAATAACAACTCCTTGAATAATTTATAAAAAAATAAGCCGGCAATAAGAATTACCGGCTTATTTTTCCGGATTTGGTTACTATAACTTTCTCAGCTTGATATTTTTATACCAAACATCATCTCCGTGGTCTTGCAGTCCAATGTACCCTTCCTGAGCCACTTCTGCCCAGTCAGGATTGTAGCCGGGAAATTTGCTATTGGCAACCATTTCGTACCATTCGGGTGTCCAGAGGTGATATTTCACCACCATTTCGCCATTCAGCCAATGTTCCACCTGACCCCTGTAAATAAGGATTCTCACCTGGTTCCATTCGCCAACGGGCTTCACCTTATCCTGGTCAACCCCAATGAGATCGTACAATGCCCCGGCACTATGCAAGCCATCGCGGCCATCAGGATGTGTCGTATTGTCGAGCACCTGCATTTCGGGAGCGGTCTGCCAGATCGTCATATCAGGACTTTCCTGGGCCAGGTAAAAGATACCACTGTTTCCTCCGGGGGATATCTTCCATTCGAGCGATAGTTCAAAATTCGAAAACTTCTCATCATAAATGATGTCACCGCCTTCCAGTCCGCCCGCTTCACCACGGCCCGATCCGATACAACGAATCATGCCGTCTTCGATCACCCAACCGTTGGGAAAATAATCCTTGTTGTATCCGCGCCAATTGCCGGGGTTTACTCCGTCGAAAAGCAGCATCCAGCCCTCTTCGATTTCGGCTTCAGTCAAGGTATTGTCGGCAACTACTTCTTCGGCATCGGCCTTTTGCTGCTGACTGCCACAAGCAGCCACAGCAAGAGCCATCACCATTAACAGCATCATTTTTTTCATACTTCTTCCTTTCTGTTTTGATTTGGTTATTTGATAATTAGAATTTACATGGTCCAGCCTGCCCTGTAGGTATGTCTGATATACTCCTCAGCAGCAGCTTTGGCATTCATGGTTTCGTGTTTTGTATCAAAGTGGGGGTGTCCATCAATAATTTCGAATTTATCGCTTTGTACTACCCTGATCTCGTCGTTATCGCCGATGTTGGTAAAGCGCATATTTTCGCCATCCCACAGTAGTTCTCGCTTGAGGTCCTGCAGCCTGACGGCTACCACGCCCATCACCACCATTTCGTTCATGGGACCTGAGTAGCCGAAATACGAACTGGCTTCCTGCCGGTATTCGGGGCTTTCCTTGCAGGCGCGTACCCAGTCCATTTCGTGGCTGGTGTCAACGCGGCGCAGCTGAGGAGCCGGGCGCTTGTAGTTCTGGTCGTAATCGAGCGGCAGCAGGAATGGATCCCTGCCATAGCAACCGGTCATTATTTTGCCTTTGGTGCCAATCAACAGGCAGCCGCCATTGGGGTCGCGTCCCATCACTTCACCATCGGGCAATTCTTCAGGCCTTGGAGGCAGTAATCCGCCATCCCACCATGTAACCGAAACTTCAGGCATGGCCAGGTTGTGGAAATTTTCCCTTTCGGGGAAGACGTATTTCACCACTTCGGCCAGGGGTGGCGACTCGGTGTTGAACTGGGAGGAACTTCCCTGCACCCTGGTTGGATACTTCAGGTTAAGGGCCATGAAGATGGGGTCCATAATGTGGCAGGCCATATCGCCCAGGGCGCCGGTGCCAAAGTCCCACCACCCGCGCCAGTTCCATGGCGTATAGGTTGGGTGGAAAGGCCTGTAAGGCGCAGGTCCAAGGAATACATCCCAATTAAGGGTGTCGGGAACCGGCATTGATTCTGCAGGCCTTTCGAGGCCTTGCGGCCAAATGGGGCGGTTGGTCCAGGCGTGTGCTTCGCGAACCTCGCCGATGGCGCCATCCCAAATCCATTCGCAGGTCTGGCGAATACCTTCGCCCGAGTTGCCCTGATTACCCATCTGGGTGGCCACCTTGTATTCTTTAGCTATCCGTGTCATTTCACGCGACTCCCAAACAGAATGCGTAAGCGGCTTCTCGCAATACACGTGCTTGCCCATTTTCATGGCATTGATGCTGATGATGGCGTGGGTATGGTCGGGTGTACCCACCACCACGGCATCAATGGAGTCTTTCATTTCATCGAACATCAATCGCCAGTCGTAATATTTTCGGGCGTTCGGATATTCGCTGAAGATGCGTGAAGAGTATCTCCAGTCGACATCGCACAGGGCCACGATGTTTTCGCTGTTTACAGCCCTTATTACGCCGCCACCGCGGCCACCAACGCCCACGCCGGCAATATTCAGCTTGTCGCTGGGCATGCGGTGACCCAATCCTGAAACGACATGACTGGGCATGATCATAAAACCTGCAGAGGCCAGGGCCGTGTTTTTGATAAACTTGCGGCGGTCCATGGCATTGCTCTTGTTGTCATTCTCTTCCATAATTCTGGTTTTTTAGTGAAGTAAATGGGTATGAATATAACGGATGCTTTGTTCTGCGCAATAAAGCGACGAACCCTCTGCGCAATGCTCCTGCTCGTAAATGAGTAGTTTGGCACCGGCCGAAGCCAGCACCGCTTCAAAATCAACAATCCCGTTGCCAATAATACAACTCTCACCATCCATGCCCAGGTCTTTCAAATGCAGTGATTCGAAGCGACCGGGATAGTTATTGAACCATTGAACCGGGTCGAGACCTGACTTGGCGAAGAAATAGGTGTCGGCCTGGAAAGTAACCAGTTCGGGTTCGGTTTCCTTCAGTAAAATATCGAATGGCATGACTTCGCCAATCTTTTTAAATTCGAAATCGTGGTTGTGATAACCGAAGCGAACCCCAAAACTATTGCAGATCTCACCCATGCGGTTCATTTCTTCTGCTGCCCGCTGGTAATCGGCAATGGTACTGTTTGGCCGTCCTCCAAAGGAAGGCAGCACCAGGAATTTCATCCCAATGTCAGCTGCCGTTTCGGCATAAACAGCAGCATTTTGCTCTGTAATCCCGGTATGGGTGCTGTAAATTTCAAGGGCAAGGTCGTCGCAAAGCTGCTTAAATGCCCTGGCTTCCATGCCGAAGAAAGAGCGCCCATCAAAACCATATGCCTCCACACCAGAAAAACCAATGCTGCTCACTCCCTTCATGGTAGCCTGCAGGTCGTTCCAGATAACATCCCTTAAAGAATACAGCTGTATGCCAATTCCCTTCTTCCTGGAATTCAGTTGATTTCCCGTTTTGCCTTTTGCAGAAGCCAGAAAAAGCCCTGCTGAAAGCAACGATAAAGACCGTAAGAACTCGCGTCGTGTACTCATTTTTAATGGATTTTCAGGTTTAGAAAAAATCAACACCAAAGAATAATTGACTTCAGGCTGTTAAATTTATGATTCTTTTTTCAATGTGGCTCACAAAAGCGGCTTCAATTATCTGAAGATTGAGCAGGGCATCGCCTGCAGTTACTTCTGGGCCGTCATTTCCCGAAAGAACATCATACACATTTTCGTAAAAGCCCATATATCGCCCGGAAAAGGTTTTAAATTTTCCTCTAAGGGTTTGTTTATGTGCATTCGAATGCAACAGTCCGTGCATTTTTACGGGTTCGCTTCCGAAGTTTATTCCGGCGGGCTTTTTACCCTTCTTAAGCGCGGCTTCCTGGGTGTCGAGCCCATATTTTATGTAAGAGCCAAGCGTGCCATGCACCTGGAAGCGCGGGCCGGGCTCCCACACGAATATTCCGGCCCGGAGAGTGGCTGTTGTCCGGGGATATAAAAGTTTCAGGTCGAAACTGTCGTTTGCCTTGCTGCCCTGCCGCTGAAAGTACAACCTGCACCAAACCGCATCGGGCTTTCCGAACAAGCAAATGGCCTGATCTATCAGGTGTGGACCAAGATCGAAGAGGGTACCGCCGCCATTTTCATTCACATACCTCCATTCGGCCCTGGAAACTTCAGGCTGGTAACTGTCGAAATGCGACTCAAAATCAAGCACTTCGCCAAGATAGCCCTCTGCGATAAGATGTTGCAAAGTAAGGAAGTCGCCATCCCAGCGGCGGTTATGGTAAGGAAACACCATTTTGCCTGCTTTTTTAGCAGCTGCCATGATTTGCTCCATTTCGGCACTGCTCATGGCTACCGGTTTCTCTATTACTACATGCTTGCCTGCCTCCAGAGCGCAGATGGCCTGTCCTGCATGCAGGTGGTGAGGAGTGCAAAGCACAACCAGCTCAACATTCTGATCGGCCAGAAGCTCATCAAAGCTGCTTGTTACTTTTGATGCCGGATATCGGATTTTTGCTTCTTTTCCTGAAGAAACTATGGTGTGTTAATGAAAGAAAGGACTTGCTTGCAGAAAGGGTGCGTGAAACACCTTTCCTGACAATCCGAAACCTACTATTGCAGCATTGATCTTTTCTGACATCTCTTTCTTAATAAACCCTACACAATTTTTTCGCTGGCTGCGTCCCAGTATACCCTACGGCCTTCGTGGTAAGAAATGGTTCCCATGTGGGCTGTCATAGCTTCTTCGAACGATTGATCTATGTCGCAGCTGGGCTGAGATCCATCGCCTTTGCGGATGCAGTTAAGCCACTCGCGAAGGTGAAGGTGTGAAGTATCGTAGGTTTTTCCGTCGCGGTAGGTGTACAGCAGTCCGCGCTCAGCAAAATACTTTTCTGTGGGTGAGGTAATGGCATCCACGCGGTCTTGCCCTGGCACATACGAGAATAGCGGCTTGTGCGGCTCAATAATGCCTTTTTCTATCTGCTCTGCATAGCGGGTCGATTTGGGGTCGGCCATGATGAGCAAGGTCTCGTCGAGTTCCATATAGGCATCGTGGCCCATGATCACTTTGCCGCGTTTTTTTTCGCTGGCCAGTGTGGCGCTGTAAAGCAATGTAAGATCCCTGTCAGGATATTCAAAAGCCATGTTCAACACATCGGGCACGGTTCGGCCATCCTTGTAAAAATAAATACCCCCTGATGCTGTGGCCGATTTTGGTATGCCCAGGTCCAGTATTTGGTTGAGGGCATCGTATTCGTGGGTGAAGAGGTCGCCACTCAGGCCGGTGCTATAATCCCACCAACATCGCCAGCGGAAAAACCGCTCCAGGCTGAAGTCGTGCCAGGGGGCAGGGCCTATAAACTGCTTCCAGTCAATGGTTTCGGGGCTGGCTTCAGTGTCGATGTCATACACCCACGCGCCATTGGGATCGTTGCGGTTGGTGCAAACTTCAATGAGCGAAATTTTGCCAATTACATCGCGGTTAATGAGCGAACGGGCCACCTGGTAGCTGTCGGTTTGCCTGCCCTGATGGCCCAGCTGAAAAATAATGCCCGAATCTTTTACTACCCTTCGCACTTCATAGGTTTCTTCCACTGTCCACGAAAGTGGTTTTTCGCAATACACATGCTTTCCGTTGCGAGCGGCTTCGAGCACCACCGGCACATGCAGGTGGTCGGGCGTGCCAATGACCACGGCATCAACTTCTTCAGAAGCGCATAATTCCTGATAGGTATGAAATCTTTTTGGAGCGCTATCCATATCGCCCCCGCTGCCGTTGCGGTGCAGGTTGGCCCCAATTTCCACTCCCAGACGGGCGTTCTTGTCGAACACATCGCATATGGCTGTGATTCTCACATTGAGATTGTCCTGGGCGAAAAATCCCTCCATGTATTCTTTCCAGTATTTGTTGGTGCGGGCCCATTCAGAATACTCGTCGATGCGATCGGGGTGCAGAAAACCCAGGGCTTTTAGCAGGTACCGCGACCGGCCACCACAGCCCACAATGCCCATCCGGATAGTTTCGCCCTGCAATACCAGGGGAGCTCCCTTGGGAATAATGGAATCGTCGTTTCCGAGCAAATTGATGCGGCTGGCCTTCAGTTCACCAATTTCTTTGAACAGCCCGTAGCCAATTAGTCCGAATGCCGGAATAGCGGCCAGACCTTTCAGTATATCTCGGCGGTTAAACCCGCCCGGCTTGTTTTTGTCTTTTTCCTGATCCATAAATATATTAAGAGGGTTTTGATTTCTTAAAAAGCCTTTCCAGTCCAATGATATGCGATGTGGGGAAACTCAGCAACACCCCAAGGGCCAGCAGCTCCACCATGGTCTTATCAATAATAAAATAATTGCCATCGATGGGGAAAAGGTATTCTATTCCCGGAAAGGGAGGATGGGAGAGGTAATACATGCCCAGCAACAGCATGCCGGCAATGGCGGCCGGGCGAACCCACCAGCCCAGCAAAAGAAAAAATCCCACCAGGGTAAGCGCCCATGCATTTACAAAATCGCTGATGGCCAGCAGTGAGGGGTTAAAGGCGATCCAATCGAAAAAAGGTTTGGCAAAGCCCCCTGAATCAAGGAGGTAAGCTTTGGCCGTCCAGGCCGGATTCAAAACCTTAACCATGCCTTCGTAGAAGAAGTGCCAGCCAATTGCCAGCCTGAGCAAAACCAGTGAAATCAGTTGGCCTTTTGAATATTCCATATTAATCACTAAAACAGTTTAAATCAAAAAACATCAATCATCAATCCCAAGGCTTACGGTGCGGCTGCCGCGTCCTGATGCATCAAAGGCTCTGAGTTTAACCTGCACTGATCCAAGAGCAACAGGCGACTGGAATTCATTTGATGCAGGCGTTGGCTCGCTGCCATCGGTAGTAAACCTTATCACCAAGCCGGGAAACTCTATGTTGGCGTGCAGCAATCCATCCTTTATCACTGCACCGGGTGGTGGAATGCGATAGTTATAACCTCCCGACAGCCAAGCCAGGCGAGGCAACTCTTTACGGCCCAAGGTATTGGCAAATATATTCCAACTTTCCTCCACTTGTTTGTGGCGCAAGGCTGCATTGGTGGTGGTTTCCCAAATCCGTTCAGGCCCCCAGGCCGACTCGGCCAGCCCGATCAATTTGGGCAGCAAGTAATGCTCAAGCATTTCAGGGCCAAGAATGGTCTCGCTCCACATTTGAGCCTGCAGGCCAAGAATGTTCTTGCGTGCATCAGCCCTAATCCTTTCCATAGCAGCATATTCAGTTTCGGGATCAACAGGTGCACCCATGCTGGTTCGCAAAATCGTGTTGAACACATAAAAGGGACTATACTGCCAAGCGTTTCGGGTTTTCACAAAGCCGCCCCAGTAAAGGCCCGACTCTTTTGGATCCTTGTTGTAAGCCAGGTCGAAATAGAAGTTGGAAACGTGGCACAATACCACCGGGTATCCCGCATTGGCAAAACGGTAGGCCAGGTCTTGAGCTCCCCACAGGCTGTTCCAGGCATACGGGATCAGCTGGCCTCCGGCAAAATCAGTATATACGGCATGTGCCCCTTGTTCGTTGCGATACATGCCTACTTCCTCCCAGCCGCCCATGCGCAGATTGCGGGCTTTAAAAATCTCGAGGGCACGACGGGTAAAGTAAATATGCATATTGGCAGGCTTGTCAATATCGGGCAATTGCGCCATCAATTCATCAATCATTGGTGAGCTTGTCCATGCCCCATTCGGCACTTCGTCACCTCCAATATGCACAATGTCGAGGGGCGAGCCAGCTTCGGCATACATATCAATTATCTCGTCGAGCACAGTCTCCAAAAAATGATAGACCGATTCCCTGGCCACATTCACCACATTGTCTTTAAACGACTGGGCACTGAAATACTCTGAGGTTTCTTCCGGGTCGATGAGCCTGAATTCGTTGGCTGCGGCCTCGTTGCCTTGTGCCATGAAACGCTCGTAACGGGCTTCCATGGCCTTTAAAGCAGCCCGGGCATGACCAGGCAAGTTTACTTCGGGAATGACTTTGATGTGCCTTTCGTTTGCATACTTCAGCAAGTCAATGTATTCTTCGCGGGAATAAAAACCGCTGCCATGCCTGTTCTGGGCATTGGGGAAAGGCCCTGAACCATATGCGGGATGCAATGCTGCTGCCTCCATGGTGGTATGACCGCGCTGCCCGCCTACCTCGGTAAGCTCTGGCAAGGAAGGGATTTCCAGTCGCCAGCCTTCGTCTTCTGTTAGGTGAAAATGAAGCACGTTCAGCTTGTAAAAAGCCATCACATCCATTACCTTTTTTATGGTTTCTTTGGTCTGGAAGTTTCTGGACACATCTATATGTAACCCCCTGTATCCAAAGCGAGGGGCATCTTCAATTGTAATTACCGGCAGGATAAGTTCAGGATTTTTCTGCAGCAGTCCTTCCACCGGAAACAATGCCAGCAGGCTTTGTATGCCATAAAACACCCCGGATGCGTCGCTGCCTGTAATAATAATAGTTTTATCGGCACCTACTTTAAGATGGTAGGCTTCCTTGCTTTTACCGGCTACCTGCACATTGCCAACAGCAAGCAACACACTACCTGCAGCTGCTTCGGTGCCAGGTTGGGTTGAAATCTTTTGTCCGCTAACATCTTCCAGTATTTGAGCCAGCATTCCAGCCTCCTTCTCAAGCCCGGGCTGGTAAATTACCTGCAAGGGTTCATTAAAAACAACCAGTTCTCCGCTTTTCGCAACTGAAACCGGGCTGGGCACTACCGTCAGCAACTCATCATTGTAAAGTAACGACATTCCCTGGTTTTCTTTATAAGTATTTTCGGGGGTCGGAATAGGCATAAAGTCATGGTTATGGCGAGTAATTTGTTCAGGCCGCTCGAAAGGCAGAATAGTATAATTCAGAACTTCCACAATATTTTCGTTTCCGCTCTTATCGGTAAAAACAAAGTAAAGCCCGGCAGGAGCATCCGATTCTTTTATCCACCAAGACCCCGCTTCATAAAGTATTTCAATTTCCTGGCCCGGCTCAAGCAAGAAGCCTGGAGCAGGCATCATACGGTACCAATCGCCATTGATGTGTTCGATGGTAACCCGCTCACCGGCAAAAGCGATGTTGCGGGGCGACTGGTTGTAATACAAAACCCAGTTGGCATCGTCGAGTGTAAATACACTGTTATTGGCAATAATAAAGCGTGCCCTGACCAGGGCTTGCTCCGAAAACTGGTTGCTGACAACCTCCCACTCAACGGCAATGTCGGTATTGCCCGGGAGACGCTCACTTTGACAAGAAAAAAGCGAAAATGCTACCATTATTAATACAAATAAGTTACGCATACCATTATTTTTTGGTTTGAAATATAAGATTTTTCTGCACTTCCTCATGAAAAAAAAGCCAGTTTCAATTAGTTTATTATTTTTGCGCCTAAATCAATTTAGGTCGCAAGATAAGAAATAATTTAAAAACGGTTAAAAAAAATCAGAAACATGTCAAGTCGCTTAAGAATCATTACCTTAGTCTCCGTTATTTTCTTTTTGCCATTTGGCGAAACAAAAGCCCAGCGTACCGGAAATATTGTAGAATATTTTGGCAAGGACAGGATTGAAAATACTGAAGAGGGAATAATACTTCACGAATTTACAAAAGGATGGGCCCTTAGGGCTGCGGTTCGTCCGGGTGTGTTATCGGGCGGGGAAGACATAATAGCCTGGCAGGTGGCAACCGGCAGGTTTCAGCGGCCTGAAGACGGCCTTCGCCTGAGTGAGAACTATAAGAACGACCCCTTAGAACTTGTTTGGGAGGCCATTGAGGCCAACGATGAAAAGGTTTTCACCGGTAACCTGGGTCGTGCCTGGCTTTACACCGAGCTCGAATCGCCCGAAGAAGTTACCGTTTTTCTCGATGCCACTGGCCATACGCGCGTTTTTATCAACGGAATGCCACACGAAGGCGATCATTACGACTTTGGATATACCCTCATACCCTTCACCCTGAAAAAAGGACTGAATCAGTTTCTTTTCTCTCACGGGCGCTTTGGCAGGGTATCTGCAAAAATTGTGCTTCCACAGCAGGAAGTACAGTTCTCCCCACGCGACATGACTCCTCCGGCTCTGATCCGGGGCGAACGCGACAACAAATGGGGCGCCATCAGGGTGGTTAACAGCGGGAATGAACGCATTGAAGGATTCAGCATAACTTGCAGGCTGCAATCTGGCGAAACGGCCACCACGCCAATGGACCCCATTATTGCCATGACTACCCGTAAGGTAAAGTTCCAGGTACCTGCACCAAGGCGCAATACCCGCGCAGAGCAGGTAATTGCCACGCTGATCTTGCGCAACGAAGCCGGACTGGAAGTACACCGCACCGAAATAGCCTTGAATCAGCAGGATGCCAGCCGCCATCACGAACGCACTTTTGTGAGCCAAATCGATGGCAGCGTACAATATTACAGTGTAGCTCCCTCCACCTCCAACCGTCCTGGTCAGGCTTTTATCTTATCAACCCACGGAGCCTCAGTTGAGGCCCGCAACCAAACCCGTGCCTACAAGCAAAAAGACTGGGCATACATCGTGGCGCCAACCAACCGCCGCCCCTTCGGCTTCAACTGGGAAGAATGGGGGCGCATGGATGCTTTGGAGGTAATGGCTAACGCCAAGAAAATATTTCCTACCGACCCGGCAAAAACCTATCTTACAGGCCACTCCATGGGCGGTCACGGGAGCTGGTTTCTGGGCGCCACCTATCCAGACAAGTTTGCAGTAATTGGCCCAGCCGCCGGATATGCCGACATTATTGGTTACCGCAGGGGTGGCTCCGACTCATTGTTGTTCGCTAACGCCCATTACCAAATGATCTATCGCGGTGCCATGCCCGGACGTACCCTGAATCTGGAGCGCAACTACCTGCAATCGGGAGTTTATGTGTTGCATGGCGATGCCGATATGGTGGTACCTGTGGAACAGGCCCGCATGATGCGCGAAAGACTCAGTAAGTTTCACAACAACTTCACTTACCACGAGCAGCCCGGCGCTACACACTGGGATGGCGACCATGCCATGGACTGGCCACCGATGTTTGATTTCATGAAACACAATACCATTCCCGCCATCAATGAGGTGAAGCAAATCGAGTTTCGTACGGCCTCGCCAGGGGTTTTCGCCACGAACTACTGGGTGCAGGTAAATCAGCAAATCAGGCATTACGAAGTGAGTACAGTTGACTTGAAAAAAACCAGCGACACCATCTCCGGAAGACTCGACAATATTGAGTCAATAACCCTTATGCTCTCAAAACTCGATTTTGAAGCCAATCCAGTCATTATTGTTAACGGCCACGAAATAAAAGCAGAAAAAGGGAAAGATGTGACACTGAAATTGATTGACCATACCTGGCAAACCATTCCTGACCCCCTGGCTGCTGAAAAGCGCCCTGCCCGTTACGGTGGCTTCAAGCTGGCCTTTACCAATAATATGGTATTCGTTTACGCCACCGCAGGAACTGCCGAAGAGAACGAATGGTACAAAAACAAGGCACGTTTCGATGCTGAAACCTTTCTGTATCGCGGCAATGGCTCCATTGACATTATAGCCGACACTGACTTTTCCCCTGAAAAATTCCCCGACCGCAATGTGATACTATACGGTAACGCCAGCAATAACAAAGCCTGGGACTTGCTTTTGAAAAATGCCCCGGTGCTCGTTGAAAACGGCAAAATCGATTTAGGCACTTATTCAATCCATGGCAGCGACCTTGGCACCTATTTTATCTATCCCCGCCCTGACAGCGACTTTGCCAGCATAGGTGTGGTGGCCGGTACCGGAATGGAGGGCATGCGGTCGCTGGCTCCAAACGATTATTTCTCGGGCATCACAGGATTTCCCGACCTGCTGATTTTCGATGTAAACTGGCTGCGCGATGGCATTGAAGGCATCAGGGCCAGCGGTTTCTTTGGCAACGACTGGAGCGTGGAAAAAGGTGAATTCATTTTAAATTAGCATGTTAACCAATCCTTTTTATCATGTGGCGAATAATAATTGCGCTATTGGTTTCTGTTCTTTTAATTGCTTCATGCACTGAAAAGAAACAAGAGTTTAAGGTTATAACGTTCAACATCAGATTTGACAACCCGGCCGATGGCATCAATGCCTGGCCCAACAGAATTGGCCTGGTCGGAGATTATCTCAGAGAAGAATCGCCTGACATTGTGGGTTTTCAGGAAGCGCTGCACCACCAGGTGCTCGACCTTGAGAAAATGATGCTGGGCTATGCCCGCTTTGGAAGCGGAAGGGATGATGGGTTGAAAGGTGGAGAATACTCGCCTGTCTTTTTCAGGGAAGATGTATTTGATCTACTGAACTACGGGCAATTCTGGCTTTCAGAAACGCCCGATTTACCCGGAAGTATTGGCCCCGGAGCTGTATTGCCACGCATTGCTACATGGGCTCATCTGAGTATTAAGTCAACGGGCAAAGAGTTGTTTGTTTTCAATACCCACTACAGCCATGTGAGCGATGAGGCTCGCTGGCTCAGCGCCCGGATCATGTCAGAAAGAATGAAACAGATTGCCGGAGAAAAAGCATTGATCGTTACCGGTGACTTTAACCTTGACATTGAAAGCGAAACCTACAACAGGCTCGCCGACCTGTTTCTGAATGAAAACCAGCTTATCAACGCCACCGAAACAGAACCTTCCTATGCCCTTTTGCAGGAAGGCACCTTCAATGGTTTCGGATTTACTGAGGTGCAACCCTTTATCGACTTCATTTTCGTCAGTCCGCATTTCCAGGTAATCAGCTCATCCATCGACCGGATAAAATCTGGCGACGTATTTATTTCTGATCATTGGCCGGTGGTGGCTAAATTGAAAATGGAAGATTAAGTCCACTTTTCAGCATTGGTCAAGAAAAGCGACCTCCGGGCCGCTTTTCTTGTTTTTATAAAACTTACCAACGAAAAAAACTTTAACTTTAATCTGTTGTTTAAATAAAACCAAACGTTATGAAACCTAAAAACCTCATTTATTTGTTTTTTGCAGCAATGCTGGTTGTTTCCTATGGTTGCGATAAGGAGGATGAAGACACTCCCTTTACCCTGCTTACTGCCCACGTTTGGACTTCTGACAGCCTGCTGGTAAACGGGCAGGACGCCAGTGGCCCCGACGGCATGCTGGTGGATTTTATGGGCGATGCAAAATTCAATACCGATGGTACCGGTACCTTTGGCAATTACCAGGGTACCTGGCATTTTTCGCAAAACGAAACCCAGTTAGTTATAACTACCGAGGAACTTCCTTTTCCGCTGACAGCATTCATTGATGAACTAACCAAAACCGACCTTAAAATCAGCTCTGCTTTTCCCAATCCGTTATATCCAGCGCAAAGCCTTCTAATCCGAATGACCTTTAAGGCAAAGTAATGCCCCGAAATTCGGCCAAGCTAAGCCTTTCGACCAGCCTCCCCAGATACGAACTTGGCCTCCACCTTTTTGCCCGTTCCAGCATGCTCAATATCGATGATGTGTTTGTGAACGAACTAACGCGCGAAGCCATTCTGCCTGGCTTTTACGATTACTGGCTGCATAATAATAACGGGCATTTTCTGGCGAACCTTAGCCTGGGATACCGTATTTCTGCGAATTAGGCCATCTCGCTTGCGATAAAAAACCTTACCAATGCCGAATATATGGGCCGTCAGGGCGACATTCAGCCCCAGCGGCATTTCAGCCTGCGCTTCAGCGGAAAGTTTTGACGGACTGGCAAGTTCGCGGCAGCTCAAAAGGAATGTTTAACTTTGCACCTTTGAGCCAACATGCTCTTCTTTTCCCTGAAGGGAAACTTTTGATGAATGTAAAATTATGATCAAAGCAAAAAAAAAAGTCGTGGTTGGCCTATCGGGTGGGGTTGACAGCTCGGCAGCCGCTTATTTGTTAAAGGAGCAAGGTTATGATGTGATCGGGGTGTTTATGCGCAACTGGCATGATGAGTCTGTGCTGATTTCGAAAGAGTGCCCCTGGGTGGAAGACAGCACCGATGCCCTGATGGTGGCTGAAAAGCTGGGCATCCCATTTTATACGCTCGATTTCAGTGAAGAATACCGCAAACGCATTGTCGATTATATGTTTGCCGAATACCAGGCCGGGCGCACACCCAATCCCGATGTGCTTTGCAACCGCGAAGTGAAGTTCGACCTTTTTCTGAAAGCGGCCGAAAAGCTGGGCGCCGACATGGTAGCCACAGGACACTATTGCCAGAAAGATAGTTTTGAAAAAGAGGGCCAGACCATATACCGTCTGCTTGCCGGAGCCGACAAAAACAAAGATCAGAGCTATTTTCTTTGTCAACTCAACCAGGAGCAGCTGGCCAAAGCCCTCTTCCCCATCGGACATTTACAGAAACCCGAAGTGCGCGACATTGCCCGCCGACAAGGGCTGGTTACCGCTGAGAAAAGAGACAGCCAGGGGCTTTGCTTTATTGGCAAGGTGCGCCTGCCCGAATTCCTTCAGCAACAGCTTAAACCCAAGCAAGGAGACATTTATCTTATTCCCGAAGATTTTCGCAAGCTTGAAAAACCCGTTTTGCCTGCAGGAAAAACCTGGGATACCATAGATGAAAGCTGGCTGGAAGAAGTTGTTGCGGCTCCCCGGTTAAGCCCCGAAATTGCCAAAAAAGTGGGTGAGCACAACGGCGCCCACTATTATACTGTTGGGCAGCGCAAGGGCCTGAATGTAGGCGGTATGGAAAAACCTATGTTTGTGCTGGCTACAGACACCACTGCCAATTTGATTTATACCGGCCTTGGCGAAGACCATCCCGGACTGCTGAACTACGGATTATTTGTGGCGGCCAAAGATGTGCACTGGATTCGTGACGACCTAAAACTGCTGGCCGGACAAAGCGGCCGCTACCAGGCGCGCATCCGTTACCGGCAACCACTCACCATGGCCACCCTGGTGATGCGTGAAAAAGGCCTGTATGTCATATTCGATGAGCCCCAGCGAGCTATTGCCCCGGGCCAGTTCTTTGCCTGGTATAATCAAGAAGAAAGTCTTGGAAGTGGCGTGATAGCATAAAAAACGGCGACCATTGCTGATCGCCGTTTAAATTTTGATTTTTAAAAAATTACTTCACCAGACGGAATACCACACGGCGGTTCAAAGCACGGTTCTCAGATGTGTCGTTAGAAACTTCTGGATTGGTTTCACCCTTATAAAGGATGGACATGCGACCAGCCTGAACGCCTTTATTGGTCAAATAAGACATTACAGCTTCGGCACGCTTGCGCGAAAGTTCCTGATTGTAAGCCGGGGCACCAATGTTGTCGGTATGGCCGGTAATTTCAAGTTTGTACTGCGGGTAATCCCTCATGACCCTTACCACATTCTCGAGAATGGATATATTTTCCTGACCGATCTCATAGCTATCGAAAGCAAACAAAACATTTTCAATGGTGCCGATATAATCCCTTTCAACCACCTCAAGTTTTACTGGTTCTTCAACAACAATCCTTTCGGGTTCTGGCTCTGGTTCAGGTTCGGGAACCACTTCAACCACCGGCTCAGGTTCTGGTTGTGGCTGGGGAGCTGGTGCCGGCACTGCTGGTGCGATAGCCACCGGGGCTGCTGCTGCGGCTTCCTTACGGCCAATACTGAACACCAATCCCAGACTATGCTGCCAGTAAAAGTCATTCATTTCTTCTACAATATAATCGCGCTTATCCTGGAAGGTTAAGTTGCCGGTGAGTTGGTAGCGCAGGGCCAGCCAGTCGGTAAAGATATACTTAAGGTTGAAGCCTGCCGGCAGGATAACATCTACGCCGTGATTTATCCGCCTATCCCTTTCTTCCGGGTTGCGATAGGTAGCGCCTCCCACCCCGGCAAAAATCGATGGGGCAAACCGGCTGGTCTCACTTAGGATGTAGCCGTTATTTAATTTATAAACCAACCTGAAACTGGCATCTGTTTTGCGGCCAAACATATTGTTTTGTGCATCAACATAGTATCCGTAGTCGCCCCATGTAGTGGAAATACCAATATCGAACGAAGGATTTAGGTAGGCATACAGCGAAGCACCAAGAAAACCATAGAAAGGTTGCGACCAGTCGAAGAAGCCGTTTCCGAGATCGCCAGAGTATTCATTTTTGCCGAAATGAAGACCAAAGCCAATGCGCCTCTCGGCATTCTGTGCACTCAGGGTGCCTATAGCCAACATGGCAACCATTAAAATTGTAAAGATTCTTTTCATAGTCGAAATTTTTAATTAACAAAAATTAGGAAGGTATTATTTTTTTGTGGCCAAAATTCATGAAAGCCACCAACTTAATTTGCAAAATACTTTTTTAAATCAATTGCGCTGAATATCTGAAACATTTTTTTATTTAAATAAAAAAAAGACTGACTCAAAAGATCTTTCTTCTGAGACAGTCTTATAAATTAAAAGAAATTTTTATTCTAAAACACGGTGGCTGCCAGAACAAGTGCCACAATGGAAACCAGTTTCAGCAAAATATTCAGCGAGGGACCAGAAGTATCTTTCAGCGGGTCGCCAACGGTATCACCAACTACGGCCGCTTTGTGGGCTTCCGAACCTTTTTTGTACGTAACCCCATTGTGGGTAAACCCGCTTTCAATAAGCTTTTTGGCATTGTCCCACGATCCACCGGCATTTGACTGGAAAATAGCAAGTAAAACGCCTGAAACTGTAACACCCACAAGCAGTCCACCAAGCGCTTCGGGTCCGAGCCACAAACCAGTAATCACCGGAAAACTAACAGCAATAACTCCGGGCAGGACCATCTGCCGTAAAGCGGCACGGGTTGAGATTGTCACGCACTGCGCATAGTCAGGAGTACCTTCGGCATCGTTCATTACCTTAATGTCTTCGGCCGACCATTCTGCCATGGGCTTGTTGTCGTTTTTCTTCATTACAGCCAAAGCCTTCTTAAGGGGTTCAATGGTTGTAAACTGACGGCGGACTTCTTCGATCATCGCCATGGCAGCGTCGCTTACAGCTTTGATAGTAAGACCTGAGAAAACATAGGGCAGCAATGCACCCACAAAAAGTGTTGAAATGACTACTGCCTGCGAAACGTCAATTGACGAAATATTGGCAGCTGTCATATAAGCGCCAAACAGGGCCAGTGCGGTAAGGGCGGCCGAACCAATGGCAAAACCTTTTCCAATGGCTGCAGTGGTATTACCCACGGCATCGAGTTTATCAGTTTTTTCGCGCACATCGGGCGGCAGTTCAGACATTTCGGCAATACCGCCGGCATTGTCAGAAATCGGGCCATAGGCATCAACCGAAAGTTGGATACCCAGATTGGAAAGCATACCCACAGCAGCAATGGCAATACCATACAAACCACTAAGATTGAACACCACCATGATTGTTACGGCAATGGTAAGAATAGGAATAATGGTGGAAAACATACCGATACCCAAACCAGAGATTATGTTGGTGGCACTGCCAGAAGTAGATTGTGTAGCAATAATACGTACCGGAAGGTAGTTAAGACCGGTAAAGTATTCTGTTGAATAACCAATAATCAGGCCCGCTGCCAATCCAATCATTGAAGAAAGGAATATGTTGAACGAGGTTATGGTGCGCTCCACGCCCCCATAAAGCAGGTCGTTAAATACTATCCTTTCAGGAAGGATATTAGTGATAATCAAATACGAAAAACCCAGCATAACCACAGCAGCCAAAAGTTGTCCGATGTTGAGGGCACTCTGCGGATTGCCGCCTTCTTTTACCCTAACGAAGAAGGTGCCAATAATTGAGGCTATGACCCCGGCAGCAGCAAGAAACATGGGGAGTACCACAGGCGAAAGACCGTTGAAATTATCGGTGTAAGTGGCCGTTAACAACGAAACCCCGAGCACCATGGCAGCAATAATAGAGCTTACGTATGACTCAAAAAGGTCGGCACCCATACCGGCCACGTCGCCCACGTTGTCGCNNCCCACGTTGTCGCCCACGTTGTCGGCAACTGTTGCAGGATTCATGGGGTGGTCTTCTGGAATGCCCGATTCTACCTTACCTACAAGGTCGGCGCCCACATCGGCAGCTTTGGTAAAAATACCACCACCCACCCGCGAAAAAAGCGCTATGGTAGATGCACCAAAAGAAAAGCCGGTAATAATAGAAAGGATTCGGCTTACAGTAAAGGGTGTTTCATAACCAAAAATATTGGTGTAAAGAATAAACAGAAATCCCAGTCCGAGCATTCCCAAGCCGACAACACTCAAACCCATTATGCTCCCGCCTGTAAAGGCAACTTTAAGGGCTTTGTTCAGGCTCGTACGGGCGGCGTTGGCAGTGCGCACATTGGCCTTGGTGGCAATGCGCATGCCGATAAAACCGGCCAGAGCCGAACTGGAAGCCCCTAATAAAAAAGAAAAGGCCACCAGCGGAGAAGAAGTATCGGGGTCGGCCACAAAAATTAGCACCAGGGTAATCAGCACCACAAAAATCGCCAGGATCTTGTATTCGGCCTTAATAAAGGCCATTGCACCATCGGAAATATAGGCTGCGATCTTTTTCATTTTGTCATTTCCGGCATCCTGTTTATTTATCCATGAGGTCCGGAAAAAAGTAAAAACCAGCGCGACTAATCCGACCAGGGGAATAAGGTAGATTAAAAAATTGTCCATGTGTGATTCATTTAATTGAGTTACTTAGCTTCATTTATTGACTGGGTTGTTATTGGGAAAAAACAACAACGCACCAAAAAGGTTCACTTAATGCAAGAAAAATCAGGTTTTTATCATTAAAAAAATGACCTGTAGCCTTTTCTGTATATTAAACAAGCCTTCAAAATACCTGGCGCCATTGGTGATACTTTTTGCCCTTAAATTTTTTACCTTTGCCAGAAAGCCCGTTTTCATGCACTTGCTTAAGCTTTCGCTGTTCAATTTTCGCAACTACCCTGAGATTTCTCTTGAATTCTCATCAAAATTCAACTGCTTCGCAGGCAACAACGGAACAGGTAAAACCAATCTGCTTGAAGCCATCTATTACCTCTCGTTTTGCAAGAGCTTTTCCAACCCTACTGACACCCAAAACATCATGTTCGGGCAGGATATGTTCATGATACAGGGCCAATACAAGGTAAACGGGCAGGAAGATGAATTGTATTGCGGGGTGAAACGGCAGCAGCGCAAGGTATTCAAGCGCAACCAAAAGGAATACGAGCGGCTTTCTGACCATATCGGCCTTTACCCGCTGGTGCTCATAAGCCCGGGCGATGCCCAGCTCATTTTGGGTGGCAGCGACGAGCGCAGGAGGTTCATTGATGGGGTTATTTCGCAATACAATCACGATTATCTGCACCATCTGCTGAATTACAACAAAGCCCTGGCCCAGCGCAATGCCATGCTTAAAATGTTTGCCGAAAGGCGAAAGTTTGATGCAGCATCACTGGAGATTTATGACGAACTCATGATCGTTCACGGACAAATGATTTTTGAAGAGCGTAAGCGATTTTTCGATGACTTCCTGCCGGTTTTTAATAAGTACTATGGCGTTTTGTCGGGCGGAACTGAAAGGGTGAACATCGAGTATCAGAGCACCCTGATTGAAAGTGATTTTGCCCAACAAGTGCTCGAGGCCCGTGACAAGGATCTAATTGCACAATACTCAACCGTTGGCATTCACAAGGACGACCTGACCTTTTTTATACACGATGTACCCGTGAAGCGCTATGGCAGCCAGGGCCAGCAGAAGTCATTCCTGATAGCCCTGAAGCTGGCACAATATACCTTTACCAGGGATATCAAAGGCTTTAGTCCAATATTGCTGTTTGACGACATTTTCGACAAGCTTGATGAAAACCGGGTAGAACAACTTATGACCTTGGTAAGTAATGACACTTTTGGGCAGGTGTTTGTCACGGACACCCACCTGGAAAGGCTCGAAAGTCTTTTCAAAAAGATAAAAGCCGAAAGTCGTATTTTTTCTGTAGAAGCAGGAGATATTTCAAAAGTTTCAACCCAACATTAAGGATTAAAAGGCATGCGTCGTTCCAATCAGCAAACCCTTGGCGAAGTGATTAAAGAGTTCCTGAAAAATTTCGGGCTGGAAGAGAAGGTCAACGAAATGCAGATTGCCGAAACCTGGGCTAAAATCATGGGGCCCGGAATTGTACGCTACACTCAACGTATCAGTTTAAAAAACAAAATACTGACCGTTCAACTCAGCTCACCCGCTCTGCGCCAGGAGCTTTCCTACGGCAAAACCAAGATTATTAAACTGATCAATGAAGCCATCGGAAAGGATGTGGTGCAGGATTTGATTTTGAGGTAAAAATCCTTTAAGCATCCAGGCTCACCAAAATATCCAGCACTTCTTTCCCATGATCTTTAACGTTTAGCCAGGAATCGGTAAAAACCTTGCCGTTAACGCTGAGATTACTAACACCTGAATTATTTTTGTTAGGATTCAGAATGGTCACGTTGAGGGTTTTGCCCTGATACTTGCGAACCACAGTTACTTTTTCCCAGGCGGCCGGAATTTTTGGGTCGAAGCGAATGCCTTTCAGTGAGGTTTGCAATCCAAGGATCCAGTCCAGTCCAATCCGATACATCCAGACAGAAGTGCCAGTAAGCCAGGAATGCGATGCCTGACCTTCGGTTTCGTGTTCTTTGCTTGTCACGTATTCTGAAAAGACGTAAGGCTCGGTTTCATAGCGGTCGATGCCAACGGCTTCGGATGAGTTCCATGGCAGCATCTTGCTGTAAATGCGCCAGGCGTCTTCCACTTTTCCGTTCAAAAGCGAAGCCAGCACAAACCAGGCGCTTGCATGGTTAAACACGGCCCCGTTTTCTTTCTTTCCCGGCACGCAGCGCGAAATCAGACCAATAGTATCTTCTACTTCACGGTATGCAGGCCAGACAAGTTGCATTCCCGTTCGGTTTTCGAGGTATTCAATGCTGCTTTCAAGAGCCATTTTTGCCCTTTCGGGAGAAGCCACCCCGGAGATTACAGCCCAGGATTGTGCGTTTAGGAAAAGTTTTCCCTGCTTTTTTGATGCCGAGCCAACCACTTCCCCATTGTCGCGAAAAGCCCTCACATACCATTGTCCATCCCAGGCAATTTCATTCACCAGTTTACTAATCTGGTTATAGGCAGCCTTCCATCGATTTTTTACCGCTTCATCCTTCCGGTGATCAAGCAATTCAAAAGTTTTTTCCATCACATAACAAAGGAAAAAGGCACCCCAGATGGTTTCGCCTTTGCCTTGGGGACCAATGTGGTCAAGCGTATCATTCCAGTCGCCCTTTCGGATGCGAGGCAGACCGCGTTCGGTGGTGTCGCTAATGGCAAAATCGAGGGCTTTTACCATGTGGTTGTAAACAGTATCTTCGCCTTCATCATAAAACGAAACCACCTCATTAAGAATGGAAAAATCGTGGGTTTCATTCAGGTATTCCACAATGCCAAAAGGAATCCAGAGGGGGGTGTCGCTGTGGTGGGTGCGTTCACCATGGTTGGTCAGTTTAAAGAAATTATGCAGGGTGGAACCATCAGAAAACTGGAACTGCAATGCATTCAAAATACGGCTCCTTACCCGGCCTGGATCAACGATCACCATGCCCAGTATATCCTGAAACTGGTCGCGGATACCTGTACCAAATAGCAATCCCCCATGGTAGTAACCCGAGTTACGTGCCATGTCGAAGGTAACTGCCGACTGGTATTGATTCCAGACATTGAGCATGGCATTAAAAGCCTCATCGGGTGTTTCTACTTTCACATGGCCAAGGTAAGTTGTCCAGAAGCTTTTCACTTCTTCCAATTTCTCCTCAACAAAACCATTATCCTGATAGCTGTCGAAATGCAGGGTTTGATAGGGTTTCCTGTCCTCCTTTTCGGCAATGCCCAGAAATACGCTGAAATCCTTTTTTTGCCTGTGGTTCAGTTCAATTTCCGATTGCAGCGCCACCACAGGATCGCCGGCCGTGATTTCGGTATTACCCATCTGCCCGGTTTCAATGGCAATAGGGTTGGCTTCAGAGCGCCATTTGCCAATAAATTTATCCAGGCTGGCATCGAAGCCGGTCACAGGAAGGTTCATGGAGAAAAAAAGGTTATAACCCCATGCAATGTTTGGCTGTTCAACCGAAGCCGATTTCTTCTGCAGCACCCAGTAGCGGCGAGTAGCTTCAAGGGCCTGACTTTCCCTGTTAAAGTGAATATCGGTAAAATGCTTGTCGTTTGGCTGGTTAATAATGTCGTTCAGGGCATTGCCCATCATGAGCTCCTGGAAAGCAAACACCTGCAACTTGCGTGGTCGGCCGCTGATGTTCTCCACGTGAACTTTCCAAACCTCGCAGTTATTGTCGCGCGGAACAAAATAGGTTATTTCTGACCTGATGCCCCTGAATTCGGTGGTAATGGACGTGTAGCCCTGTCCGATGCGCGCTTCGTAAAGGTCATACTTTCGGTCAATGGTTGGCGCCCAGCTCAACGACCAATACTCACCGGTTTCGATGTCGCGAAGCATTACATAGCGGCCCGGACGGTCCCATGGCAAACAATTGTAACGCATGCGCGAAATTCGGTTGTCGCGCGGAGTATCCAGAAAAGAAAAGCCCCCACCGCCATGCGACACCAGTCCTGCATAATGTTCGTTCCAAATGTAGTTGAACCAGGGCCTGGGCGTTTCCGGATCTGTAATTACAAACTCCCTTCCATCCTCCGACAGGTATCCGTATTTGTTTTCAATCATGACAAAATCTATTTACACAAATATTTTATATGACTTGATTTTCCCGGCTTGCAGCGAAACTTCAAAATCATTTTCACCAGCCAGTTTAATTTCATTCACTATTATTTCTTCCAGTGTCACTTCTTCAACCCTTTTCAAGGAAACGCCAAGTTCTATCTTGCCATTAATTTCATATCCGGTAGGGTTATAAACCCTTAAAACAAAGGCGCAACTTTCATCTTCGGCCTTTTTCAAACAGGAAAACACCAGCTCTTCCGGCTCAATTTTCAGGAAACTTTGAGTTGTACCTCCTTCACCTTTCAATACTCCGGTCTGAACGAGGCTGGGTTGGTAATTAAAAAGAAAAGCCTCCCTAAAAACCCTTCCATCCTTCCAATCGCTTCTGTGGGGATAAAGTGCAAGTTTGTACTCGCTTTTTCCGAGCATCTGCGCGCCTTTCTCATGCGAATAATCCTGCGGTGCCGCCGGGTTTATTTTGTATTCGAAGGTACGGAAAAGAGTTATGGCCAGTGTTTTATCCTGATCGGTCAGCACTTCGTATTCCTTCAACCCGTCCACAAGGATTGCCAGGCCCTTTTGTCCATCGCTTAAATCCACAAAATGGTGCATCGGAAAATCATACATAGGCTGCTCCATCCAGTCGCTGGTGTCGGGCCTGTCAAGGCTTCGGGCCGGCACATCAAACTGCCCCTCGCCATGCGAGTGAGTGGCATTTAATCCTGTGGGGAACATTATGCGAAGACGGTGGCTTTCCGATTGATTATCAACCACAACATTAATTTTCAGATGCCGGCTTCCCTTTGCCAGCCCAATTTTTACTACTACTTCGTTTTTGCGGTAGTCAATATTTTCGCTTTCGCGGGAAGCGAGATCTGCAGGAAGCATAAGGCTGTGCCTGATTTCAAACTCATTGAAAAGCGGCCCTTCCATAGTTTTTCTGATTCTCGCGGCTTTATTCAGGGAAGTCAAAAACGGGCGAACGGGTTTGTTTACCCAGGCATGGCCGGCTTCGCCTTCATCATATAGATAGGCCTGGTTTTGGTATTCAACGTAAAGTTCCTTGTCCAGCACATTCAGACTGCCATCGGCATTTATGATCACTTTCAGGAATTCATTCTCCAGCAGCCGCTCATTCCCCGGAAGGGATTCTTCAAACTTCTCTTCAACCGGTTTTACCAGCATAGTTTTGAGTCCGAATGAAGGCACTTCAGAAGTCTCGATCAGCGCATTATACCTGATCATATCGAAATACATTGGGCGATTTATCATCTGCTCCAGCACGGGCTGGTGAGGCGTGCGGCTTTTTATCTGGACGCCCAGTAAATTTCTGGCTTCATCAAACAATTTAAAACTCCCTTTATCGAGTTTAACCGGAATATCAATAAAAGCCTCCACCACTTCCGACCGTTCATAATTGGTGGGATTCACTGCGGTAATGAAAACCCCGTCTTCACCGGCTCCAAGTGCCGTTGTATTCATTTTTGGAAGAAGAAATTTCAGCGAACGCTCAAAAACACCTTTGGATATTTCGACTGAATGCTTGTAGCGCATCATCATGTCTTCATGTATGCGATCGAGCGAACAGCCTCCAATGGAATCGTGGGCCGAATTCTGCACGATCAGTTCCCAGGCAGTCTCTGGGTATTGGTCATTGATATCGCGTCCCAGCCAGGCTGAAAAGGCGTTAAATGGCTCTGCAAAATACTGGACCCATCGTTCGGCATCGAAGTTGGCTTGCTTCAGGTACATTCGGGCCGAAGTGGTGTATCCGAAAAGGTTTCCGCAACGGTTGTTGTTCTGGGCGCTGCGCCGCTCGCCGGTAACGAGCTTTAGCTTTTCAATGTCAACATCGGCGGCAATGGCCTTTGCATATTCCTCCAGAGTAGAATGAACCACATTGATGTGCGGCATTTTCTCCCGGATTTCTCGAATGATCTTCAATGTCTGGGCATTGGGCCCTGAAGAATCATGCCCCTCCATCCAAATCTTGTGCGGGGTGGTGAAATCATCGGACTGGTCGGCAATGATCTTGTTTACCTGGGGTTCGATATGCTCCGGATAAAAGGCGGAATGGTCCGAAATGATGAAATAATCTTCTTCTTTTTGTTTGGGATCGGCAAAGTGGAATGGCGTTCCTTTTTGGCTCCATGGGTATTCAATATCGTAAAAACCTTCGTTGTGGATCACCGGCCGGTAAATGTAAAAATAGAAGTTGTAACGCGGCATGGTAGAAAATCGGGAAGTGACCATGCGGGTGCCATCAGCGCCTTCCCAAAGAAACTCGGCTTTGGGGCTGTCGATGGAATTAACCCCGCGATAAAACATAATCAGGTCGATGTTGAACTGCTTGTAAAGCTGCGGAAGCTGCGATATCTGGCCCCAGCTGAATGGTGAATAGCCAATCTTTGACACACCGCCCAATTGCCTGCTAACCTTATGTCCAAGCAAAAGGTTGCGGATCAGGTTCTCGCCGCCCACCTGGAACTCTTCCGGCAGAATATACCATGGCCCGTGCAGCAACCGGTTTTCACTGGTTAGCCTAATGATCCGCTCGCAGTTTTGCGGTTTGATCTCCAGGTAATCCTTCAGCACAATCGACTGGCTGTCGAGGTGAAAGGCGCGGTACTCCCGCTCCTTTTCAAGAATATCAAGCACCGCATCAATCATGTCGACCAGCATCTGCCGGTTACGCTGAAACGGGAAACGCCACTCGCGGTCCCAGTGGGTGTTGGAGATGAGGTGGAAAATTTGTTCGGGGGAAGACATTTTATGTTTGGGGTTTGGGGTTTCAGGTTCAAGGTTCAAGGTTAACGCAGCAACTCCCTCTTTGGAGGGGGCTGGGGGGAGGTTTTTTCGATTTTAAGCTAAACAAACAATGTTGAAATATTTTTTGATTTAAGAACAAGGATCAACGATTTTCGATTTTCGAAGTGGACTGGCTATTTATCTTTTGCCTGCATCCAGAAAAAGCCCGAACTCCAACACCGCCTGTGGCACCCCGCCGGGCAGCACGTGGGCAGCGGCTTCAAGGTTGTGGGCGACGGTCTGGGCAAAAGGCACGGCAATGCAACAGCCAATGCCTGCGGCCCTTATGGCCACGGTGCCGCTCTGGCTGTCTTCAAAACCAATCACCTTGCCGAAATCGGCAGGAAGTAATCCCACCTGGTGCAGGGCAATACTGTAAAGATCGCGGTGGGGCTTCAATCTGATTTCGCTCGAGTCGGTGGCCGTAACAAACGCATCATAAACCATAGAAGGGTCCTCAAGATTTTTGAGAATCAATTCTTTGCGGTGTTCCGGCAAGCTGCTTTTTCGGATATGCTCACTGATAACAGAAAGCACCTCATGTATCACAATATCTGCCTCGTAGCGAATGGAAGAAGTGACCAGACCAAGCTTTACGGGTTGCTTTTCAAACTTTTCTCCAAGCTCAATTAATTGCTTTTCAATTACTGGAAGTTCTTCTCCGGGAATTTTCCTGCCGATTTTCAGTTCATACTCGCTGGCCAAAGTTGCGGCAAACAATCCGGCTTCTTCGCCCAGCCAGCCCTTGAGCAACGGGATGACAAACGGAATACCTGGCATCGGAGCAATGACATGGGTATGCTCATCAACATCGCCAAAAAATTCCTTTTTTATCAGGGCACCTTCGCCCATCTTGAGGCGCGCGAGGATGTGGTGGTACACCTCATAATAAATGTCGATTCCAAGGTTTACCCGGGTTCCGAAACCGTAAACATCAATCATTTCTGACAAGGAGCTGACGATTTCTACAGGGCTATCGGCTTTCAAAATGGTTTCAAGCGATTCGTGCAGGCCGGCCTTCTTCAGATTTTGCAGCACTTCGGCCTTGCGGTTTGGATCCATTCCAAACTTAAGTGTCCACCAGGCAGCTTCCAGAAATGCCTGCGCTATATGCGAATTTGAAAGCAGACTTTCATATTTATGAAGGAGATATTCCACATGCCGGGTGGTGCTGTTACCAATGATATGCGGAAAGTCGGCGTCATGATCCAGGCCAGCCCATTGCTCACGGCTAAATTTGCCACTCATGCGCCTGACCATCTGCTCCAGCGCATGAATGCACAACACTTCGGTGGTGGTGGTGGTACCATCCATATCCATTAGCACGGCTTTGATCTCGCTCACCTTTTTCAGGGCAGGTGCAAGCGGGTAATATTCTTCAGACGGAAAAACATAGGAGGGGTTTTTTACCACAGCATATTCCCCGCCGCGTAATTTTATCTTTTCAACAACAAAATCAGCGTTTTCGATCATATCGCAATTACAATTTAACACAAAGTTACTCAAACAGCCTTTGCCCTTCGGAAAGCAACTGCCTGACTTCATCAGGGTTTTCACCTTCGGCATAAATCCTGACCATTGGTTCTGTTTCTGAAACCCGCAGCAACAACCAGCGGGGGTTGCCTTCCAGGTAAAACTTCAAGCCATTAATGAGCCCGCGACTGCTTTTAAAGTTTTTTATGCTCCTTACGGAAAAATTGCCCAGGGTTTTGGGCGCGCGCTCAGCTAAAGCCGGCAAAATGTCGTGCCTTTCAGGCTTGCTGGTATGCACATCGATTCGGTCATAAAAGATCAAGCCAAATTCATTTCTTTTCTTTTCGAGAAAGGTCGACAAGGTTTTTTCGCCCGATTCGGCAAGCATTTGAAGAAACATGAAAGCAGAAAAGATCCCGTCGCGTTCGGGAAGGTGGTTAAAAAAACCAAAGCCACCCGATTCTTCGGCCCCAAAAACGGCATGGTGTTCAATCATGGCTTCAGATACATACTTAAACCCCACCTGCACATCATGCACTTTTACCGGGAATCTATTCTTTCCAAGTGATAAAACCTTATCGGTAACGGACGATGTTTTGACCACCCCTCCCCTTGCGCCATATTTCTTTACCATAAACCCGGCAAGGTAAAGAATCACTTCCTGGATGTTCACCCAGCGGCCTTTTTCGTCCATCACCCCCAGACGGTCGGCATCGCCATCGGTGGCAAATCCAACGGAGTACTGTCCAAATTTCAATTCATCGGAAAGCGGGGCAAGGTTTTTTTCAATGGGCTCTGGTATACGCCCGGCAAAGTCGGTTTCAGGATTTGCATATATGCTTTCGCAATACACCTGGTTCCAGAAACTAATATCGGCCATGAGGTTCATTCCTGCCCCGCCCATGGAGTCGATCAGTACCGAAAGTCCTGCATTGCGTATTGTTTTGAAGTCAATGATTTCTTCAAGGTGTTTGATATAAGGCTTCAGAAAATCGGTTTGCAAAGGGTTTTGGTAAGAAAGGGCAGGCTGCTCCAGATCGATCAGACTTTCAATGATGGCGGTTTCTTCGGTACTGAAGGGCGCGCCATTGGCCGACTTGAATTTCAGGCCATTGTATTCGGGCGGGTTATGCGATGCGGTGATCATGACTCCGGCAGTGCAGGCATTTTCGCGGGTAAAGAACGAAAGTACTGGAGTAGGCACCACGCCCTGCGAAATAAATGTTTCAATGCCGTTTGCCATAAGCACCCTGCCAAACTCCAGGGCAAACAAGCCCGAATTTCGGCGACCATCAAAACCTATTGCAACCTTGCCTTTTGAAGTTTTCTGCTTAATATACATGGAAAAAGCCTGGGCCACCCTACGAATATTAACCAGATTCACCTCTTCATCAAGAAGTCCCCTCCAGCCATCTGTTCCGAAAATAATCTTCTGCATATTTCAGTTCTCAATATTATGAATCAGTGCCAGGCGGATTTGCCCATATTCTACTTCCCTGATTGTCAGTTTGTTTTTTACTGCCAGTGCAGCCGTTGCGCCACAAGCTTCACCTGTTGCTGCTGATGTGGGCATAATTCTTAAAGCGGCGTGTCCTTCGCGGGTGGCGCCAATGCAACGCCCTGCCACCAACAGATTTTCAGCACCCGCTACCAAAAGTGACCTTAAGGGAATTTCATACCATTGCCCTTCCTGAAGTTCGTCCATGCGGCTTTTCTCTCCCGGTTGTCCGTGAATATCAATCCCGTAGCTGCCGCGTGCAACCACATCCTCGAAGCGTGCACCGGAAAGAATATCCTGACCAGTCACCATATAATCTGCCTGGGCGCGGCGTGTTTCCCTGACACCAACCTGGGGTGCGGTATCAATCAGGAAAGCATTTTCAAAACCCGGCACTTCATTTTGTAAAAAATCGACCACCATGGAAACCTGGCGATGCCCGATTCGCTCGGCTTTGGTGAGTTGCTCCGAACTCGAAGCGTCCACACCAAGTATATTGGTAGTATTGAAAGAGCCTTCGCCGGTTGAAGCCATGGTAGTAAAAAACACATATTCGATTTCTTCAGGAAGCCTGCCTTCGGCCTGTGCTTTTTTTATTAAACCCTTAAAACCAGCTATGGAAATTATTTTCTCAAAATTGAAATTGAAATCCATCCACGGAAGAAAATCCTTGGGGTTTTCTTTGCTATATTGGGCGGTTCGCTCCACAACAATGCCTCCCATGCGGAAAAATAATGTCATGGCCTGCAATTTTCCTGTTTGTTCATCCCCTTTTAGCCAGGGGAAACCGCCCAGGGCAATCAGCTGTGCATCACCCGTGGTATCGATAAACTGGCTGGCAAAAATGGTTTGCAGCCCAAATCGGCCGGCAATGGTAATGCTTTCAATGGTTTTGTCCTTCACGCTGACTTCCACCACATCGCTGCTGAAAGTAATGTCGGCCCCGGCTTCCTGTAATAGCTTGTTGGCCGTAGCACGAAAAGCCCAGGCGTAAAAGCCGTTGTCGATCATGCCGCCCATTTTTACCATGCCGGCTTCCATCTGCTGAAAAACGCCTTTTACCAGGTCTATTCCGGCAGTTTGCGATTTCATAAAAGGTGAAACCATGCCTGCCGATGACATCCCGCCAAGGAATGGGTAATGCTCAATGAGCAGCACCGAAGCGCCCATTGATGAGGCTTTAACGGCAGCGGCAATGCCTGCAATGCCTGCGCCGGCAACCACAATATCGTACTTATTTTTTAATTGCATCGACAAACCATTTTGTGATCAAATGCGGACGCGTAATGGCGCTGCCCACCACAACGGCCCATGCGCCGGCCTTAATTGCACTGGCAGCCAGTTCAGGGGTATTGATCCGCCCTTCCGCAATTACGGGATAATCAGGACCATAATACCTCACAAGGCTTTCTATCAGTTCAATATCAGGCCCTTCACCTTCTTTTCCAGCAGTTTCGGGGGTGTAGCCGTTCAGGGTTGTTGAAACGCAATCGGCCCCTGCCCTGGCACAATCCACCGCTTCTTCAAAGGTGGCAATGTCGGCCATAACCAGGCATCGGCGGGTCTTTTTAATCTCGCGAATAAATTCCGGACCGGTCAGCCCTTCGCGCAGCCGCTGAGTGCCATCAACGGCCACTACATCGCAGCCAGCCTTGAGCAGCTGGTCAACTGAACTAAATGAACCTGTGATGCAAACACTCCCATCCGCGAAAGCGGATTTAACCAATCCGATGACCGGCAACCCAACCTTTTGCACGATCATGATAGCCTTTTCCACCCCTTCGGTGCGAATGGCTACGGCACCACCCTGCTTGGCAGCAATAGCAAAGTTAGTTACCCCTTGCGGGGAATTAAAGGGCGAGTCGCCTTCGGCCTGGCAACTTACTATTAACTGATTCTTTACCTGGTAAAAAAAATCACTCATATTCATTACCCTTACTGATAATAACGTCAGGCTGAACAGGAAGCATTAACAAACGTGCCCCGAATTCTTTCCAGATAAATCTGGAGAAACGGTCGAGTTCAGCATTAAAAACCTTGTCCGTTTCGTTTAAAGGTACATTCTTTATTGAAAAACTGCAATAGCTTCCGATGGGTGTTTCGAATCGTTTGAGCAGGTGAAACCCGGGCAAGATAATTGGCAATTCTCCGGTAACGAAACAGTGTATTTGCAGATCGGCTCTTACTTCATTTTCCTCCGATAGAAAATCCGGGAAACGCATATCAGAAAAGTCATGTAGTTTTTTACCAAGAAGCGTGAAATGCCCCTGACGGCCAAAAAGATGAATTTGATTCACTTCCCCTGTTTCAACCGACAAAGCAATAACATGGAAAAGATAGTTGATTTTTATCTCCTCAAGTACTTTCCATAACGTCCGTTTTATTGCCTCGGGATGCAGGAGCAAAAACTGGCTGTTTTCGAATAGGACCCCAAATCGAAGTTGGCTAACCGCCTGCAATAATTCGACACAAAAACTGTTTTCAGAAAATTCGTTCCTCGAAAAAAGGCAGGCCAAACTCTCGGTTGCGAGGCCGCCGGGAAAGCCAAATTTGTTTAGCAGCATTACCGATTGCCCATTTTGAGTCAGTTCTGCGGCTTTGGCAATTCCTGAAATACCTGCCCCAAAAATGATATGATCATAAACTTTTTCCATGTCAGCGTTTTTTAACGGCCAGCACCATGGCATTATCATTGGCTGATAAATCTTTCAAATCGAATTCGACCAGCGAAAGGATCTGTGAAAGCTGAATCAAACCTGAAAGGTCAACAATTTTTCCCGAAACAACCACATAAATGTCGGGCATGAGTTCACCGGCATCACCATATGATCTTAATTCCTCAATCAGCTGGCTTATAATGGTTTTAACACCGGTGACCGTGGTGCTTTTCCAAACAACACTGTCGAACCTTCGTTTAATGGTCCCATCGCGGGTAATTACCACCACCGGGGTTTTCTTTTCTTTCATTAGTCCAAAGAAATGCGACTTCACGGTTTCGTAGCCTGCCACCCTGAGCAAGTTTGTTTTTCCGAAGATATTTATCTTGTTTTCCTCTACCTTCAGCGCTTCAGCAGCAAGTTTTTTCAATCCGGCTTCATCCAACTCGATTGCCGCTTCACGGCTTGCCATATCGCTCGAGCCGGATGCAATGGCCACTACTTTTTTGTTGGCATTATCAATTTCAACCAGCACTTCAACCGATTCCGGCCGGGCTCCCATTGCAATGACTGACTCTGAAGCTGCCTGACGAATGGCGATTATGTCTTGTTCTGAGGGGTTAATAATTGATTTTTCGACGGTGTCGCGTATCATGCCCATGGCAGCACCAATGGCCGAAATTACTTCAGAATCAGGCGCAATTTCATGCTTCATTTTCAGATATCCGGAAGCATGCGGCACCAAGGCGCTTGCCCCACCCCCACCTCCAAAAAGGGTAAGGAAGTTCTTATCGAGCTTGTATTCCCTGGCAAGGGAATTAATGGTCTTTTCAATCTTCTTGCTGCAATTCATCAGGATGTCTTCTGCAAATTGCTCAGGATCAGCCTTAAGAATCCTGGCCACACTGGTTACGGCGTTCTTCACAGCTTCCAGGTTGGCTTTCCCGTGGCCAAATTCCTTTACAAGCCCTTTAAAATAAGAGGCAGCACTTGGGGTAATCGTAAAATTGCCATCGGCACGCACCACTTTCAGGTAATCATCCGGATCACCTTTTTTGGGACAAACAGTTTCGACCTTAATGTCAGAAAAATCAGCGTTCTCGGCATAAGCAGAATAGGAAAGATTGGCAATGTGCGCGCTGCGGGGTCCCACATCCACAATTTTATTGCCTGCAATTCGGGGTACTGATCCCCCTCCAATGCCCAGGGTGCGCACATCAATGGTTTTTATGCTCAGCCGGTTTTTGCCTATCTGGGCGGTTTTTACCTGGGGCATGCCGTTTTTTATCACGGAAATATCGGTGGAGGTACCGCCCACTTCAACAAAAATACCGTCAGAAATTTTGGCATACATCAAAGCGGCAGCCACGCCTGCAGCCGGCCCTGAAAGCATGGTCAGGATCGGTCTTTTACGCATTTCGGCAATGTCCATAATGCCACCATCAGAGCGCATCACCATTAGCGGGGCTTTAATTCCGCTTTCTTGCAAGGCCTGTTCTGTAAGATTGGCCGTTTCGATCATTTTCGGCATCATGCTGGCGTTAACCACAGCAGTGCGGGTGCGAACCCTGATGCCGTATAACTGCGATAATTTGCAGGCCGCTGTCGCATTTAAGCCCAAATCTTCGGCCACTTTTACTACCAGTTTTTCATGGGGATTACCATCAGGACCAAACACTTCAGTGGCCACAAAAACTTTGGCACCCTCATTCTTCAGGTCAAGTAAAACTTCCTTTACTTTTTCAGTTGTGATCTCAATACTTGTATTAAGATACCGGAAGAAAACAGGGAGTTTTTTGCCTGGGGCAAGAAAAATATCATCGAGGAATGCCTGACGGCGCGCAATCCGGCCTTCAAGGCCTTTGCCAAGTGCAATAATCCCAACCGGAGCCACATCGCCTTCGAGCAGGGCGTTGGTTGCCTGTGTGGTTGAATGGGCAATCAGCACAATATGGTCGGTATTAATACCGCTCTGCTCAATCAATTTTTGCATGGACGCAATAACGCCTTCGGCAACCCCTTGTTTGGAATCGTGGGTGGTGGGCACACTCGCCTTGCCAATGATGCTGAATCTTTCTACATCTACCGCAACAGCGTGGGTAAATGTGCCTCCAACGTCAATCCCGACTTTTATCTTGCTCATGGATAACCTTTTTTAATCAGTAATAAATAATGGCGGCTGCGATGAGACCAAGCAGGGCAAAAACCCATGAATAGGGCAAGGTATTGTATAGGATCTTCTGCACATCGATTTTCATTTCATTGGCAATCCAAACGTTTTGAAGGTTGGTTGGATCAGAAATGCCCTGCAGCTGACCAACCGACCAAAGCATTCCCAGAATGGCACCGGCAGGCATTCCTGCAGCCATCATCACCGAAGCAATGCCAAAGCCCATACCCCACACATTTAGCGGACCACGATAAAGGGCCAAAGGGGCCAGAATGGTAAAAGTGAGCACATATTGCCACCCTGAAGTGGGCACTATCTGTTTCACAAAAGGAACCATCAAATCACGAACAGGCCAGATCTCTGTACCATAATGAGCCATCATCACATCAAGCGGCATGGTGTTTGGCCCTTTTACCGAAACCAGTATCCAGCCAATGCCAAACATTAAAATTACTGCCGGCAAAACAATGGCCGAACCTTCAATTAAAGATTTAAGAAGTACGCTGATGTTATCCTGCTTATAGGTTACCATGTATGCATAACCAATAGCAATGATAAAAGCAGCCAGAAAGTTTACCTTGAAAAGAAGGATAAGGATTAGCGGTATTACAGGCGTAAAGATTGCTGTCCAGTGCAGCGGGTGGAAGCTGCTGTTTCTGAAACGATATGCCCTCCATGCAGCATTTAAAAACAGTAACAGAATAGCAGCCAGCGCCAGATAATATACAACCCTTCCTGCCAGGTGAAGTGCCTCGCGGGTTTCCGGTGCCAGTTCAGAAGAAACGGTCCAGCGGGTAATGAGCACAAATCCTGCCCCGACTCCTATCAATATCAGGAAGTTCTTAAGAATATTCCAAAAGGAGAGTGAAAAACCATCGCGGTAGAGCTGGATCACGATGTAGACCAATGACCCGGTAAACGCAATACCAAAAATGATAAAAATGAATTGCAACACCTGAGCCTGGCTCAATCCCAGTGAGGTCATATAAAGCGCCCAGTTGCCAACATTAAACATGCCGCCCAGACTCACCCCCATAAGCATGATAACGGCGGCTGTCAGCCGGCTAATTCCAACTGAAGTAAGAATTGGCAGTACTATGGCCCCCACCATGATCATGGCACCCAGCCCGCCAAGGGTGGTAAAAAGCAAAATAATGAAAATAAACATTACCAGGGCTATCACCAGCGGATTGTCGCCCGAAAGTTCTGCGCCTTTTTTTATGAAGCCCTCGGCAATGCCTGTTTTTTGCATCATAATGCTCAAAGCACCGCCAAACATGGAAATGACAATAGGCTCTGCCAGCATAAGAGAGCCCTCTCCTATCACGTATTTGAAAATGTCATCCACACGAATGCCTGCAATCAGCGATACTGCCACCGCCAATACAGGCAAGGCCAGCAAGGCAGGCCAGATGCGTTTCGACATCATGGCCGTAATGACAATAAAAACAATCAAGAGGGCTATACCCTGGAGCGTTTGCATGGGTTTGCCGTTTTATGGTTTATAAATCTTTTTAAACAATTCTTGGTAGCGGTAGAGTCCTTCGTAAAAGAAATACACCTCTCCTTCAAACCCATGCCGACGATTCTGTTCGATCTTGAACTCGAGCAGTTCTGCTGAGGGTTGCACGCCATCGACCCTGATCAGCACCCCTGGAACGAACAAATGTCTTTTCTCGGGTAGCACATATTCGATGTTGGCGGCAAGCGTGCGCGCATATGAAAGGCTGTCTTTGCGGTAAACCTGCGGAACGATCATGTCAACATAGCCGAAATTAATCCACGTGGGCCAGTCTTGCAGATATTCTTCCTTTGACCATGGAAAGATGCTGGGCGACATTGACACAATGCAATCCGGGTCGGCCAGTTTCACTTCCGTGTAAAGGCGCTTCATAAATTCATTGAGCTTTTCGGCACGCCATTGAATCCAGTTAAAATCCTTGTGGTAATCGGGTGGCGCTGCTCCAAAGTTGTCGCGCTTGTAGGCATCAATCACTTCAGGATTATAGCCGCCTTCCGAAGGCATGGCAGGCAGGCGGTCGTCGCCCTGGATGCCATCCACCTCGTAGTTGTTCACCACCTCAAGCACCAGCGACAGGATAAAATCCTGCACTTCACGGTCGAGGGCATTCATCCATTCGAAACCGTTTTTGGTTGTCAGGCCGCCTTTGGCGTCGAGCGAAGCCCAGTGCGGCTTAAGTTGCAACAGCATGCCCCCATCCTCCTTATAAGATGATGAAAACCCAAACTCAAACCAGGCAATGACCTTTATGCCGTATTTTCGGGCTTCGTCAATCACTTCCTGCAGCGGGTCGCGGCCGGTATCTCCGGGGTCAAGCGCCGGATCGATCTCAAAGCCGGTGAACTCTTTCATCACCTGACTGCGATACATGGTCATGGCTTTGTTCCAGGTTACCACAAAAATGGTGTTGAAACCGTATTCATGGCAACGGGCAACCGCTGCTTCAATATTCTCTTTTGAGTAAAGGGCATCAGAAGCCACATTGGTGAGCCAAACCCCGCGAACCGGCTCGTTGTAGCCAAGCACATACTTTTGCTCCGGAGCCTGTTCTTCAACCCGCTGGTTGGAAGGCCTGCAACCCGCTAAAAACACCAATGCAAAAAACAAACTGATCAATGATCTCATAATAATCTTGTTTCAGGTTTTCCAAAAGAGTTTTTTCCTTACGGTGAAAACGGTAAGCGCCATCATTACGGCGGTAAGCAGCAATCCGCGGATCAGGCCGGCCCATTTCCATTGTTCATGCATTCCATCCAAAGGGCCGAGCAGCTGAAGTGCGCCAATGACAGGCACAATAAGGTAAGCCACCGCCACATAAGCCAGCATGGGGTTTTGACCAATGGCAGCAAGCGGATACCACCAGGCATATTTCTTTGAATCTTTATGCAGCATACTGAATGCCATGTATACAAAGATGGAAAAGCCGGAAGTAAGGAAAAAATAGCTGTACGTGGCCGAATCTTTTTTAATACCACCCTGCCAGGCTTCGAATACCAAGCCCAGCAGCGTCCAGAAAATAGCCCACAATGCAAGCTGTCGCAGCATTTTTTGCCGGTCGAAATCCTTACGCTGCAGATGGTAATAGATTAAGGAAAGGAATAAAAGACTGAAGATCAGGTTGAAAGTTAGCAATCTCGAATACAAGCCCACGAGGTTCAGCACTATCAGCAGAATCATTGCCCCGGCCGGGATCAGGGTTTTTGACAGTGATGGGAATGTAATCGCGCCCTTATATTTCATTACCAGGTCGCCGGCAATGGTGCCAGGCAGCACAATCATAAAATATTTGAGGTAATCGGGGTGATAGAAAATGGTTTTGCCGGTTTCCAGGCCTATGCTTGTCAAAAGATTTCCGAAGGCCGGAATTTGTTCTGCAATCCACCATAGCGGCAGGAAGTTCCATAAGTCCTGATTCCAAGAGCCTTCCACACTCTGGGTAAGGCGAAGGCCAAAATATAGCGCGAGAATGCCCAGCCTGACCAGTATGTTACTACGGGTAAAAAGCCAAATGGCCCCACCCCAAAATGCCATATTGGCCAATACAAGAATAATTATATCGTTTTTTTGCAGGGAAAAAGGTTCATCAAAAGCCCATTGCCTGATAAAACAAAGGGAGACCAGCAGCACAAAGCCGGCGGCATTCCACCATTTCCCGTAAGGAGATAAATTTCGAAAATCGAGAAATGCCATAAAAAACCCGCCAAAAGCCAGTGCTGCAAGCAAATAGGCCCAATAACCTGCTTCGGCCGGATAATGAAATACCGAAAGGTGGCCAAGCATTACGGCAAAGAACCAAAGCTTCAGCGAGCGCAGAAAAAGTTTCTTCATTATGGAAGTTTGGCTCTTCCCTTTATCGAGCAATTTTTGTAAGGAAAGTGGAATGGCCATCCCCAAAGCAAACAGGAAAAAGGGAAACACCAGATCGACCCATGTGATGCCGGGATTGTTGGGATTAAAAATAAAATCGGGCGGCCCCACCTGTGTATGAAAAAGCCAGCCGGGTAATTCAGGATTGCGCGAAATGGTGCCCGAAAGCACCATCCCGAAAATTGCCATTCCCCGTAAAAAGTCTAATCCGGCATCTCTGCTCATAGAAGGGACTTACAAATTATTTTTTCAACAAATCCGGGAATATGGCCGGGCCCGGGTAAAAAGCCCTGATCACCTTTTTAATTCGCTCATCGGCAATTGGGGCATCATAAAAGAATGCTTCGCCGGTAATTCCTTTGCTGCGGTTGATCATAATCTTTTTGGCAATAAGATCGGCATCGGTCAGGCCGGCCGAGCTCTGCAAAATTATGCCCGGCACCAGCCTGTAAAGGTTACCATCGCCGTGGCTATTGAAGTGGTTGAGCACCTCGTTAATGGTAGCGAGGTATGCCGATTCGGTGTAGCGGTAACACTGAACAGAAAGAATCTCAACCACACCGTCATCGAGCCAAACGGGCCATTCCTGCATCAAATTATCAAAGGCCCATGGATAAGGGTTTGGCGATGAAGCCACGAAAATATTTGGTTTAGCTGCTTTAACGGCATCATATAGATCGATGGCAAACTGATTCAGAATATCTGCACGCCACCTGACCCAGGCCGCATTGTTAAAACTGGCTGGCGGATCGGCTCCGCCATGCTCGTCGCGGTAACGCTGTTTGGTGTAGTCATCGTAACCTGAATTGCGCGGCATGGCAGGCATGCGGTCATCGCCCTGAATACCATCGATATTATAGTTTTCAACGGCTTCAAGCACCAGATCGATCATAAACTGCTGCACTGCAGGATTGTATGCATTGTAATAAAAATCAGTATTGTTGTAACTGGCTTGTGTACCGAAACTGTTGATTCCAACCCAGTCGGGATGAACCGCCAGAATGGCATCGTTCTCCGGGGTTGGAGGGGTGCTCCATTTTGACATAAAACCGTATTCGTACCAGAGAATTACCTTCATCCCTTCGGCATGGGCTTCTTCAATAAGATCGGCAAGCGGGTCACCGCTTCCGCCCGAATAGGGTCCGAACAAGGTTTGCTCAATACTGGTGTAAGATGAATTATCGAGCAATACCTGGCTGGGGTAAAGTGTTTTGGTCTGTGCCCATGCACACACGTACAAGGTGTTAAAATTAAGCTCTTTGGCCAGGGCCACCCCGTTTTTAATGTGCTGATAGCTGGTCAGGAAGGTCGAATGCCAGGGCGGAGCAATCCAGAATGCACGAATGCCAGTCTCTTGCGGAAGCACCGTGGTGGTAAGCAAATAGGAGTTTTCCTGCCCGGATTCGGAAGTCACGGTTATGGTAAGTGGCGAACTGAGATCGACCCGGCTGCCAGAAGCAGGGCTTACCGTAGCAAAAGGTGAAACATCGAGTTCAATCAGCACCTCCGACAGGTCTGTGCCAAAGGGCACTTCCAACGCAATATTTTGGCCAGAAAGGCTCCCTGAACGGAACAATTCCGGGAATTTAACACCCAACAAGAGGTTTTCATTGCTTTCGGCATACCTCACATGAGCTGTGTAGGTTACCTGCTTGTTATCCTTACTAACGGTAAAGCCCAGGGGTTGTGAAAAATCGTAGGCAAAACCCGATGGCGGATTCAAAGTTGCACCTTCTGTATAAGTTATGGTTGGCTTAACACTGCTGACATTTCCGGTACGCGGAATACGAGCAGATATTTTTTTCTCCTCATGATCAATTTCGCCAATCACTATTGGGTCAAAATCTTCAAAATTAAAAGAAAGAATACGCAGTTGTACCGTATCAGCGTCATTGGGATCAGGATCGGGATCAGGATCTTTATCGCACGACAAAAATGCAGGAATAAAAATAAGTAATGCGGCCGCCAGCAACCAGTATCTTTTCATCGAAATGTGTTTTTGAAAAAAAGGGCTGCCTTTCGGCTTTCAATGCAAAAGGCAGCCCCTTGTTTATTTGCAAATCTAGTTAGAAAATTCCTGAACGATAAATCCGTTCAACACGGTAAATGCCATTACCCTGGGTTTCCCCTGGGTAGAGAAGGAAATTTCATTAGAGGCATTAATCCACCCATCGGCAATGTTTCCAAAAATTTTTGTATGGACCCGTTTTGAGGCAATATTGTCATCCGTCAATGCCTGCAGTGCTTCCACAATATCAGCGCCTTCGGTAATATTTACAATTTGCATGAAAGCGCCATTGGCATCCCATTCGCGGTTCACGGTATAAGTCAGATAACGCCCGTCATTGTAAGAAAAAACATTGGGATCGAAGGCACGGAACTGAATAACTGTTTCTGGCACTTCATAAAGCACCTGCCCTTGTTTGTTAATGACAGCGATACCCATTTCTGCTCCAGAAACCAAAAATCTTTCGGTTTCTCCTGGAATGGGATTGATGCGGCCGTACTGACCGATTCTGGCGCCTTCAACAGGGTTTACGGTCCAGATAACCGGTTCTGAGGCAGGCGTACCATTGGTAAACTCCCATACGTAAAACTGATTTTGCGGGTTGCTAAACGGGAAATTCGAGGCAATAATGTATCCGTTGGTGGCAGGATCGCCAATAATGGAAAGGGCATCGCCCAGGCGAATGGCCACAGCAGGAGAAACAGGGTCACCAAGAGGCCATTCAATTACGACTTCAGGTGTTTCATCCGTTACGCTGTCCCAGCGGTACACTTTGAATATCTGACCATCCTGATTTACCATATTGGAGACATAGACTGCATCGCCTGCAAATTTAACATCGCTCACCACCCAGGTACCACCCGATACTCCGGTCATGTTCATGGCAGAATGGTCACCGCCAGCATTTACGTCCCAATAAAAAACATTATTTCCTTCCTTACGCGAAGGAACCACTACATATTGCCCGTTAAAGGCTGCACCCCTTGATTCGTTGGTGTTGATAACTCCAGGAAGAAATCCACCTGCGCTCGACTTGTCCATCAGGGTCGTGGTATTTTCAGGATTAAACCCTGCCTGGGTTACATTGGCAATAAAGTTGTATTCACTTGTTTCACCTGCAAACGACAAGGTCATTTTCGGATCGGCATCCAGGTCGATCACATCGGGTGCCTGCACCACAGGAGCAATCTGCCAGGTTGTTCCGGCCGGAAGCACCTGCACCCCAGAAATTTTTACAATTTTCGACTGAAGGTTGTTTAGCGTAATGGTAATGGTTTTTGCAATGATATCGATGCTTACCCCGTAAGATTCGCCGGTAGAGGAAGCTTCAGCCGACAAAGCGGTAATTACCGGACTGGTGGGTTCAGATTTCTCGACAGTTACCTGATAGGTGGTTGTCAGATTGCCATTGGTTACCACAAAATTCCTGGGGTCGGTAAAATCAAGTTCTGTGCCTGAGGCGGGAACCACTGTGGCTCCTGTTGAAACCTGAACTTCGACAACAAGCTTAGTCATGTTGGTTTCGTAAGGAACAGCCACCAGAATATTGGTGCCATCAATTGCGCCTTCAATTCGCTGATCGGCCGCTGCTCCGGCGTTGGTTACTGCAAAAGCCGTAATTTTGGCCTCTTTGGGCTCCGGATCGTCATCCTCATTACAGGCGTAAAAGCTAACCGACACTGCCAGCAGCAGCATCAGCAAGGAAAAAAGTTTAAGACTGGTTTTCATCTTTTTATTGGTTTTAGGTTTTACTAAGGTTTTCATCCGTAAATAACTTTCAAATTAATGTTGGATGGAACTCGCATGAGGAATTTTCATCAGTGTTTGTGTTTAACAATGCATGCTCGTTTCATAATTATTAATTGCCTCCATCCCACCAAACACGGGTGTACTGAGAGTCACCGCCCATTCTGGCCACTGCGGCATCGTAATTTGCAGCATTATAACGGCGTTCATTCACCGGATAGGGCTTGCGACGGGGCATTTGCTCATTGCCGGGATAATAAAATACCAGAGGGCCCATTTGCGGCACACCGGTTTGGCGCACCAGGGTCCAGGCTTCTGCCCCATTCGGATATAAAGCTATCCAGCGCTGGGTGTAAATCTGCTCCAGGGCATTTGCCGAATTAAATGCAGCAGGGCCGCTAAGATACTGCTCAATGACAGCTTCTTCGGTTATTCCCAATTGCTGCATGGAAGCCCTAATCCCTTGTTCATAAAAATCCTGGGCATTGCCAGAAATAAAGCCTTTTTGCGCAGCTTCGGCTTTCAGGAAACAGGTCTCCGCATAAGTAAACAAAAACAATGGGGTGTCGTCCTGCACAAAAAATTCTCCAATATTGCAAAATTGCGGACGGTAATAAGAATTGTAGAGCAGGCTGAGGCTGTCGGGATGCTGTCCGTTTTGCAAACCTACATATTGACCATTGACATTGGGATTGAACATTACCTCCATGCGCGGGTCATTCAGGCCGGTAAGAATATCAAACATGGTTTTGCTCATGCGCACCTCGTTCCAACCTGAAACATAAGCCAAGGGGTTTTTCACATGATAGGTTGATCCATTAGGATCGGGCATAATCCTAACGAGGTCAGCGTTGCCTTGCATGGTTTCGGCCAGGTTGAGGCGCTGAAGGTAGGGCTGGGTAAGATTAGACTGAGCCACATTGGAAACCCTAAGGGCCAGGCGCAATATCAGGCTGTTTCCAAACCTGATCCACTTGTTCAAATCCCCGTTGAAAAACACATCTGCTTCTGCATAACCTTCATAACCAGCATTTTGGTAGGTTTTAATTTGCTGAATGGCCTCTTCCAGTTCTTTCAGCATGTCTGTGTAAATATCCTGCTGAGCATCGAATGCAGGGCGAATGGATTGGAAGGCCTCAAAATAGGGAAGGTCGCCATAAGTATCGGTCAGAAACTGAAACATATACACATTCCAAATACGGGCTATCCCTTCCTTAATAGGATTTTCAAGCTCACGCGATAATTTGATAACCTGATAGTTCAGAAAAAGCGGTGCAAAATGCTCCCGGGCATAATACCAGTCCCATTTGGTGTTGCCGGGGGTGGGCTCGTAATTATCCCACCTGAAATTTGGTTGAATATTGGCAAAATGCTGGGCCCAGTATGAACCGCTGATTTGGTGACTGTATTGCCAGATAGCCACACTAAGGCCACTGCCTGTTACCAGCGAACGGGTAAAAAGATACTTTGGATCAATCTGCTCGGCGGTGGTGGTTGGCCGGGCATATTCTTCAAAATCCTTGGTACAGGCCGAAATAACCATTGACATGGCCACAAACAAAAGCACTAATTTAAATAATCTGGTTTTCATAGCTTTTCCTGATTTAAATCCTTAAAAAGCAATCCTTAAACTGGCCCCCACGGTACGAAGTTCAGGGTAGGAATACATTTCAAATCCGGTGGCATTGCCTGTGCTGAATGCCGACTCGGGCGAAATGTTCTCGGTTTTCCTATAAAGATAGGCCAGGTTGTTTGCAAAAACGGAAATGCTTAACTCACGAGCTCCCACAGGAGCCAGGATTGCAGGATTCAGACTGTAAGAAAGGCTCACATTCCGCAATCGAATATAGGATGCGTCGGAAACAAAGGCCTCATCAATCCTGGAAAGCCGGTCCCAGTAGCTCTGCGGATCGACTGGATATTCGCCTTCCACTCCATCTTTAACACCCTTAACCAGAAAGCCATCGGTTGGAGGCACACCTGTGATGGCAGAAATCTCAAGGGCACGTTGCCATTCATCGCGACCCTGAACCGTAAAATCGAAAGTGCCAAATTCGGCTCCTCTCAGGTTTGTAAGCGAATACAGTTCATGACCCAACTTGCTGTCAATTTGTATCCCCAGGTTGAATCGCTTATAAGAAAGGCTGGTATTGAAACCCAACAGCCAATCGGGGTAAGCATTGCCTATTACATTTTCAGTATCGATGGCGCCATCAGCGGTAGTTTTGATGCGGGGCAAATTCAGTGCATCAATAATGATACGCCCCTGCTCGTCGCGATCGAAAGCCGTGCCCATAATCTGGCCGACTGGCTGTCCGTATAGGGCGGCAATATAAACGCCCTGCTGAATACCGCCGAGATTCAGAAAATCAACATCTTCCGAAAGCTCTGTAACTTTATTCCATTGTCTGGTCAGGTTTCCGCCCAGGTTCCAAACCAAACCATTATTGAAGCTGAACCTGTATCCGGTCTGCATCTCAATTCCAGTGTTTTTGATATAACCCGAATTGATAATTCCGGTGTTATATCCTGAAGATGGTGCAAGGGGGCTGTTTAGTATCTGGTCGCGGGTACCAAGCTCATACCAGGAAATATCGAAATTGAACCTGGAACCAAACAAAATGGTTTGCACGCCCAATTCCTTCGATACAGTATACTCGGGCAAAAGGCCATAGTTTGGGCGGTTTGCATTTAAAAAACCGTAAGGAAGCCCAAGGTACTGGTTGGGATTTGTGCCGAACTGAAAAAACCTGGGGCTGGAAAAATTGCCGCCATTACCCACGGCTGCCCACGATGCCCTCAATTTCAGCAGGTCGAAATAACTTGGCAGGTCAAAGGTCTCTTCTAGCAACCATGAGGCGCTAACGGAAGGGAAAAAATAGGACCAGTTTTCAGGGGCCAGCACGCTGGTCCAGTCATTGCGAAAGGTCAGGTCGAGAAATACGGTTCGTTTCCAATCGGAGCTTACCAAGGCATAAACCGATTGAATCTCGCGCCTGGAATAGCCCTGTGAGCTGCCAACGGTAAGGAAGTTCTGAATCACATAAGGGCCGTTGGGATTAATGAGGCCAGCTTCCGAATTAGAGCTGAGCGAACGGCCAACAAAATGCATTAGGTTGGCCCCTGCTGAAACGACCGTAGAGAAATCGCCCCAATTGTTTCCGTAAGTTATTAAAAAATCGAAATTGCGCTCCATACCCTCCGAGCGGCTGAATGTGCCAGTGGCGCGCCCATCTGCCTTATAATAGGTGTTTTGGGCAGTGATTCGCTGCCGGTCGTCATTGTAATAGTCCATGGCAAGCCTGAACTTCAGGTTAAGGTCGAAATTCAGTTCAAACCACTTCCGGAAGTCTATGTTCATCTCACTGAAACCGATCAAGCGGTGGCGCAAATCACGGTTGGTATTCAGGTCAACCGCCCAGAAAGGGTTTTGCAAAAGCGGAGAAGACGCAAAAGCAGGCTTTTCTTCATCCCAGGCAACGGTGCCGTCGGGGTTCACACGATAGGGGCTGTTCCAAACCACCGGATACCCATCAACCGTGCGATAAGTTTCCAATTGATTCAACATAACGGAACGCGGCATAGAGACGAGCAAATAAACGGGATTATCGGGCGAACCAGCCAGGTTGGGCCTGTTGAGCACCTCTTGGTTGATATAGTTTACCCGTGCATCGAAACTGATAAACTCACTAAGCTTCGAGTCGTAACGGAGGTTAAAAGACTTTCGGTCGAAATCGTTGGTTGGGATAATGCCATTGTTTTGATTCCATGAAGCCGAGAACAAAATACCATTGGTTTCTCCCCTTTTATCAATGGATATGGTTTGGTCAAAATTGGTTCCCTGTCTGAAAAAATCATAGGGATGCTGGTTGTTTGTCACAAGTGTCTGACTTTCGTTCAAGAAGTTGGTCACCTGCTGCCCCGTCATTTTTGGCCCCCAGCTGCGCGTTCCCAGCCGCTCAAAAGTTCTTGAAGAGCCCTGACTGTATGCGTTCTGAAAGTCGGGTTTGATTAATGGATTATCCACTGAAAAGGAGGTCATGTAACTGATGCCAATGCCTTTGTCCCTGCTCCCGCTTTTAGTGGTGATCATGATCACGCCGTTCTGCCCCCGCGAGCCGTAAAGGGCAGAAGCGGCGCCTCCTTTTAGCACGCTTATGTTTTCAATATCGTCGAGGCTAATGTTGTTAATGGCACTTCCATAATCGAATCCGCCAAATTGCGACCCTCCGGCTCCTCCTCCGCTGCTAACCGGCACGCCATCGACCACAATCAGAGGGTCGTTGCTTCCGGTAAATGAGCTCACCCCGCGGATTAAAATTTTGGTACTTCCTCCTGCCCCGCTGCCGCTGGAACTAATCTGCAGCCCCGGTGCCAGACCGGCAAGGGCGTTGATGGGGTTTACGCGCGACATGTTTTGAATCTCGTCGCTGCCAACACTTGTAACGGCATATCCAAGGGCTTTTTCTTCCCTCTTTATGCCAAGGGCGGTAACCACAAATTCCTGCAGGGCTTCTACCGATGGGAAAAGCTTTACTTCAAAAAAATCGCCACCGGAAATATTAATTGTTTCACTGCGATACCCGGTAAATGTAATGGTAAGTTGATTCCTCCCGTCTGGAACCTGGATGGTGAAATTACCCTCGAGGTTGGCGGTGGTTCCAATCAATCCTGTTTGTTGGGTACCCTCCACAACAATGGTGGCTCCGATCATGGGCAATCCGCTCTCATCGACCACACGGCCCCTCACTGTTCGTTCCTGCCCAAATGCAATGCTGCTGCACATTACGGCAAAAAAAAGCACAAAAACTGCCAGATTACCTTTCATGGTTCAAGGTTTTGTTAAAAAAGAACTAGGCAAACCAGGCAGCAAGACCAAGCCTGGTTATTTTATAAATTCAAAATGCTCCAAAACCAGGGCACCTGCGCCCTTCATTCCGGCAAAGTCGCCCATTTCAGAAAAATCGATCTCACAATATTTTAACGGGCTCACCAGGGCCGAACTCGCCATACCGGTTTTTACCGGGTCAATGAGGATGTCGCGTGCCTTGGCAAATTTTCCACCAATTATGATAAGTTCAGGATTCAGAAGATTAACAATATTTCCGAGGGCTTTGCCCAGTCGCAGGGCCATTTGTTGCACCATATCTATAGAAAGGGCATCGCCCAAAATGGCTGCATCTAAAATATCGTCGTAGCGAATTTCATTCAGTGAAACCTTTTCAGTTACCAGTGATTTTTCGCCCTGCGTGATGCGCTCCTTAAATTGCTCTTCCAGGGTAAAACCACCGACCTCGTTGCCCAGGCAGCCTTTCTTTCCGCAAATACAAACCTTATCGTTCAGGCCCCATTGCATATGCCCAAACTCTCCGGCAAACCCTGCACCACCTTCAACAACAACATTGTTAATAATAAGGCTGGTGCCAAGGCCACGACTAAGGTTTATAATGATGGCATTTGAAGCACTCTTCGCTTTGCCAATAATTTTCTCGGCCATACCAAAACAGCGGGTGTCATTATTGATAAACACCGGCATGTCAAAAATTTCCGAGAAATAACCCGCCAGGGGTTTGCCCATAAAGTTGAAAAAGGTGAGCGATTCGCCATCCGATTTTTTTACGCGGCCAGTAATGCCAACGCCCATTCCAATAATTTCGCACGAACTCACATTGGCCTCAATCATGCAATCTTTAATAAACTTAACTACCCCTTGCAAACTCTCCAGGGTGTTGTCGAGGGCAAATTCCCTGTGATGCTTAACAAAAATCGGATTCAGATGATTGTCCATCAAAGAAAAGGACACCCGCTTCATCAATATCTCCACTCCTATCACCCTGAAGCTAGACCCATCCAAGGCATAAAGAATAGGTTTGCGCCCGGCCCGGGTTTCTTTTTTGCCTACCTCGTTTATGATACCAGCCTCCACCAACTGATTGACCAGCTTGATGCAGGTAGGAGCCGTGATCTTCAGTTCGCTGCTTAATTCGGGGATCGTCAGAGGCTCCCTGCGCTGCGAAATAGCCTGAACGATCTTCATTTTTTGTTCATTCAACCTGCTTCCGTTGCTGGCGTCACTCGTATTCAGGTAATGGTCAATCAGTTTCTTCATCACAAATCCTTTCTGAATGAGTTTGTAATATTATAAAATTTTTTATAAATCACAAAACAATTTGTAAATAATTTTTTTAATTTGAAATACCCTGATAAGCAATAAGATTGCAAAAGGCAAAATTAAAAAAGCCTTTATGAATATTAATTTAAATTTTTATAAATCGAGCCATACAATATCTGAAAAACAAAAATAAGCAAGGGGAGTTTGGGCAAAGATTAAAGTATTTACCGGGCTGTAGTTGCCCCCATGCAGGCGGCAGGTTAAATGCCTTGCAAAATTTCAACTTCCAGCCGACTTTTTCTGATCTTCAGCACTTTGCACTGCAACTTTTTGAAAGACCCCCATCGGTTTGCGAGTTCCTCAGTTACCCGCACCTTAATTTCCTCACTGAGTTGGTCTTTCAGTATCACCACCTTTTGGCGTGTACCATCAGAAAACACATACTCCTCCAGGCGATCAACCGGAAAGTCGTAAACTAAGCCTACTTGGTAAAAAGGATGCTCAGGTTCAAGAAAAGGATAGCCACCGGGCATATAACCATCCACCCGGCAACTTATTTTTATGCCTTTTCTGAGCCGGTAGTTCCCGTAATATTTCTTGCGAAGAAGAAAACGTTTTTTGCTGCTGTCTTCGAGAATGAAATATGAAAAGCCATCATCCGGATTCACTTTTTCATCAACTACCAAAAAAGGATAGATTTCCCCATCTTTTAAAGCAGGGATTTTGGGTAGTGGTTCGTCGGTCTGCAAATACAATTTTCCTTTTTTAATCCTCTCTATACGACAGGCCACTTTTTCAGGAAGACTAAAAAAAGTTTCAGATAGTGGACATTTTACCTGCCACCGTCGACCGCCCAGGTCACGGACCACAAAATACCAATCGCGGTTGCCTGCAATATCTACCCGCTGTCCATAGCTTATCACCTCAAAATCATACACTTCACCCTCCCTGTACCAGGGGTTTTGAGGCTCCAGGAACATACGTCCGTTGCAGTTGATCTTATCTACGCGGCAAATGATCTCCTGCCCTTGCTTAAAACCATAGCTTTCGTAATAGCCGGCAGGCATCAGCATTTTGTAGCCCAGGGGGTCGCGCAGCACAAAATACCGTTCATCCCGGCCAAGCTCCATTTTGCCCAGCAGCCTGAAAGGATATGAGGCCCCTTCGGTAAGAAGAGAATTTTGGATTTTAACGGGACGAAATTCCATTTACTGGCAGGTTTGCAAAATGGCGGCTGAATGGATAATTTTCCCACCCTTCTCGGTGATGGCCTTTTTCATTTTTTCGAAGCCTTCAGCGTCGATGGGGCGAGTGGCATCTTCAAAAACATAGGTTCGGAAACCCAGCTCAAGAGCGTCGAGTGCGGTGTAAGCCACGCAAAAGTCGCCGGCAAGGCCCGCGATAAAAAGCTGGCTTATATTGCGGCCTTTGAGGTAGGCAGCCAGCCCGGTGTCCTTTAGCTTACCATTATCGAAAAAACCGCTGTAGCTGTCAATGCCCGGGTCGGTTCCCTTGCGGAACACGGCCTCAATGGCATTTTGCGAAAGGGCTCCCGAAAAGTCGGCGCCTTTGGAGGACTGCACGCAATGGTCGGGCCACAGCACCTGATCCAGGCCGCCCAGGGTGCTGGTTTCGAAAGGCTTTTTCCCTGCATGGGCCGAGGCAAAGCTGCCATGCCCTTCAGGGTGCCAGTCTTGGGTGGCTACCACCAGCGGAAAGCAGGCTTGCAGTGCATTTACGGTTTCAATAATTTCGTCGCCGGCCGGCACGGCAAGGGCACCGCCGGGTAAAAAATCGTTCTGAATATCGACAATCAGAAGTGCCTTCATAAAGAATAGTTTAAAGGTTGAAAATTTGATTAGTTGAAGCCTAAGAACCAAAATTAGATTTACAATGCGTCCTGGTGCTGTTGTATGATTTGGCTCCGTAATTCGGAAATACGCTCGGTGATACCTACTTTATAAATATGAGGGAAATCGAAGCGCTGATGTTCGAGCGGCAGACGTTTCAGCCGTTGATAGACTCGTTCGCGCAATTCAAATACTGAAAGAAGTTCTTCCATGGCTTTTCCGTTCTCCATCAGTGTGAAATACACTTCTTCAAATTGGCGGTCTTTCAGCGAAAGCGATTTTTCCTTTTCAAAGGGATGAATCATTCTATCTGGTTTTTCTTCCTCCACAAGGGCAACACAATCGGCATAGAAATTCCCATCATGATCGAGATACCTCAACACTTTTTTCTTGCCGGGCAGGGTGGTTTTTTGCACATTATCCGAAATTTTAAGCCTGGCTTTTCCGCCGGCTGAGGCCAGTTTGTACACCCCATCGATGGCACCATCGGGCCGGCCGATGACCATGCTGGTACCCACGCCAAAAATATCGATGGGTGCCTCCTGTTCCAGCAGGCTCTTGATTACATGTTCATCGAGCTGATTTGAAACTACAATCTTTACATAATCCAACCCATTTTCGTCGAGCATTTTGCGGGCTCTTTTGGCAAAATAAGCCAGGTCGCCGCTGTCAAGCCTGATGGCTTTGAGCTTATGGCCATGGGCTTCCAGGTCATGCGCTACTTTTATGGCATTGGGCACACCGCTCTTCAAAGTATTGTAGGTATCGACCAGCAGCACGCACTGATCGGGGTATGACTCTGCATATCGCCGGAAGGCCTCCATTTCGCTGTCGAAAGTCTCGATAAACGAATGGGCCATAGTGCCCGAAGGGGGAATATCGTAACGCTCGGCGGCAAGTACATTGGAAGTATTATCGAAACCGCCCACAACGGCCGCCCGGCTGGCATGCATAGCCCCCAGCGACTGGGCACGCCGCAAGCCAAAATCGCTCAGCAGCCGGTTGCCGGCCGAATGCCTTATACGGCTGGCCTTGGTGGCAATGAGCGACTGAAAGTTGAGCATATTGAGCAAAAGGGTTTCGACAAGCTGCCCTTCGAGCAGCGTGCCTTCCACACGCAAAATAGGTTCAAACGGAAAAACGATCTCGCCTTCGCGCATGCCGTAAATATTTCCGCGAAAGCGAAAACCCTCAAGGTAGTCCAGAAAATCAGCCTGAAAGCCTTGTTTTTTCAAGTATTTCAGATCACCAGAACTGAATTGCAGGTTTTCGAGCATTTGTAAAAGCTCTTGCAGGCCTGCAAGCACCACGTAACCTCCCTTGAAAGGAATTTTTCGGAAAAAATAATCGAAACAGGCCGGGATTTCGTGCTTTTCGTTTTTGAAATAAGCCTGCCCCATAGTAAGTTGGTACAGGTCGGTGTACAACGGCGATATGCTTTTATCTGGAATCATAAACCAGGTTTTTCAAATAAGTTTCTTCAGGGCTTCTCTAAAGATCTCATGCATACGAGAGCCAAAGAGTACTACGCGTATGGTTTGCAGGCTCTTGAGCGAAGGCATGGCATCGATAACGGCTTTAAGAGTAACCGGCGCAGCTTCTTCGGGCGGATAGCCAAAAACGCCGGTAGAGATAGCCGGGAAGGCGATGCTTTTTATGTTTTTCTCCTCACAGAGGTGCAGTGCATTTTTATAACAATTGGCGAGAAATGTATCGTGCGGGATGTCCCTGTTATAAACCGGCCCCAAGCAATGAATCACATATTTGTTGGGCAGGTTGTGGCCGCCGGTAATCACAGCCTCCCCAGGCTTGAGTGGCCCCAGCGGATGAGCTTCCTTTTCCAGGCCGGGCCCGGCAGCACGATGAATGGCTCCATCCACCCCGCCGCCAGCATACAATTGCGCATTGGCGGCATTGGCAATGGCTTCCATATCAGGCTGACGCGTAATGTCGCCTTCAATTAGTTCCAGTGTTACGTCTCCGAAAATGTATCGATGCATAGAATCAGGGATTAGGGATTAGGGATTAGGGATTTGAACTTTGAACCTCAAACCTTAACCACGAAAACTTGCGAAGTTTCATACTTAACCACTTTTATGGCTTCGCCTTTGTCGATATATCCGGTCAGGGCGGTGGCGTTGTAGATGTCGTTGTCCACTTCAATTTTGCCGCTGGGGCGCAGCACGGTAAAGGCCGTTCCGGTTTTTCCAAGCAAGCTCTTCATTTCAGCGCTGGCCGAAGTGTAGCCCGATTCAGTTTCCTGCACAGTATTCAGGGCAAAACCTTTAAAGCGACTGGTCTGGGTAAACAATTTCTGCCCAACGTAAAAAGAAAGCGTGAGCGAAACAAAAAAGGCAATGATCACAATCATAAAGGCCACCATAATTTCCCTGGCGGGCACGCCGGTGAAGTCCCAGCCATCGTTGCCCACCATGGCCATTGCCAAACCTGTAATGACAAAAATGGCTCCCAGCACCCCGGTAATACCAAAGCCGGGAATTACAAACAGCTCTACGGCAATAAGAATGATGCCCACAATAAAGAAGGCAATTTCCCAATGCGAGGCCAGTCCTTCGATATACAAGGGAGCAAAATAAAGCAAAGCTGCGGCTACGGCCAGCATTATGGGGAACCCAATACCAGGGGTTTGCAACTCGAAATAAATACCTCCGAGAATGAGCATAATGAGCAAGCCACTTATGATGGGGCTGATCAGAAATCCAATAAGTCTTTCGATCCAGGAAAACTGCTGCTCCACAATTTCATAATTTTCAATGCCGGCCACCTGCAACACCTCTTCAATGTTTTCGGCCAGGCCTTCGCAAAAACCAAAACGCATGGCTTCGGAGGCGGTAAAGGTAAGCACCTTGCCTTCTTCAATAATCCCGGGTATTTTAAAGCTGGGATCGACCATGGCCTGGGCAATTTCCGGATCGCGGCCTTTGGCTTCGGCCGTGGAGCGCATCATGGAGCGCATGTAAGACTGGAACTTGTCGGGTACCACTTCACCAGTCTGATCGACCACGGTGGCTGCACCAATATTGGAACCCGGCCTCATATAAATGCGGTCGGTGGCTATGGAAATCAAAGCTCCGGCCGAGGCGGCATTGTTGTCGATGAAGACCATAGTGGGAATTTTCGACTGCATGATGCGCGTCCGGATGCTGTCGGCGGCATCGACGGCCCCACCATAGGTGTTCATATGAATGAGCACAAAGTCGACACCAAGGCTGTCGGCTTCCCGAAAGGCTTTCTGCGTTTTATATACCGCCGGGCGGGCAATGTCTTCCTTCATTTCATACACATACACTTTGAACGTTTTTCCGGGTTCTCGCTCAATGGCTTCGCTCACGCGATCGTTGCGCTGGGCAAAAAGGCCGCCTGCAAAAAACAGCAGCATGGTTACAGAAAAAAACAAGCGGAAGATTTTCATAATTGGTTTGACTGGTTGTACCTGAATGCAAGGATTATGATACGAAGTTACGCAAAATACCATAATAGGCCCTTCAGGCTTTTTTAAAAACATTTAATTACATTTGAAGCGTTGTCAGTCCATTACAAAAGCACTGGCTATCTCAAAAACAGTCAGCATGAAGAAAGAGCTGTTAATGAACGAAGGCGGTTATGAGATTTTCCGCGAAGAAGGGTTACCAAAGGAAGCCCTGGATTTACTTTTGGAGAATTCGATTGGCAGTACCGGACATGCTTATAAACATTTAAACACCGCCGAACTTGTAAGCCACCTCAGCCATCCAACCACCATCTCCCTGCAAAAAACAGAAAGATGCTGGGCATTGGGGTGTTCTGCCAGGTGGAGGGAAAAGTGAGGCAGCAGGCTTTCAACTGTTATTATATAAGGTATTTCAGCGCTTCAAAAACTATCAGGGGGCAGGGACTTATGAAAAAATTCGGTGAGAAAGCCATGAAACTTATTCGCGCGAAAGAGAATGCTCCAACCATATTTTATGCCTCCATCGAAAATAATAATATCAGTTCGTTTAAGGTCGTAAGCAATGCCCGTTACCGCCCGATAAGGAATATCAATACCATAGGCTTTAGCAGGTTTTTCCCTAAAGGGAGCAGCAAAATAATAAAGGCCGAAACAGAAGCCGGGAGGAAAAAATCCTTGACAATTTAACCGCACTTTACAGCGGGCACTCCATGTTCCAGTTTTCTAAGATTTTTCACTTCAACGACTATTATTACCTCGAAGATAATGGTGAAATCGTTGCCGGGGTACAGATTCATAAAATAAACTGGCGCGTAAAAAGGATGCCCGGCCTTTGGGGAAAAATAATTCTGAATGTATTGCCCTATATGCCCCTGATAAGAAGGATCTTCAATCCAAATAAATTCGACTTTCTGGCACTGGAGGGTATTTGGTTTAAACCCGGCCATGTGCAGCATTTCCACGAACTGCTCGAAGGCCTGCTGGCCGAAAACAAGTTGCACACCGCACTCTGGTGGATGGACACAGAGTGCCCGGTGCTGCAGCAACTAAAGCAATACGGACAGTTCGGCTTCATACTCCCCTTCACAAAAAATGCCGGCACCCACATCATGGCCTCTACCATAAAGTTCTCACCGGAAGAGATCAAAATGCTCGAAGAAAGCCCGGTGTATGTGAGCGCGTTTGATTTTACCTAGTACCAAACAAAAAGCGCAGCGGCCAAAACCACTGCGCTTTTTTATCACCTTTTGGGCTAAAGCCCCTAAATCCGTATTTCAAACTTTTTCACGACATAAATGTCGCGCCTATTGACTCAAAGAGCGGGAAAAGAATTCAGGGCTCTCAACTTTCTACTCTTCGCGTCCTCGCTTCCTCGCATCCTCGACCTCCTACATAAACTTCTTCGCGTCTGCCAGAAACTTCTCCAGGCCGATATCAGTCAGGGGGTGCTTCAGCAGGCTGAGAATAGGCTCGAGCGGGCAGGTAACCACATCGGCACCGGCTTCGGCGCAGGCCACAATGTGCATGGCATGGCGAATGCTGGCTGCCAGCACCTGGGTTTCGAAACCGTGAATGCTGTATATGTTTACAATCTGGTGAATAAGGGTGAGGCTATCGGTGGAAATGTCATCTAACCTGCCCAGAAATGGGGAAACGTAGGTGGCACCGGCTTTGGCGGCCAGGATGGCTTGCCCGGGCGAAAACACCAGGGTGCAATTGGTTTTAATTCCTTTATTTGAGAAATATTTTATGGCCTTTACGCCGTCCTTGATCATTGGCACCTTCACCACGATTTGCGGGTGCAGGGCAGCCAGGGCTTCGCCTTCGCGCACAATGCCCTCAAAATCGGTGGCAATCACTTCGGCACTGACATCGCCCTCCACAATATTGCAGATATCCACATAATGCTTCAGGATGCTCTCCTGGCCCTTGATGCCTTCCTTTGCCATAAGCGAAGGATTGGTGGTTACTCCGTCGAGAATGCCCAGGTCGTTGGCTTCGCGAATCTGGTCGAGGTTGGCAGTGTCAATAAAAAATTTCATACTGATTTGGTTTTAATATTTTTGAGCTTTGGGTAAATAAAAAATGGGCAAGTTTGATATCGCACCGCTACGACCGCCTACCCTTGCTATCTTCCGATCCTGGGGGAGTTCAGCGGGAGCTGGTCGTATCAGACTTACCCGCTGCAAAAGTAGTATTTTTTTGTGAGTTGCCAAAAAAATCTTTATGCAGCCCTGTTGCCTTAGTGGCAAAACAGACCTTTAATTCAACCATTTTGCAACCAGACAGGAAAAAATACATTAATTTACCATACAAAATTGCAAATCTCTGAAAATTGCTGTAGGTTTGTCATTCTTAAACAAAACCCCAATCACATGGAAAATATGGAAGATACCCCCCGTCCGGGCATGGCAAAAACGGCCATAACCTATGGTTTGCTTATTGGCGTTTTACTTATTGTTATTCAACTGGTATTTTATTTTGCCGGTATCATGACCAGTATGTATTCGGCCTGGATTTCTTATGCGGTGATTCTTGGCGGCATCATACTGGCCACCAAAGCTTATCGCGATGAGGTACGTGGCGGTTTTATTTCCTACGGACAAGCCCTGGGTTTCGGAACCCTCACTGTGCTCTTTACTTCGGTGGTGGTTGGTGTATATATTTTCATTTTCTATAAATTCATCGATCCGGGTGTCATCAACATCTTTATAGAAGCTGCCGAAGAAAAAATGCTCGATGTAAATCCCAATATGACCGATGCCGAGCTCGATGCCGCCCTGGCCATTTCTCAAAGGCTAATGAAACCCGGATTTATGGCTTTTTCAACAATTTTCAATTACACTTTTATTGGCTTTGTAATGTCGCTGATCACTTCCATTTTTATGAAGAAAAACAACCCGGAAGAGCTATAGGCATAGGGCATGGAGCATAGGGCCCAAAAAAGCCGGTTTTGCACTTCGCAGGCCGGCTTGTTTTATTTATGATTTATGAATAATGATTTATGATTATTGGCTGTGGAGTAAGACTCCTTGAACTCTAAACTTAAAACTTATCACTGTTATCCGACTAAATTCTG
>DHFW01000035.1 GCA_002402465.1 Bacteroidales bacterium UBA4814
GGCAGTGGCAAAACCACCTTGATAAAAATGCTGCTGGGCTTTTACCCGCCGCTGAGTGGTGAAATCAAAGTGGGCAATTACCCCCTGCAATCCGTTGATCCAACCACCTGGCGAGGCAAATGCGGGGTGGTGATGCAGGATGGATTTATTTTCTCCGATACCATTGCCGGCAATATTACCATGAGCGACAACACTCCACGGCACGATAAGCTGCAGCAGGCCCTGAAGGTGGCCAATATTGAAGAATATGTAAACAGCCTGCCTCTGGGCCTGAATACCAAAATAGGGCAGGAGGGGGTAGGATTGAGCCAGGGGCAAAAACAACGCCTGCTCATAGCCCGTGCGGTGTATAAAGACCCGGAATATCTCTTTTTTGATGAAGCTACCAATGCCCTGGATGCCAACAATGAAAAAATCATCATGGAACAGCTGAACCGGTTTTTTAAGGGTCGTACCGTGGTAGTGGTTGCCCATCGGCTCAGCACGGTGAAAAATGCCGACCAGATCGTGGTGCTCGACAAAGGGCGCATCATCGAACAAGGCACCCATGGAGAACTCACATCAATGAGGGGAGCCTATTACCAGTTGGTGAAAAACCAACTGGAACTGGGTAGTTAGATGTTTTGAGCAAGAGACAGTATAAAAAAAGTGTGATACTAAATTTAGCGATCTGTATTTTGTTAATTGTATCGGATTTCGGGCTGAAAGCCCGGCTTAATTCAGCCCGGCGGCAACGCCCCGGGTTTTATGATACAGCCGAATAATGTGCGCCCTGAAAGGGCAGCTTAATAGCAAGACAATGTTTAATGGGAAAAAAATTAATACGATTGTTCAGTTGCCCTTTCAGGGCGCATGTTTACACTCAATATTGCATACCCAAGGCGTTGCCATTGGGCTGAATTTATTTGCCCTTTCAGGGCGAACTCATAAACGGTAAAAGCAATTCAGTAAATAAACGGGTCACAACGCTTGTGAATTTTGAAATGTGTCGGTTTGAATGGAATTAACAGATGGCTTTAGAATTTTGATATAATAAAACAATAAGTATTGATCAGGATAATATAACACCTATGGAAGAACCCAAGACCCAACAACAGGAAGATTTTTACTACTCCGCTGATCCCGCACCCCTGAACGAGATACTGGGAGCGGCACCCGGCTGGCTGTTGCGTTCAGGCATCGGGATTGTCGCTTTCTTTATTTTTGTGCTGCTGGGGGGAAGCATGTTGTTTCAATACCCGGATATTATTGAGGCCCCCGTGGTGGTAATGGCCGATAATCCACCAGTGAACCTGGTGGCGGTAAACAGCGGAAAAATGGAGCGTATTTTCAGGCAGGAAGGTGAACATATTGAAAAAGGTGAGCTTATAGCGGTTATTGAATCGCCACATCATATTGATAATATAATTTGGTTACGGCAAACTCTTTTGGCAGAGCCAGTTCATCTTCATGGTGAACTATCCTTTTCCATCAGCAACCTACCCCAAAACATTAATTTAGGGCTACTGCAAAACGCTTACAATGACTGGCTAAAAGCCCTGCATGATAAAGAGCAATTTGAAGTCCTGAATTACCACACCCAAAGGATTATCCACCTGCAAACCCAACTTGCAGAGCGCCATCAGCTGGAAACACAAATCCAGAGCCAGCTGGAAACATTCCGCCAGATATATCAACTCTCAAGGCAGAATTACCAGCGAGATTCTGCCCTGGTATCACAAAATTTTATTTCTCCCGTAGATTATGAGCGCACCCAGGCGGAGTATCTCTCCCGTCGCATTACCCTTGAAGACTACCAGAGTCAGCTCATCAATCTTGAAGTACAGAAAAACGACATCCTTGCAACGCTGCTTGAAACACAAATGGATTATACCCAAAGACAATCGGAATTCCGCATGCGGGTGCAAAGCAGTTTGGAGAACCTGAAAAGCCAGTTCCTGCAATGGGAAAAAAGCTATGCTTTTGTAGCTCCGGTTAGCGGTGAACTGGTCTTTGCCAGTATATGGACATCCAATCAGCAAGTTACTGCAGGCGACCTAGTATTTTCAATCATACCTGATAATTACGGGCAATTCATTGCCCGCGGCCGTATCCCACTGCATGGCTCAGGCAAAGTAAAACCCGGCAACCGGGTAAATATTCGACTTTCCAACTATCCATACCAGGAATTTGGGGTATTACAGGGCGAAGTAATTTATATTGCCGCCATCCCATCCGGCGATCATTACCCTGTGCAGCTCCGTTTTAATAATCAATTGGTAACCAGTTATGATATTAATTTGGGCCATCATGCTATGTTGGATGGTGTTGCCCAGATTATAACCGAGGATATCAGCCTGTTTAACCGGACGATGAACCCGTTGAGGAGTTTGCGCAGGAACAGGTAGTATAGCCTTGATTTTAATTAGGTTTAAGTCAGCAGCAGTGCCATGATGAGGTATATGAGCTTAAATCTATTGAATTACAAATTCAAGGATATTCCAAGCGGCAATGCAACCGACCGATGGGAGCTCAGCGAAGCTAATTGCCATCTTAGCGGGATTTGTATTCGTTAAAAGGTGTCGGGTGATCCTAACTGCAAATAATAAAAATGTCAGTACAGTGACAAAATTTTTATTAAATACGTCATTACAGTGACAGAATTAATGAAAAAATTGTCATTACACCAGCAAGCGTTAAGTTAGGCGTTAAACCAGGTGGTATTAATTTGTTGCTAAGAAATGCCTTTTACCAAAATGTATATGCCTATAATGCTTTAGGCGGATTAATGGCAATAAGCAAGGAATACACCATCAGGCCGCGAAATGTGCTGGCAAGTGTGTATTTCAGGTTTTGATAAATAGTAAAAAGGAAGATACTGATTTTGCTGAGGGTCGAATCAAAAATCAACCCTTTTGATTTGCTTGGAAAGCTCCCTCCAAGTAGCCTATAAGGCCATTAATGATTTCATTTAGCTCTTCCGGATCAAAAGTTTGGGAGTAGCATCTTTTAAAGGTTTCAATCTTTAGGTCAATTTCTGAGATAACGGGATTTCTTTGTTTTATGCTGCTTTCTACCATAATCCGCCCGAAATGAATAGCTTCAATGCCGATCCTGAATCGCTCATCCGGACTTTTGGCGTGAATGATCTCCCTTTGTTTTTGAAGGATGTTTTCGGGCGTATCCAGCATTTTATAACAAATCGAATGTGTTTAAATTTAGTTTTTTGCACCAATTCTTGATGTAATACAAGTCAATGCCAGGCAGTGAAAGCAGGTTTCTGATGTCTTCCATTTGTTTGTCGCTCTGCAAAAGCTGAATCCATTCCAGTTTTGAAATGATCAGGTCTTCGGGACTTACCATCCAAACTTCAACATCATTGATCTTTTCTTTTTTTCTCCTTCGAAATTCCAGTAAGCGGTAGTTCGTGTTTTTTCGAACAATGAAGTCTATTTTAAAGCCACTTTCGTAATCAATTATATTGAACATTCCGGTGCGTTTTACCTCCTGTTGCACTGTAGCTCGGTTTAAATAATAATTCTCTCCCCAGAGTTTTAGAAAGCTTTCAAGATTATTAACGTTGAGTTCGATTACCATGTCAATGTCGAGGGTCATTCGGGGGATGGTGTATCGGTTGAGTGCAATACTTCCCGAAAGCATATATTGAATGCCCGCTTCATCGAGCAAATGAGTAACCCTCTGTAATAACCGAATAATCATAAGATTAAATATTATGTAAAGATAATACGTTTGGTGGTTCCTTCAAATCATTTGGAATTCGGTTTTCAATTGAATGTTTTTTAAGTTTTGGGGCATAATCCGGCATCCCGGCTTTTTCCAAATTTTTCTCAACAACAGGTCGAATCTTTTCCTTTTCTTTGTGTTATTTATTTTAAGTTATGCCTGCAAAGAAATCATCTGCCATCCTATCCAAATCAACCTTTATCCGTGGCTTGCAATGCGAGAAGTCGCTGTACTTGCATAAGAACCGGCCGTTTCTGCGCGACCGGCTTTCGCCCGAGCAGCTGGCAAAGTTCTCGCGCGGCACCAATGTAGGGGTTTATGCGCAGGAGCTTTTTCCCGGAGGGGTAGATGCCGCTCCAAAAACGCATTTTCAGATGGCGGCCTCCGTAAAGAAAACGGCCGAATTTATCGAAGCCGGCGAAACTGTTATTTATGAGGCAGCCTTTGAGCATGCAGGCGTTATTATTGCCCTCGACATACTTGTGAGGGATGTAGCAGGCTGGAAAGCCATTGAGGTGAAGAGCAGCCGGTCCATATCAGAAACCTATCTATGGGATGCTTCGCTGCAGTATTTTGTCATGAAAGGCTCGGGTATTGAAATCTCTGATTTTTCAATAGCTTACATCAATACTGCCTTTGTCAGGAAAGGCCCGATAAACCCTGCAGAGCTATTTAAAATAGAAAGCGTGCTGCCCTTTGTGCTTGAAAGACAGGAGCAGGTGGGTCAGAAAATTGAAAGGCTGAAGGAGGTGGTCGAACTTAAAAGCTCTCCGCCGATTCCCATTGGCCCGCAATGCCACAAGCCCTATCCCTGCGATTTTATTGGCCACTGCTGGAAAAATGTGCCGGCCGGGTCGGTGTTCGATCTGAAAGGTTTGGAGGAAGCGCAAAAATTCAAGTATTTTGAAAGCGGGATCATAAAAGCAGAGGATATCCCCAAAACTGAGCTGGACGAAAAAACCACCGCCCGCCAGGTAAAAAGCATGGCCATGGGAAAAGCGGTGGTTGATTCGATGGAGTTGAATGGTTTTCTTGATCAGATAAAAATGCCTGCTGCGGTTTTTTCATGGCTCGACTTTATTCCGGCTATGCCCATTTTTGAGGGTACAAAACCCTATCAGTCCGTTCCCTATTCTTTTGCTTTGAAGGGGCTGGAGGCATCTGAAAATCAAGCTGTCCATTTCACCACCCCGGCTTTCCCCGAAAGGGAAATGCTTGAGGAAATAATTGATGCGGTGCTTGGTTTCGAAACTATCCTGGTTTTCGGGCCACAGCCCGACTGGGACTTTCTGCTGAAAAATGCCGGTGCCGAACAGGCTTTGCAAAAGAAAGTTGAGCTGTTGCTTGCAGGAAGCCTTGATCTTTCTCATCCTTTCAACAATTACAGTATTGCCTGGCCCGCAATGCGCCAAGCCGATAGTCCGGAAGAAATACTTGCCGGCCTCAATCAGCCGGTATTAAAGCCGTCCGGAAAGATCAAAACCCGTTTGGAAGCCGCCCTGGCCATTGAAAAGCTGGCCCTCGGCAACCTAAAGGAAGATCACGAAAAGGTATTGCGCGATGTTGAGGCCTTTCATTCGGCTCGTGTTTCAAATACCGTAAAGCTGCTTGAGCTTGCCCGCAAAATGGCTGATGCCTGAAATGCCTGTTGGCTGCTGCATTGCATACTTTTTTTCCGATTGTTAATATTATTTCGGAAAAACTGCCTCCCCTCGTGTTTGAATTATTAATTTTGAAAAATGGAACAAAAGGAACAGCAGACTCGTGAAACCCTTGCCAGGAAAGGGAAAAGGACATCAGCAGGAGTTGATTACCTGGATCACGGACGGGTGCCCCCGCAGGCAGTCGACCTGGAAGAGGCCGTTTTAGGGGCCATGCTGCTTGAGCAGGATGCGGTAAGTAATGTGATTGATATCTTTAAAGAAGAGGTATTCTACAAAGAAGCGCATCAGAAAATTTTCGCGGCTATTCTTTCCCTTTTTTCCGATTCAAAGCCGGTTGATATCCTTACGGTAACCCAGGAGCTGAAAAAGCAGGGTAACCTGGAACTGGTGGGCGGTGCCTATTATGTTTCGCAATTGACCAACCGGGTGGCTTCGGCTGCCAACGTGGAGTATCATGCACGCATTGTGCTGCAGAAGTTTTTGCAGCGCCAGTTGATTCGAATTTCTTCAGAAATCATTAAGGATTGTTACGAGGATACTACCGATGTGTTCGATATCCTCGACCGGGCCGAGCGTGAGCTTTTTGCGGTAAGCGAAACTAACCTCAGGCGCAGCTATAGCACTATGATGGACCTGGTGCGTGAAGCCGTTGAGAACATTGAAAAAGCGAAGAAGAACGAAGGCCACCTGAGTGGTGTTCCTTCAGGGTTTGCCGCACTCGACAGGATTACGGCCGGATGGCAAAAAGCCGACCTGGTGGTATTGGCGGCCCGGCCCGGTATGGGTAAAACCGCCTTTGTGCTTTCCATGGCGCGAAACATTGCCGTGGATTTTAAAACGCCCATTGCTGTTTTCTCGCTCGAGATGACCGGCGTACAGCTTGTTACTCGCCTCATTGCAAGTGAAACCGAACTGGAAGCCGACAAACTGAAGCGCGGCAAACTTGAGCAATACGAATGGCAGCAACTCAATGCGCGTATCGCCAACCTTACCGATGCGCCCCTGTTTATAGATGATACGCCCGCTCTTTCCATATTTGAATTGAGGGCCAAGTGCCGCCGCCTAAAAGCCCAGCATGACATTCAAATGGTTATCGTTGACTACCTGCAGCTCATGACCGCCGGCACCGATAACCGTGGCAATCGCGAACAGGAGATCAGCAATATTTCGCGCTCCATGAAGAGCCTTGCCAAAGAGCTGAACATTCCTGTGATTGCCCTGTCGCAGCTCAGCCGTGCCGTTGAAACCCGCTCGGGATCCAAACGGCCCATTCTGTCCGACCTTCGCGAATCAGGCGCTATTGAGCAGGATGCCGATATGGTACTCTTTATTTATCGTCCGGAATACTACCAGATTAACGAAGATGAGCAAGGACGCAGCACCGAAGGTTTGGCGCAAATCATTATTGCAAAGCACCGTAATGGTAGCCTGGGCGATGTAAACTTGCGCTTTATTGCCAAGTTTGCGCGCTTTTCTGATTTTGAAGCCTCCGAATACGACTTCTCTGATGGCATGGTACCTTCTTCCTCCTTCGAAGATGGCCCCAAAACCCTTACCTTGCCTTCGAAAATGAACCAAATGGACGAAGACGACTCGGTGCCTTTCTGATCAGAGGCCTGTGGTTGAACTTTTTTATTCTTTTTGCATTTCATTATTAAAACCATGGCCATTGGCACAACTTTGGCAGAATAAGCCGTGGTTTTTTTCGTTTTCTCTAGTGATCTACATTTTGTGACCAATGAAGAAATTTTTCATATTTTCCGTCTTCCTTTCCCTCTCTCTCCTGGGGCAGGCCGCCTATATTCTCGTTCCGATGGACAATACCCAGCGAAACCATTTGAAAGCCTATGGTATTGCTTATTATGTGCTGACAAAGGATGTTGAAGTAAGCTGGCTGCTCAATTACCGCGGTGGCAGTTTTATGTTTCCGCACCATGCCCTTTTTGAAGAGGAGTGCCTGGTTCGTGGGGTAAGCATACAGGTAATTGCCGATGTGCAGGCCAATGCCATTCTGCAGGAAATTGCCAATCCGGAAGTGAACATGGAAGAAATCAAACTGCACAAGGTGCCGCGCATTGCCGTTTACACCCCGCCAAACAGCCTCCCCTGGGACGATGCCGTGACCCTGGCCCTGACCTATGCCGAAATTCCCTACGATCCCATTTATGATGAACAAGTGCTCTCGGGTATTTTACCCATGTACGACTGGCTGCACCTGCATCACGAAGACTTTACCGGGCAGTATGGTAAATTCTGGTTTGCCTACCGCAATGCGCCCTGGTACCAGGAAGATGTTCGCCTGGCTGAGGCTACTGCCCGTAAGCTTGGTTATCAGAAAGTGTCGGAACTGAAACTGGATGTAGCCTTGAAGATTCGCGACTTTGTTGCCGGTGGCGGCTATATGTTTGCCATGTGCTCGGCACCCGAAAGCATCGATATTGCCCTGGCCGCCGAAGGCGTGGATATCGTGCATGAAGTGTTCGATGGCGACCCTGTGGATCCGCAGGCACAGCAAAAGCTTGACTTTAGCCGTACCTTTGCCTTTCAAAACTTCGAAATCGTAACCAGTCCGAATATTTACGAGAAGTCAAATATTGATGTGCCCAAAACCGGACGCGACGAAAGAACCGACTTTTTTACCCTGTTCGAATTTTCGGCCAAATGGGATCCGGTTCCCACCATGCTTACCCAAAACCATGCAACCATTTTGAAAGGGTTTATGGGTCAGACTACGGCTTTCAGAAGCGAATTGATTAAACCTTCGGTCACCATTCTGGGCGAGACCCGGGCCAAGGAAGAAGCCCGGTATATTCACGGGGCTTTTGGCAAGGGAACTTTTACTTTTCTTGGGGGACACGACCCGGAAGACTATCGTCATTTTGTGGGCGATCCTCCCACCGATCTTAACCTGTTTACCAATTCACCGGGCTACAGGCTTATCCTGAATAATGTGCTGTTTCCTGCTGCCCGAAAGCAAAAGCAGAAAACCTGATTTTACCCAGAAACGCTATTTGCGCTTGTAAGTCAGGTAGCTGAAATCGTAAGGGTTCTTCTCATCTGCCTTATAATCGTTTCGCTCCACAAGCGTCCATTTATCGGGGTCTACTTCCGGGAAAAAAGCATCGCCTTCGAACGAAGCGAACACCCGGGTAAGAACAAGCTTATGAGTCTGATGTAAATTTATGGTTTGCTGATAGATTTCGGCACCACCCACCACAAAAACTTCCTCGCTTTTTTTGAGCATTTTAAAGGCCTCTTCCAGCGAATGGGCAATGTCGCAGCCCAGGGCATCGTAGTCCTCTTTTCGTGTCACTACAATCGTTCGCCTGCCTGGCAATGGCTTGCCGATCGACTCAAAAGTTTTACGGCCCATGATTATGGTGTGACCCATGGTCAGCGATTTAAAGTGCTTCAGATCGGCAGGCAGGTGCCACAGCAGCTTGTTGTCGGCTCCTATTACGTGGTTATTGGCCACGGCGGCAATTATGGTGATTTTCATGGCATATTATTTTAACAGTTGAAAATCAATTATTTATGTTTAATTTTCATAGTCTTCAAAGGTAATGGTTTTTTGTGCCCGGGTCAAGTTTTGATTTTTGAAAGGGAAAATTGCCGCCTTTTCACGATATTTGGGCTTTAATTTAAGCCATTGTCATGGGAAATAACTTCTTTGAGAAAAACTATACTGTTCATTATTACGAAACCGGCAAAGGCCTGCAACTCCGCATTTCCAACCTGATGAATTATTTTGAAGAGGTGGCACTGATGCAAAGTGAAGAGCGCAAGGTGGGCCTCGACTATTATAGGGAGCATGGTGTTATCTGGATGCTCTATAAATGGGATATTACCATCCACAAGCCCCCTGTGTTTGGGCAGCGCATTCGTATCCGCACCCTTCCGGTTTCCATTGCAGGGTTTATGGGATTTCGGCAATTCTGGGTGTATGCCGAAAATGGCGAAATACTGGTTTCAGCCCAATCGGCCTGGATCTTTGTGAACACCCAAAGCAAAAGACCATTGCGTGTTACTGAAGATATGAAGCGTGCCTACGGGCACTCAGGTCAGCCCGAGTCGAAGCTTGAAATGGCAGAAGTCCCTGCTTTGCAAAAGGTTGAATTTACAAAAGAGTTCAACGTAAGACAAGCCGATATCGACCTTAACGAGCATGTGAACAACGTACGCTATGTCGATTGGGCCCTGGAGGCTCTGCCACCAGACTTACTTAGAAAACACCAGCTTGAGAACATTAAGATTGTGTTTAAAAAAGAAACCACCTACGGGCAACGAATCAGCTCGCAGGTGGAAATTTTTCACGAAGGCAATTCAACCCGATGCGTGCACCGGATTTTGGATGATCAGCAAAGGGAGGTCTGTGCACTGCTTACGACCTGGCTGCCCGTTTAGCCCTCAAGGCCTCTTGAAGTTTCTTAAAAATCAAGGCATAGGCCTCCGGATTTTCTTCCGGGGGGAGTTTGCTCAATTCCTTATAGCGCTCCTGGGCTCTTCTCTTGTTTTCGCTGCTGGGAAACAGGTGTTTTATTTGTTCAGAAATCCCAAATAAAATGATAAGCAAGTGGGTGTCGAGCTCAGGTGGCCGACCGTATATGAGCACCCGCTCAAACTTCAGTAAATCAGGCTTCATTTGGTCGGGCTTGCTGATCCGGAAACGATAACCAAGTTTCAAACCCATAAAGGTAACCTCCCTTACCTGAATCAGTTTTGTGGCTTTCATCCATTCCACCTGCCGGGCAAATAAACGAGTTGTTTGGAAAGGAGTGCGGCCCAGTACCCATGCTGTTTTTTGTCCATCCCTGGGTATTAATATTCTGATCACTTCGTTGAGTACCGGATCGCCCGTATCCTGCTGCTGGAAATACCAGCGGCCATCCTCAATCTTCAATAGGCCTTTTCTGGCAAGTTCAAGGAGGGAAGCGTAAAAGAGCAGGGTGCTGAGGTTTTGCCGCTGCCGAATGGTTCCCTTTTCCTGGTTGATGCAGAAAAGAAACAATTTCTCTTTTAAACCCGTTTCCATGGTATTATTTTTTTTCGCCTGGATTGGCGGATGCCGGGCCTTTGGGTGGCTTATAGCGACCGGCTTCTTTTAGAGCCCGGTGTATAAGCCACTCCAGTTGGCCATTGACACTCCGGAAATCGTCAGCAGCCCATTTTTCTAACGCCTCCATCATTTCTGGCTGCAAGCGCAGGACAAATGGTTTTTTCTTATTCATAGACGGTTTATTGGTGTAAGGTGCCGGTGTTGATTACCGGGCTGGCATCCTTATCGGAACAAAGTACCACCATAAGGTTGCTAACCATGGCAGCTTTCTTTTCTTCATCCAAAACAATAATGTCTTTTTGCGACAATTGCTCCAGGGCCATTTCTACCATGCTCACAGCACCTTCTACAATTTTTTGGCGAGCCGCAACAATGGCTGTGGCTTGCTGGCGGCGAAGCATGGCACCTGCAATTTCTGATGCATAAGCCAGGTAGGCAATGCGTGCTTCAATCACATGGATGCCTGCAATGGCCAGGCGCTCAACCAACTCCTTTTCCAGTTCGCTGTTTACTTCTTCTCCTCCAGCCCGAAGACTGATCTCTGCCTCCAGGTCATCAAAGTTGTCGTAAGGGTATGCACCTGCAAGCTTGCGAATGGCGGCCTCGCTCTGCACATCTACAAAACGGATGTAATCATCCACCTCAAAGGCTGCTTTAAAGGTGTTTTCCACCTTCCAAACCAGCACAATGCCAATCATGATAGGGTTTCCCAGCTTGTCGTTTACCTTAATGGGATCGCTGTTCAGGTTGCGGGCCCGCAGTGAGATTTTTTTTCGGGTGAAGAAAGGGTTGATCCAGTAAAAACCGTAATGCTTTATGGTGCCCGAATAGTTTCCAAACAGCACCAGCACAACCGATTCGTTGGGGTTTACAATCTGTAATCCAATCCAGCAAAGCGCATCAAGGAGCAGGAGAAATAACCACCAGGGGTTATGGAGGGTAATGGCCAGGGCAACCGGGCCAACAAGTAGTGCAAGGGCAAAAAACAAGCCCAGGTAACCCAGATAGGGCGACAAGCGTTTTTCTTTTTCCATGGTGGATGATATTAAAATGATATCACAATGATAAAACATTTTTTTTAACCCCGCAAGGATTTTATAAAATATTTTTTCCTAACTGGTTTTTTCTGCAGCCGTAATCTTTTATTAATACACAAAAACCACGAAGGAGGCACAAAAGGCACAAAAGTGCTGTGTTCTATGCGTGGGAAAAGATTGATTTAAGAACAAGGATCAACGATTAACGATTTTAGAAGAAAACAATCAAAGACACAAAACGCTGCGCGCTTTGCGGGACGTTGTGCTCTTTACATGAAAAAGACTTTGTAAATCAGATAGCGACGGGTGCTTTGATATGCGGGTGCGGATCGTAACCTTCGAGACGAAAGTCTTCAAATTTAAACGAAAAGATGTCTTTTACTTCGGGATTGAGGTGCATAACCGGAAGTGGCCGGGGTTCTCGACTGAGTTGCAGACGCGTCTGGTCGAGATGGTTTAAGTAAAGGTGAGCGTCACCGAAAGTATGCACGAAATCGCCTGGCTTTAAATCGCACACCTGGGCCACCATCATGGTAAGCAGGGCATAGGAGGCAATATTGAACGGCACCCCCAGGAAAATGTCGGCGCTGCGCTGGTATAGCTGGCAGGAAAGTTTGCCATCGGCCACATAAAACTGAAACATTACATGGCAGGGTGGGAGGGCCATTTTTTCGATCTGCCCCACGTTCCAGGCACTCACCATAAGCCTTCGTGAATCTGGATTTTTTTTGATCTGCTCAATGAGCTGGGAAATTTGGTCGATGGTTCGGCCGTCGGCTTGCCAGCTGCGCCACTGGGCGCCATAAACCGGGCCAAGGTTGCCTTCGGCATCGGCCCATTCGTCCCAGATACTTACGCCATTATCTTTCAGGTATTTTATGTTGGTGTCACCTTTCAAAAACCAAAGCAGCTCATGGATAATGCTGCGCAAGTGCAGTTTTTTGGTAGTGACCACGGGGAAGCTCTCGTTCAGATTGAAACGCATCTGGTAGCCAAATACGCTTAAAGTGCCCGTTCCGGTACGGTCGTCTTTTTTTGTGCCGTTTTCCAAAACATGATTCAATAACTGAAGATAAGGGCGCATAAATTTTCCTTTTATTCAAAGGTAGCTTTTTGCTTCAAAAAAATCAAACGGTGTTTTCACGAAAAAAAGGAAAAATTCCCATAGAAAAAAGCAATGGAAATGGCTAGGGATAACTATGATTTTAAGTTTACATTAAAATGTTATTAACACGTAATTTAAGCGTAGTTTAAACGAAAAAATACGTTTAAACTACGTGTTAACTACGTTTTAACTACGTTTGAACCTGGAATTTGAAACGAAACTGAAAGGATGCAGGACATCATCTGCCTTTTGCAGGGATTTGCAGGAGCAGGTAGAATCTGTGGAGGTTTTCTTGCTGCCTTATCCTCGAGAAACCGTGGAGTGGGTTTTATCTATTTTTGAAAAATACAGGGTATGGGTGAATAAAAGGCCGCCTCATTTTTTTGAGACGGCCTCAAAAGGCAGAATTTTTAATTGACCTCCTGTAATAAGGGCTTTTATTCCTTATCCTAATACAACGCCTACCATGGTGGCGCTCATGAGGGCAGCCAAGGTGCCACCCAGCAGGGCTCGCATGCCGTAGCGCGAAAGCAGCACCCGCTGGTTGGGGGCCAGTGAGCCGATGCCGCCAATTTGTATGCCAATACTGGCAAAGTTGGCAAACCCGCACAAAAGGTAGGTTGACATAATGATGGATTTGGGATCAGCAAAAGCCCCGGCGGTTTTTAGTTCAGCTAAACTCACGTAACCGATAAACTCGGTCATGATCACCTTCTCTCCAAGCAGGCGCCCGGCAAGGGTAATGTCGGGCAGGCTGATCCCGATCAGCCACATTAGAGGTGAAAAAGCATAACCAAGAATAAATTGTAATGAAAGCCTGGTGTATTGTCCATCGGTCAGGCTGGCAACGGAAGCATTCAGGTTAGTCCAGTCGCCGATTTTTCCGGCAATAAAGTTGAACATGGCTATGAAAGCAATGAATACCAGCAGCATGGCGGCCACGTTGGCAGCCAGTTTGAGGCCTTCGGTGGTGCCATTTGAAATAGAGTCGAGTATATTGCTGCCAATTTTCTCCTTACTGATTTCCATGGTCTTGTTGATGGGCTCGGTTTGAGGTACCAGTATTTTCGAAATGACCACTGCGCCGGGTGCCGCCATGATAGAGGCGGCCAGCAGGTGCTTGGCAAAAATCAGCCTTTGCACCGGGTCGTCGCCCCCTAAAAAACTGATATAGGCCGCCAAAACTCCACCAGCCATGGTGGCCATACCTCCGGTCATTACCAGCAAAATTTCCGATTTATTCATTTTTTCGAGGTAGGCCTTGATCATTAGCGGCGATTCAGTCTGACCAAGAAATATATTACCGGCCACCGAAAGGCTTTCTGCACCTGAAAGTTGCAAGGCCTTAGTCATAAGCCAGGCGAGGGCGTAAACGATTTTCTGGATAATTCCCAGGTAAAACAACAAACTAGTCAGGGCCGAGAAGAAAATAATTGTGGGCAACACCTGGAAAGCGAAAATGAAGCCATAGGTGGAGGTGTCTAGAAATCCGGCAAAAAGGAATTCTGTTCCTGCCCTGGTAAAGTCAAGGATCTTAACGAACATTTGGCCTACAAATTCGAAGAAAAACTGCACCGGCGGCACCTGCAAAATGCTGAATGCCAGCAGGGCCTGGATGGCCAGGCCTATGCCCACCACTTTCCAATTGACCGCCCGTCGATTGGTGCTGAATATCCATGCAATGAAAATCAGCGAAACCATGCCAATCAATCCCCTGAAAAGATTGTATAAGGTGAAGCCTTGTTCGTAAATGGCATCTGGGTCTTCAATATTAGCCAGGATGTCTGCATGCTCGGTTTCGGCCAGAGAGTCTGGGGCGCTATCATCGGATAGTTCTGTCTGCCCTATTTCCAGGGCTTGCTCTACATGCTGCTGGGGTGCGGTTTGGGCCTGGGCCGCATTAAGGCTAAAAAACATCAAGAACAGAGGCAAAGCCAGCAAAAAACTCAGGGAATTCTTCATGCTAGGTATGTTTTGAATAGATAGGTTAAAAAAAACCTGCCCCTGCGGACAGGATGCAAACCTATTAAAAATTTTTCGAAGCTTTGAAAAATTTAACCGGCTTTTTCTGGGGCGAGCCAATTATTTTTTTGACTTTCGCCGGTTTATCTCGTCTCTGATCTTTGAAGCCCTTTCGTAAGCTTCCTCATCGATGGCAGCCATGAGCATGGTCTCGAGCTCGCTTACCGAAAGGTTTGAGTATTCACTCTCGTCCACTTCCTTTTCTACCGGAACTTGCTCCGGGGGTTGGTCTTCTTTTTCTTCTTGCAGCACCATGCCTGCTTCTTTAAGTATGGATTCGTAAGTATAAATGGGGCATTTGAAACGAACGGCCAGGGCCACCGCATCGGATGTGCGCGAATCGATCTCTACTTCTTTTTGGCCATCGAAACAAATCAGCTTGGAATAAAAGATGCCTTCGCTGAATTTGTAGATAATGACTTCGTTTATATGAATGTTGAATGTTTGGGCAAAGTTGCGGAAAAGATCGTGTGTGAGAGGCCGGGTAGGTTTCATTTTTTCCAGCTCAATGGCAATGGCCTGTGCCTCAAAGCTGCCAATAATGATGGGGAGTCTGCGCTTTTCGCCTGTTTCGCCTAAAATCAATGCATAGGCACCTGCCTGGGCCTGGCTGTAAGAAATGCCCAGTATTTCCATTTTAATCTTCTTCATATTCCTGTAAAAGTTCGAAAAAATTGAAGCGGTTTAGCCAAAACCATCAAAATCGTTTAAAACAAAATTAGTTTAATTTTATGACAATTTCAGGATTTATTGGTCAATACCTTTAGGGCATGCTCGCTGGCCTGCATCCAGGCGTTTATTTAGATTTGTTGATTAAAAATCAGATTACAATAAAATACCAATTCGATTTTGTTAAATATTTTTTATTTTTGAGCCTATCTTCAACTAACTTACTCAACAAACAAATTAATTTCTAAAAGGAGGGAAAAATGCCTGTAATTTTTTGGTTAGTACCCATCAGTTCTGTTACGGCCTTGTTATTTGCTTATTATTTTTTCAAACAAATGCTAGGCTACGATGAAGGGACAGATATGATGAAAAAAATTGCCAAGCACGTCAGAGACGGAGCAGGGGCATATCTGCGACAGCAATACAAAGTTGTTTTGCTGGTTTTTTTGATTTTAACGGCCATATTTAGTGTGATGGCATTTGGCCTGGGCATTCAGAATAAGTGGGTGCCGTTTGCCTTTTTGTCGGGCGGTGCCTTTAGCGGTTTGGCCGGCTTTTTTGGTATGCGTGCCGCTACTTTTGCTTCTTCGCGTGTGGCCAATGCCTGCCGTGAATCGCTCAATGGCGGCCTGCGCTTAGCTTTTCGAAGCGGTGCCGTTATGGGCCTGGTGGTGGTGGGTCTGGTGCTGCTCGACATTTCTATTTGGTTTGTTGTGCTTAACCTGGCCATTCCAGAGGCCGAGGTGGGCTTTAAACTGCTAACCATAACGGCCACCATGCTTACTTTTGGTATGGGTGCTTCCACACAGGCGCTCTTTGCCCGTGTGGGTGGGGGTATTTATACCAAGGCGGCCGATGTGGGTGCCGACCTGGTGGGTAAGGTCGAAGCAGGTATTCCGGAAGACGACCCGCGCANNGCCGACAACGTGGGCGACAACGTGGGCGATGTGGCCGGTATGGGTGCCGACCTGTTCGAGTCCTTTGCCGGATCAATACTGGCTACCGCACTGTTGGGAGCTGCTGCTTTTGTGGGCTACGGCTCCGAGATGCAGTTTAATGCCGTGATTGCGCCCATGCTCATTGCCGCCATTGGCACCCTGCTTTCCATTGCCGGGGTGTTTATGGTGCGCACCCGCGAAGGGGCCAACCAGAAAGAACTGCTTAAGGCATTGGGCCTTGGTGTAAATACCAGTGCCGGGCTGATCATTGTCTTTTCGCTGGCCATCTTGTATTTCATGGGATTCGACAATTATTGGGGTCTTTGGGGCTCTATCGTGGTGGGTCTGCTGGCCGGTATCGGCATTGGGCAGTCAACCGAGTATTTTACCGCTTCGGCTTATTCGCCTACGCGAAAAATTGCCAAGGCAAGCGAAACAGGCCCGGCAACCATTATTATTGCAGGAATTGGCACCGGTCTTATTTCGGCTGCGGTCCCACTGGGCATTATTGTGGTAGCCATCACCCTGGCATACCTTTTTGCCGCCGGTTTTACCTTCGATGTAAGCAACCTTAACCACGGTCTTTATGGTATTGGCATTGCCGCGGTGGGCATGCTTTCAACCCTTGGCATAACCCTGGCCACCGACGCATACGGGCCCATTGCCGACAATGCCGGTGGTAACGCCGAAATGGCCAAGCTGGGGGCCGAGGTGCGCAAGCGTACCGATGCCCTCGACTCGCTGGGAAACACCACGGCAGCCACCGGAAAAGGCTTTGCCATTGGCTCTGCGGCACTTACCGCACTTGCACTGCTGGCCGCCTATTTCGAAGAAGTGAAAATGATGTTTGTGAAGTTTCTTGATATGCCTGAATTCCTTATTCATGGCAAGGATGGCGCCGTGGAAGCGCAGTATGCCAACTTCATTGACTTTATTTATCACTACGAAATCCACCTGATGAATCCAAAGGTGCTGGTGGGTGTTTTCCTTGGCGTGATGAGCGTATTCCTGTTTAGCGGTATGACCATGAATGCCGTGGGCCGCGCCGCCCAGAAAATGGTGGACGAGGTACGCAGGCAGTTTAAAACCATTCCCGGAATCCTTGAAGGAACTGCAGAGCCTGATTATGCCCGTTGCGTGGCCATTTCGACCAAAGGCGCCCAGCGCGAAATGATGCTCCCCTCATTTGTGGCTCTGCTTATACCAGTGATTGTGGGGTTGATATTTGGTGTGGCTGGCGTTACCGGGCTGCTGATCGGAACCATTACTGCAGGCTTTGCAATGGCCATTTTTATGGCCAATGCTGGTGGCGCATGGGACAATGCCAAAAAATATATTGAAGAGGGCAACCATGGCGGAAAGGGTTCTGACTGCCATAAAGCTGCTGTGATTGGCGACACCGTTGGCGATCCGTTCAAAGATACTTCCGGCCCCAGTCTCAATATCCTGATTAAACTTATGGTAATGGCTTCGGTAGTTACCGTTGGAGTTGCTGTTTCTTATAGCTTGCTGTAAAAGACTGGCACACAAGATTTATAAATAATGTTAAAAAGCACAGGTCGTTTTCCGAAACGTCTGTGCTTTTCTTTTTTTTACCCAAAATAGTAGTTGACTTTTTTGGTTGGTTTTTAACGACAGCCAACGCTGAAACCCTTTGCCTTACTTGCTTTTATTTCAATTTTAAACAAATTAAGTATTCTGAACCTTATGATATAACTTAAGAGTTTCGTTTTTTAAATTTATATTCAAACCATAAATATAAATACGTTAAATGAATAAGTAGTTAAACGGGCATTTATTTTGATTAACTTTGCAGTATAAATCATTGATCCCATGAACAAAAAACAAGCAACAAGCCTGCGTGAAATGCTCGACAATAGCGTAGCACAATTCTCTGAGCGTCAGGCTTTATCATTTGTTGGCGGCAAAGCCTTGACTTATGCAGAGGTTGGCGTGATTACACATCAGCTCATGGTGTGGATGTCGGAGAACGGGATTAAGAAAGGCGACCGTGTTGCCTTGCTTAGCCAAAACATGCCCCACTGGGGGGTAGCCTACCTGGCCATTACCGGTATGGGTGCCGTTGTGGTGCCTATCCTGGTTGATTTCAGCGAAGTTGAATTAAACAAAATTCTTGCACATAGCGAATCAAAAGCGATTCTTGTTTCAGAGAAACTAAGTGCTAAAATCAATGCCGAGCTTCCTGCAGCCATTACTTTTGGCCTGCTGCTCGACGACATGAGCCCCATCGACCTGAATCTGCTCAAAGCTGAAAAGCGCATCGAGCGATTGGGAAAACTCAAGGCTGTTGTGGAAACCACTGAATTTGCGAAACCTTCTGAAGAGGACCTTGCCGCAATACTTTATACTTCAGGAACTACCGGCAATCCCAAAGGGGTGATGCTGAGTCACCGCAACCTGATTTCCAATGCCATTAACACCCTTGGAATTCAGAATGTTGACACCACCGACCGTTTGCTCTCCGTTTTGCCGCTCCCTCATACTTACGAGTGTACCATTGGCTTCATTATCCCATTTATGAGTGGTGCTACGGTCTATTATCTGGATAAGCCACCCACTGCATCCGTGCTTCTGCCTGCCATGAAACAGGTGAAACCTACCATGATGCTCACCGTTCCACTTATCATGGAAAAGATTTATAACCTGCAGGTGAAACCCAAACTCCACAATAGCAAAATGATGCGCAGCATGATGAAGCTTCGCTTTATGCGCCGCATGTTTCATAAACTGGCTGGTAAAAAGATTTACCAGGCATTTGGCGGACACTTGCACTTTTTTGGTATTGGTGGCGCCAAGCTTTCGGCCGACACCGAGCAGTTTTTGTGCGATGCAGGCTTCCCCTATGCCATTGGCTACGGGCTTACTGAAACCGCCCCCTTGCTGGCAGGCTGTGCGCCTTCCCTTACAAAGTTTCGCAGCACGGGTTTTAATCTTCCCAACCAGGAGATTAAGATCATTAACCCCGACCAGCACGGCGAAGGCGAGATCGTGGCAAAAGGGCCCAATGTCATGATGGGTTATTACAAAGACCCGGCGCAGACTGCAGAAGTATTTACCCAGGACGGCTGGTTCAAAACCGGCGACCTTGGGGTGCTGGATAAGGATGGTTATTTGTATATCAAAGGCCGTTTGAAGAACATGATTCTTGGCCCTTCCGGGGAAAACATCTATCCCGAAGAGATTGAGGCTTTGATAAACGGGGAAGACCTGGTGCTCGAATCACTGGTGTATGAAATGAAAGGGCAGCTCATTGCAAAGGTGCATTTGAATTATGAAGAGCTGGAAAGGCGCTATCAGCACGCCAAAGAATCAGCTACCGAGTACAAGGACAAAATGAGCAAAGCAGTGGATGAAAAACTTCAGGAGATTCGTGATAAGGTGAATTCAACCCTGAACCGCTTCTCGCGCATTACTAATGTGGAAGAACAACCCGTTCCCTTCGAAAAAACACCCACGCAGAAGATCAAACGTTTTCTTTACTCAAAGCACAACGACCTGAAGCATTAAAATTAATACCGGATTACCTGAAATGGCTGCCAGCAATGGTGGCCTTTTTTGTAAAAAAAAACCGCCCCCGAGATTCAATCCAGGGGCGGTTTTATATTAAGCAGTTGGAATTTAATCCTGCATATAGCTTTCGATGGGCTCGCAGGTGCAAACCAGGTTGCGGTCGCCGTAGGCATTATCGATGCGTGCCACCGGGGTGAAGTACTTCATCTCGGCCAGCCAGGCCAGGGGGAAAGCTGCCTTTTCGCGGCTGTAGGGGAACTTCCACTCGCTTGCCGTTACCATAACTGCGGTGTGGGGCGAGTTCTTGATCACATTGTTGTCCTTTTCGGCTTTGCCATCCTCGATTTCGCGGATCTCTTCGCGAATGGCGATCATGGCATCCACAAAGCGGTTCAGCTCTGCAAGGGGCTCGCTCTCGGTAGGTTCTACCATCAGGGTGCCGGGCACCGGGAAAGCCACCGTAGGCGCGTGGAAGCCATAGTCCATAAGGCGCTTGGCGATATCGATGGCATCAATATCCACATTGCGCTTAAAGGGATTGCAGTCCAGTATCATTTCATGGGCAACGGTATCATTTTTACCAGTGTAAAGTACCGGGTAATGATTTTGCAGGGCAGCCTTCAGGTAGTTTGCGCTAAGAATGGCAATGCGGGTGGCATCGGTCAGGCCTTGTCCGCCCAGCAATTTAATGTATCCATAAGAAATGGTCAGGATCAGGGCGCTGCCAAATGGTGCGGCTGCCACTGCCGGGATGCCTTTTTCGCCACCGGTTTTCACCTGGGTGTGGGTGGGCAGGAAGGGCAGCAGGTGTTCGGCCACGCCAATGGGACCAACCCCGGGACCACCACCGCCATGCGGAATGGCAAAAGTCTTGTGCAGGTTCAGGTGGCACACATCGGCACCGCAAATCAGAGGATTAGTCAAACCTACCTGCGCGTTCATATTGGCACCGTCCATATAAACCTGTCCGCCATTATTGTGAACGATCTTTGTAATCTCGAGAATTTCTTCTTCGAACACGCCATGGGTCGAGGGGTAGGTTACCATAATAGCAGCCAGCTTGTCTTTGTGCTCTTCGGCTTTCTTGCGAAGATCTTCCACATCTATGTTTCCGTTCTCGTCGCACTTCACCACTACTACCTTCATGCCGGCCATAACGGCGCTGGCGGGGTTAGTGCCGTGGGCAGAGGAGGGAATCAGTGCCACGTTGCGGTGGCCTTCGCCACGGCTTTCATGATAAGCGCGGATCACCATAAGGCCGGCGTACTCGCCCGATGCGCCCGAGTTGGGCATAAAGCTGATGCCGGCAAAGCCCGTAACCTCGCAAAGGTCTTTTTCTAGCTGACGGATCAGTTCGTGGTAACCTGCTGCCTGGTCAACCGGCACAAAGGGATGAATACCGCCAAACTCGGGCCAGCTCAAGGCAAACAGCTCGCTGGCGGCGTTAAGTTTCATGGTGCACGAGCCCAGTGGAATCATGGTGCGGTTCAGCGCCAGGTCGCGGTTCTCGAGCTTTTTCATGTAGCGCATCATCTCCGTTTCCGAATGGTAGGAGTTGAACACCGGGTGGGTAAGGTACTTGCTGGTGCGGGTCAGTTCTTGGGGAATGGTAGTGATCTTTTCACACTCAACCGGGTCGCACACAAAAGCCTTAAATTCCTTTCCTGCGCCAATGGCAAACACTTCCAGAATGTCGTTCACATCAGTCAAGGCAGTGGTTTCATCCAGGCTAATGCCAATGAGCTTCTCATCCACTTTGCGGAAGTTCATCTGCTTGGTAAGGGCAATCTGGAGCACCTGCTCAGCGGTAATGTTGCCGGGCAGCTCAATGAGCACCGTGTCGAAGAAGTGCTTGTTCAGTTGCTTATAGCCGTACTTCTCGACTTCCTGTGCCAGCACGCCCGTGAGAATGTTAATGTGGCGTGCAATCTGCTTCAGGCCTTTGGGGCCATGGTAAGCTGCATACATGCCGGCCATGGTGGCCAGCAGGGCCTGGGCGGTACAGATGTTGGAGGTGGCCTTTTCGCGTTTGATGTGCTGCTCGCGGGTTTGCAGCGCCATGCGAAGGGCAAAGTTGTTGTTCACATCTATTGAAACCCCGATGATCCTTCCGGGGATCTGACGCTTGAATTCATCTTTTGTGGCGAAGAAGCCTGCGTGCGGGCCACCATAACCCATGGGCACGCCAAAACGCTGTGCAGAGCCAACAACCACATCAGCACCCCATTCACCGGGAGGGGTAAGCAGGGTAAGGCTGAGCAGGTCGGCTGCCACGGCAATGCGCACTCCGAAATCCTGCGCTTTTTTAACGAAAGGAGCATAGTTGTTAACCTTGCCTCTTTCACTCGGATATTGCACCAATGCGCCAAAGAACATATCGTCAAATTCAACTTCATCAGAGCAGCCGGTTACCAGTTCAATTCCCAGAGGCTCGGCACGCGTCTTAAGCACATCAATGGTGTGGGGAAACACCCGCATGGATACAAAGAACTTGTCGGCACCTCTTTTCACAGCATCGCGCGAACGGGCGTTGTGAAGCATGATCATGGCTTCGGCAGCAGCGGTAGCCTCATCCAAGAGCGATGCATTGGCAATTTCCAGGCCTGTGAGGTCGGAAACCACCGTCTGGAAGTTGAGCAACGCTTCGAGTCGGCCCTGAGATATCTCAGCCTGGTAAGGTGTGTAAGCAGTGTACCAGCCAGGATTCTCAAGGATGTTGCGCTGAATTACGCCCGGCAAAATGGTGTTGTAATAACCCATGCCGATGTAGGTGCGGTAGAGTTGATTCTTGGCTCCCAGCTCTTTCAGGTGGTTAATGTATTCGTATTCGTTCATGCCGTCGGCAATGTTAAGGGGCTTTTTCATCCGGATTGAGGCCGGGATGGTTTTGTCGATGAGCTCATCAACAGAAGCAACGCCAATCTTTTTAAGCATCAGGGCCTCGTCGTCGGGGCGCAGTCCGTTGTGGCGCTTTATAAAGTTATTTGTAATCATAATGGATGGTAATTTATGAAGATTTGTGTTTGTATTTCAGACCCCGAAAACCTACCCGCCGGCACTTTATAAACCTGCAGAAGGGTTGGCCATCAAAACGTTTGGCAAAAGTAATAATTTATGCCAAGATGGTTAATTGTTAATGCTTTTCGAAGGCTTTTTGTTTAGTATAATAGTTTTATTTTTAAAAAATGCCTTTGGTTTGGAATAAAAAAAACCTGCCGGAATACCCGGCAGGTATGATTTAAAATTTAAAATTGAAAGATAAAAATCAAAATTTCCTGAACACGCCAATAACCAGGCCTATGGAATTGCCCGGGGCCACAAGGATATTATTCTTTTCCGAAAGTGGGTTGCTTAGGTCGCTCCTGAAATTGACCCCTAAAGTTATTCCCATTCCGGGGTTTAACATTCTGAAATATTTAGCTTCACCCGAAAACCCAAGGTTCACCCTGTCGGCAAATCCTGCAGAATCGTTATTAAATGGACTGCTGCTTGCCGCTGAGAATCCCTTCTGCCCAATCAGAAATGACACATAAGGCCCAAAACCGTATGAGATCCAGTGTCCTGAATCAGAAAATTTCATCCTTGCGGTAAGGTTCAGGGGAACGTAAAGATTCTTTTCATTGAACCTGAATTCACGGAAGTTATTTTCCGCATCGAAATAGGTGTACGAGAATTGCCCAAAAATGGCTTCAATGTTGTATCCCAAGAACCCTTCAGTAGAAAATAGTCCATCAAATTTAATACCGGCTGATGTGCCAATATTCCCGGCATTGCTGTTCACATTTTTTTGGCCAGGAAATAAGATGTTGTTTGACAAGCCGAAGTTTAACCCAAACTCTTGCGAATGCACCACAATGGGCAGCAAGAGAATTATTAATCCGAATAAAATTATTGTCTTCTTCATAGCTTAAATAGTTTATGGTTTGACATAACAAATATATAAAAGTTCATTTTAATCCAAATAATTTTTAATTGATTTTATGAAAAATAATCATTAAATTAAAAAATTGTTTAATGTTGATTTTACGAATCATCGATACCAAGCCCCCCAAATAGTTCTGGTGCCGGAGTAAATTTAATTTTTCCTCCAAAACCGGTCGGGATTTTCAAGAAGGCTTTGCAACAAGAGGTTGTTGAAAAAAAGTATTTTACAAAAGCTTACCAAGTTTGAAAAAGCCCATTTTCTTTTGAGCCTCTTCTTTATTACCGCCGTAAATAAGTAGGCGATCATTGCGTAGTATATCTGGATCGGTGGTGGTAAGCTCCCCTTTTTTTGGACATCAAGCAATTCAGAAACGTTTCTTTGCGGCATAAATGGTGACCCCAACCCCGTCCGCAATTCGCTGAATATTTCCTTGCCCGATACCTTTCAGGATTGCCACACCATAAGCCTGTTCGACCTGAGCGGCAGGCTGTGTTTACAGGGAGTGCATTGCGGTAATGAATTCAGGTTGGATGTAAAGGCCTTGCAGCCGGGGTTTTATTTCTTGCAATTAATAAACCAAAAGGGTGTATCAGGGCATAAGTTTCTCAAAAAATAATCCCTTGTTGAAAAAACCCGATAAAATAGGGTGTTTGGGTAACACAAAAAAAAACAGGAACAAGTCAATGCCTGTTCCTGCTATTTTTGAATCATTAATACCCAAAAAGGTCTGCTTATTTTTGGGCTTCCATCGAGAACTTCCTTCCCGTATTAAGGGCGTTTAGATTGAGAGTTACCAGTTCTTCCCCCTTTCTTCCAAACAAGGTTCGAATGGCGTTTTCCAGCTTTTCGAATTCAATGCTGATGAACGGGCTTGCCGCGCCCAGTACCACCATATTGGCTGCCTTTACGCTGCCCAGTTCAGTGGCCACGCTGTCGGCATCCAGTGCAATATGATTGGGCAGGGCCTTGATCTCGGCCATCAGCTTTTCTTCATCGGGGTAATTGGAGATGTTAATGAATGGCTTGGTATTGGTAATAAGCCATCCATCTTTCTTCAGGTAGGGCAGGTAGCGGAGTCCTTCCATGGGTTCAACCGAAATGATCATGTCGGCTTTCCCGAAAGGGATAAGATCAGAGGCAATTTCCTTGTCGCTGAGCCTTAGGTGCGATTGCACATCACCTCCGCGCTGGCTCATGCCATGCACTTCGGCTTGCTTCAGGTAAAGTCCTGCCTCAACGGCGGCCAGGCCAATGGTAGCAGCAATGGATAAAATTCCCTGGCCACCCACGCCGGCCAAAATGATATCGATCTTCATAATACTATGCTTTTCTTTGTTTTTAAATTATTTCCCGGCGGCTTTGGCCTTTTCCTTGAATTTGTCGCGCATGCGTTTGTTGAGGGTCTGAATGCACTCGCGCCGGGGTATCACTACCGAAACACCATTGTATTCAATTTCTTCCTTCATGATCTGCACATTTTCCTCATGGTGTTTGCGCAGGGGTTTGAGCACACGTATGTGATCTTCGTCCACGCCAATGCCTTTGCATATATCTTCAATTTTGCCCAAAGCCGAAGAGGGCTGCCCGCCTGTCATGCCGGTGGTTGAATTATCAAGAATGATGACAGTAATATTCGACTTGTCGTTTACGGCATCCAGCAGTCCGGTCATGCCCGAATGGGTAAAGGTGCTGTCGCCAATTACTGCAATAGCCGGAACAAGACCTGCATCGGCAGCGCCTTTGGCCATGGTAATGGAGGCGCCCATGTCAACGCAGCTGTTTATCGACTCATAGGGTGGCAGCGCGCTCAGGGTGTAACAGCCAATGTCGGAGAATACGCGGCCGCGACCATAAATTTCGAGCACCTCGTTCAAGGCGGTAAAGCTGTCGATATGCGAGCAGCCCTTGCACAAGGATGGCGGACGGGCGGCCACCAGCGAAGGAACATCAAGGGTTTCTTCCTGCTCAAAACCAAGTCCGGCACCCACAATGTTGGGGTTCAGCTCGCCGGTGCGCGGAATAGTACCGTCCAGCCTGCCTTTGATGGGTTTGCCCAGGTTCAGGAAGCCCTTCACCATTTCTTCTACAATGGGATAGCCATCTTCGAGTACGAGCAAGCTGTCGCATTCTTCGTAAAGCCTGCGGATATGTTTTTCGGGCAGTGGATATTGCTGCACTTTCACCACCGGGAAGGGGATATCCCTTTCGGGAAAATTTTCTATCAGGTAGTTGTAAGCCAGGCCGCAGGCTATGATGCCCAGGCTTTTGTCCTTACCGGGAAGATAGGTGTTAAATGCCGACTCTTCTGATTCCTTCAGAAATGCGGGCTGGTTGTCGACCAGCATTTTGTATTGCTTACGGGCAATGGCCGGCAGCAACACAAACTGCCGCAGGTTCTCGGGCAGCCCTACCTTGTTTTGTTCGTGCGAGGATTTGCGAACTACACCTGCACGTGAATGTGCCAGGCGGGTGGTGATGCGGATCATGACCGGTATCTGGAATTTTTCCGAAAGGTCGAAGCCATAATGCACCATGTTGTAAGCTTCCTGCTGGTTGCTGGGCTCCAGGATGGGGATCATGGCAAACTTGCCGTAGAAGCGCGAGTCCTGCTCGTTTTGCGAAGAGTGCATCGAGGGGTCGTCGGCCACCAGGAAAATGATGCCGCCATTGGCGCCTGTAATGGAGGAGTTGATAAATGCATCGGCAGCCACGTTCAGGCCCACATGCTTCATGCAGGTCATGGTGCGCCGGCCGGCATACGACATGCCCAGGGCGGTTTCTGCGGCAGTCTTTTCATTGGCACACCAGGTGGCCACTATGCCTTTTTCGCGGGCTTCGCGCGAGCTGCGCACATATTCGGTGACCTCGGTAGAGGGGGTGCCGGGGTAGGCATAAACGCCCGACATCCCTGCGTCGATGGCAGCCTGTGCAATGGCCTCATCCCCCAATAGCAACAATTTTTGCATAAACTAAAAAGCTTTATATTTTGGAATCATTTTTGTTATTCTACAAAACTAAATAAAAAATTACACCTGCCCTGAAATCTTTATTCAGATTGATAAAACATTTGCTTTTTCAGGGAGTTTACTTAGAAAGCGCATCGCACAAATTGTTATCTTTCGGGGAATCTTTTATGGCATAAATGAATTTTCTGGCTCACATATACCTGTCAGGCGAAAATGAGGATATTCTTCTTGGCAACTTTATTGCCGATATGGTTAAGGGCCGGCAGATCGACAACTTCCACCAGGGTATAGTTGATGGCATTATGCTGCACCGCAAGATCGACACCTTTACCGATACCCATCCTATTGTTGACCAAAGCAAAATGCGTCTGCGCAACAAGTACCGCCTGTATGCCGGGGTGGTGGTCGATATGTATTACGATCATTATCTGGCGCGTTACTGGAATGAATATTCGCGGTATGCACTTACGCGCTTCGTGAAGGAGGCTTATAACATTTTGCTGAAAAACTACTTTTTGCTCCCGGTGCGGGCCAAAAACGTGTTGCCCTATATGGTCTCTTCCAACTGGCTGGTAAACTATGCCGATTTGGATCACATGGAAAAATACTTTATAGGGATGTCGCAGCGTACGCCTTTTAAGTCGGGCATCGAAAATGCAGTGGAAGACCTGAAGCTGAATTACGAAGCCTTTGAGGACGAGTTTCGAACCTTCTTTCCAGAGCTGTTGGCCTATGTAGAAATGCAAGGTATCTCCCACCTGCATCATAAAAAAATCCGCTGATTAATACCAGGCTTTGGGTATTAAATAATCCTGCACATAATCCTGAATGGCCTCTTCGAGCGAATAAAAGGGTAGGATATAGCCAATCTGCCTCAGTTTTTCCATGGGGGCTTCGGTAAAATACTGGTACTTATCACGAATGTCTTCGGGGGTATCGATAAAACTGATCTCGGTCGTTTTGCCCATTGCCGCAAAGGTGGCTTTGGCCAGGTC
>DHFW01000019.1:0-1083 GCA_002402465.1 Bacteroidales bacterium UBA4814
CGCTCACCACGGCAAAATCGAACCCAAACTGCGGCACATCCAGCTCAAGTTTACCCACCGTCTGTACCGTATCGCTGTGAAACATCGCCCCGTATTGCTGGCAAAGTGCTGTAACTTCTTTAACCGGAAGAATATTTCCAATTTCGTTGTTGGCATGCATGAACGAAACAACGGAAGCGGGCGTTTCCTTTAAAAGTTTCTCCAGGTGATCAAGGTCGATGAGGCCTTTTTTATCCGTTTCCACATAACTGATCTGGCAATCCATGTATCGTTCCAGTGCCTGCAGGGTATTCAACACCGAGGGGTGTTCGAGCCTGCTCGAGATAAAATGCCTGCGCCCCAGATCTTTGCAGCATCCCCACAAAATGGCGTTGTTCGATTCAGTGCCTCCTGAGGTAAAAAACACCTCGCCCGGCCGCGCGTTCAGCAAGCCAGCCATAGTGCGGCGGGCATGCTCCACCTCAACCCTGGCATGCCGCCCCACCTCATGAATGGATGAAGGGTTGCCGTAATTCTTAAGCAAGGCTTCGTACATAAGTTCGGCCACTTCGGGAAAAACCCGGGTAGTGGCTGCACTGTCGAAATAAATTAATGGATTTTTCATCAGGCCAAATTTATTACATTATGTCGTTTAATTCGGGCCATGCAGACAGGCAAAATACATTTTTTTTTATTTATTCCGATCAAAACCGTAATTTTGACCTTTGCATTCAGAAACCTCAAAAGGGGAACAATGTGGAGTAAACCGTTTCCGGGAAATTAAGCCCGGATGCAAAACCTGAAACTACGGTGGCCGATAGCCTGGTAATCATACCTACATACAACGAAAAGGAAAACATCGAAAAGTTGGTTAGAAAGGTATTTTCCCTTCCAAAAGCTTTTCATATCCTGGTAATTGACGACACTTCGCCCGACGGCACGGCCAATATTGTTCGCAGCTTGCAGCCTGAATTTGATGGCCAACTATTTCTCGAAACGCGCAAGGGCAAACTGGGATTGGGCACTGCCTATATTCACGGGTTTAAGTGGGCACTGGCCCGCAACTACGGCTATATTTTCGAGATGGATGCCGACTTTTCGCAC
>DHFW01000019.1:1126-2265 GCA_002402465.1 Bacteroidales bacterium UBA4814
AACTGGCCCATGGGGCGCGTGCTCATGTCGTATTATGCCTCGGCCTATGTGCGCATCATTACCCGCATGAGCATTCGCGACACTACCGCCGGATTTAAATGCTACAAGCGCGAAGTGTTGCAGGCTATCGACCTCGACAAGATTCAGTTTACCGGCTATGCCTTCCAGATTGAAATGAAATTCCTGGCCTGGAAGCTGGGGTTCAACATCAAGGAAATCTCCATCATTTTCATGGATCGCTCCGAAGGAGTCTCTAAAATGAGCAAGGGCATTTTTAAGGAAGCCGTGCTGGGGGTGATTAAACTGCGCTGGCAAAGCTTGTTTAGAAAATACAAGCGCAAGGCCTGAGATACTACGAAGGCTTTTGCAACCTTACTTCAAAACTTTTCAGCCATGGCAGGTAATGCGTATTTTTTAAAGAATGCCACCATTGTAAATGAAGGTCAAACCTTCAGAGGCAGTCTGCTTATTGACAAGGGTAAGATCGAAAAAATTTTTATTGGAAGCCTTCCTGCCTCCGTTTCAGANNTTGACGACCAGGTGCATTTCCGCGAGCCAGGCCTCACCCACAAGGGCGATATCTACAGCGAGTCGCGGGCTGCCGTGGCCGGTGGAATCACCAGTTTTATGGAGATGCCCAACACCCAGCCGCAAACCGTCACCCAGAAGGAGCTGGAGGCAAAATTCAGGCTCGGGCAGGAAAAAAGCCTGGCCAACTATTCGTTCTACATGGGCACCACCAACGACAACCTCAACGAGGTAATAGTCACCGATCCGACCCATGTGTGCGGCATAAAGGTATTTATGGGCGCCTCCACCGGCAATATGCTGGTCGATAATCCCAACACCCTTTCGGGGATTTTCAAAAGCGCCCGCCTGCCGGTGGCCGTGCATTGTGAGGATGAAGCAACCATTGGCCATAACCTTGCTTGGGCAAAAGAAAAATTCGGCGACAACATTCCGATGGAGCAACACCCAGTTATCAGAGACCACCAGGCCTGCCTGAGGTCTTCGACCCTGGCTGTAGCATTGGCCAGGAAATTTGACACCCGCTTGCACCTGTTGCACCTGAGTACTGCACCAGAAATGGACCTTCTGGATAACAAGCAGCGGCTCGGAGACAAACTTATCACGGCTGA
>DHFW01000019.1:2326-3645 GCA_002402465.1 Bacteroidales bacterium UBA4814
GGCAGGCATTGCGCAACGGCCTTATCGATGTGGTGGCTACCGACCATGCCCCGCATACCCGCGAAGAAAAACAAAAGCCTTATCTAGACTGCCCCTCGGGTGCGCCCATGGTTCAACACTCACTGGTGGCCATGCTTGAATTGGTTCATCAGGGCATATACTCGCTTGAGCAGATAGTACGCTGGATGTGCCACAACCCTGCTATTTGTTTCGGGGTGAAAAACCGGGGATTTATCCGCGAAGGTTTTGCCGCCGACCTGGCAGTGGTAAACCTTAGCCAGCCTCAAAACGTTACCAAAGACAACATTCTTTACAAATGCAGCTGGTCGCCCCTTGAAGGAACTACCTTTAATTCTTCCATAGTTTACACTTTCGTGAATGGCATTCCCGTTTATGAAAAAGGGAGATTCAACGAAACTATCATNNGGACAGGCCCTGGAGTTTGTAAGATGAGCAATAAGAAAATAAGAAAAGGAGAAAAATGAGAGTAAAGCCAAAAATATTCAATATTCAACATTCAATATTCACTCAAATTGTTTTGATTGCAATGGCGCTGTTGGTTGGAGGATGCGGTTTTTTCCGTTCGCCTGAAAAGGAACGCTGCCACCGGCTGTTGCCCCGTGAGCAAGTGACTGAAATCCTTCTGGATATGTACCTTCTGGAAGGTTATCTTTCTGATCGCCAGAACTACTACCCTCAAACCCGCGACTCGGTCGACTATTATTTTGCGGCCATTTTCCATAAGCATGGACTGAGTCATGCCGAGTTCAGGCAGGCGCTCGATTGTTATTTACTACATGCTGACGAGATGATGGCCATACATGAGGAGCTGCTGAACCGGCTCACCATCCAGATGACTGAGGCGGATGCCGAACTGGAGCAATTTCTGCAGCGCCAGCAGCAAATGCAGCAATCTGACTCAATGCTTACCGACTCGATGGAAGTGGATTTTATGCGACGCTGAGTTCTTTTGCTTATTCTAAGGCCTTGAATAGGTAGCAGAAACATGATCAAGGTCAGCACCATCGTTGGCCGTATAAGTAAGGGTAATTCTTCCACCGGAGAACTGCCCGCTTCCTTTTATCAAAATGCTGCCATCGCAAATAGCCTGTTCAAGGATAGTTAAGCTGTTGCCGGTTACCAAGGCACGGGCTCTTTCGTTCCAACCCTGCATATAAAAGTTTGAAATCAGTATCTCGGTGCTGTTGGAAGGGTTGCGGGCAATGCTCACATCATACACATAACCAGGCCCGTAAAGGGTGCTCGACTCGCTGGCCTTCCAGTTTCCCAGGTACTTTTCAACCGGATCGGCAAGGGGA
>DHFW01000009.1:0-111664 GCA_002402465.1 Bacteroidales bacterium UBA4814
GGCCATGTGTAGTCGTAATAAGGAAGCTCGCCCTGCAGCTGGAGCAGCTTGATCTGATCGGCAACTTCGCCGCCGGTGAGTCCGGTGGCCAGCAGTCTTTCACGTGTTTCGGCAATGGCACTAACCACAAAGGGGTTTACTTTATAAAGCAAGGCTCCAATGCCCCAGAAGAAGGCACCCAGGCCCCAGTTTTGCACCGTAAACATGGTGGCATAAGCCGTGCCCAGGCGATTTTCGGGAACGATCTTGGCTACCGAAGGCCACATAGCTGCAGGCACCAGCGAGAAAGCAATGCCAAGGCTGAGCAGGCCAAAATATGCCAGGATCGGCGATTGGAAAATAGACAGCGACAAGTGGGCAAAGATCAGCAGCAGTGAGCCGAGAATCATCAGCGAGGCAGCCTTGCCCTTGCGGTCAACATAACTACCGAAAATTGGAGTGAAGATAATGGTGCCCAGCGGGATGAGTGAGGCAGTTTTCGGACCATTTATGAGCCATACGCCCAGGGTGTCGCGCACCAAAAATACAAGGACGGCAAAAATACCTATAATGGTGATAAGTGACAGCCTTTTGGCGCTTTTTCCCTTGAGGTACTTAGGAACAAGGGTTACCGAAAGGGCAAAAATAAATATCACAATGTATACCAAAGCACTACCAAGGGCTTCGCTTCCAAAGGCCACAACGGTTGCAGAGGCTGGCAATACGTAACTGAAACCGAACTTGTTGACCAGCAAGTCGGGTGCATATTGAATGAATGGGAATACAGCCGAGTAGAATGCAACGCAAAGAAGTGCAATGTAAATGAACGATTTATTAGTAACCAGTTTAACCAGGTCTGAGAATTTGAAATCTTCGTCGGCAGCTTCTTCCTTTTCTTTCAGGGCGCCGGCGACCAGTTCCACATCTTCCTTGGTCAGTTCTTCGGTTTTGCGGGCTTTAATCTGCTTGTCGAGCTTAATGTCGAAGAATAAGTAAATGACAAAGAAAATGAGCGATATGCCAATAAGCGCAGCGGCAAAAACTACGGCAGGCGAAACGGTAACGCCTGCAATATCGAGCGAAATGGCAATAGCCAGAGCGGAGCCCAAACGGCCAAAGCCCATGTTGATAGCCATGGCAAGCGCCAATTCGTACCCTTTAAACCACTTCACAATGGTTCGGGTAGCGACTACACAAACTACTTCGAGGCCCGAGCCAAAAAGAATGCGGCCAACAATTAAGCCAGTAAGCACGCTCGATTTGTCGTCGCCAAAATAACCCATAGAGGCCAGCGCGGTAATGATCGCACCCAGCGTAGCCAGGCCGCCAAAGGCCAGACCGGCAAGCCTGATACCCCATTTGTCGAGGATTATACCCCCGATAATGATCATACCGAAAATGTTGGCTATGGTGGTTAAACCAATGATCCTTCCAAACTCTTCGCTGTTAATGCCCAGGTCTGTCTCCATCAAGTCGCGCAGTGGCGAAAAGAAGTCCTGGAAATAATAAGTGGAGAACATTAAACTGCTCACCAGAACAAGAACCAACCAGCGAAGGGCAGGCGACTCATTCAGTAATTTTTGTCGTTGCATTTTCTGTTAGTATTTGGTTTGTAAAAATTTGGACGGACAAAAATAGAAATTTTAGCGCACCTTCCGCTTAAATTACCTTCCGGTTGTTATTTTTTATCAACCGCTTTCGCCTAAACACAAAAAAAGGTTGCCCGGCGGACCACCTTTTTTTGTGTTTGCTATGCAAATTTTAATGCTCACCGTGCATCAACCTGCGGATAAGCGGAGTGAGCGCCAGTGCTATTATGGCCAAAGCAAAGGCAATTATGGCAATGCTTGAAAACACATTGGCGTAAGAAAGCAGGGTGCTGAAAGCTCCGCCGCCTTTCTCGGCCACTATGTCGGGCGTAAGGCCTGTTACCCTAATGGTGATGCGCTCCAGAAAACCACCATTGGCAGTTACTTCCTGGGTGGTAAACCTGGCAATAAAGCCAGCAATGTAGTGTGCAAACGACATGCTCAGGAACCATACGCCCATCATAAAGGAGACCACCTTGGGGGGCGACAGGCGTGTTACCATGGAAAGGCCGATGGGGCTGATAAACAGCTCACCTGTGGTAATGAAAAAGTAACCCAAAATCAGGAACAATAGGGGCACCTGTCCGGCCTCGCTGGCAAAACGTGCACCATAGGCAAAAATCAGGAAACCCAATCCCAGCTGCGCAATTCCGTAGGCAAATTTAAACGGGGTGTAAGGGTTCATCTTGCGCATTGACAGCCAGGTCCACAGCATAGAAACAGGTATGGCAAATACAATGATGAAGAAGGGGTTGATCATGTTGGTCTGGGCCGCATTCATAAACACCAGGTCCACATTGCGTTCGGCAAACAGGGTGATGGTGCTTCCGGCCTGCTCGAAGAATGCCCAGAAGGCGGTACTGAAAAATGCCAGGATGAAAATGGCTATGATCTTTTCGCGTTCAGGGCGGGTTATCTCAAAGAATGACTTTCCAATAATGATTACTGACAGGGCCAGGATGGAATAGAGCAGATAACCGGCCCATTCACTTTTAAAAATGAGCATGGTAAGAAAAGGCACCGCTGCCACTGCCAGGATAATGGACCAGGCAGTCATGCTGATTCCGGCAATTTTTTTTCGGCTTTCTTCCGTGTCGGGAGCAAGACCCTTGCCTTCGAAGGTACCGTTTTTAATACCCATCTGGAAAACGGCAAGGCCAAGGAGCATGCCCACGCCAGCCAGACCGAATCCGTACGACCAGCCATAGGCATAGGCAATCCAGCCAACCGCCAGGGGCGACAACCAGGCACCAATGTTAATACCCATATAGAAAATGGTAAAACCGGCATCGCGGCGCGGATCGCCCGGCTCATAAAGGCTGCCAACCATCGACGAAATATTGGGTTTGAAGAGCCCGTTGCCTGTTACCAGGAATCCCAGTCCGGCAAAGAAGAAGAGTTCGGCATCCATGGTCATTAAAAACAAACCAACAGCCATCATAATACCTCCGCTAATAATGGATTTTCTGTAGCCCAGGTAGCGGTCGGCAATCATACCCCCGAGAACCGGCGTGGCATAAACCAGGGCGCCGAAAGCGGCATAAATGGCATAGGCCCGGGTATCAGCCAAATCCTGTGCCATATCGGCATATAGTTTTTGAACAATATAGAGCACCAGAACGGCCCGCATACCATAGTAGCTGAACCTTTCCCACAGCTCTGTAAAAAACAGGTAATAAAGCGCCTTTGGGTGTCCTTTTTCCATAAATGATGAAGATTAGTTATGTTAATGATTAAATTTTAGGTGGCAAAGATAATGTAAATATTTTTTCTGTAATTTATGAAATAATTGTAGTTCAATCTATAGCATAATATTTTCTATAAAAAACAATGCAATTTCCGACAAAAATTTTGGTATAAACTCACAATATGTTCTTTGGCGAAAAGTTGCGAGCCAGGTAGGTTTTTCGACTTTTAAGCCAGCCTCTTGCTTGCCTTAAATTCAACCATCCTAAATCAACCATCCAGATTTCTTAAAACCTGATCCTCAATTGCGCTTTGATTTCGGTGCGGGTGTTGCCCTCGATCAGGTCGAGGCCGCTACCTGAGCTGTCGCGGTTCGAGTACCAGGTCTGTGCCAGTCGGGCATACAGGTCGATGTTGCGGTTGAGGCGATAGCGCACCAGCACGTAAGCCCTGGAGCCTTTGTCGGCATAATATGGGAAGGAGGAGGCATAAAGCACATCGTTTTCGTAAACGTAGATGCGCGAGTCGAAGCCATCGGTATCGAAGAGGGCATAGCGCAGTGTTACAGCCAATGGGCTGCTAAAGCTTCTATAAATTACATCCTGGTAAATGGTAAAGCCTTTCTCCTTTCTTTCGCCAAAGCGAAAATCGACGAGCTCAATGCGGTTTCGCAAGGTAAAGGAAGGGGATATGGGGTAGCTGATATGGAAACGGAAGTTTTGGCGCACCACATCCTCCAGGTGACGTATCATGCCTGGGTCCTCGCTGTTGAGGGGCTTGTTCTTGTTACGGTAGCGGGCATACATTTCAGTGCCGCGGCTGGGGCGATAGTTTACCTGCACCAGGTATTCGTAGCCCTTGCTGGGCAAATAGGTGCGAAACTTCATCCATGGAAATGAAAAATGATCGGCATAGGCAGAGATGCGCCATTGCTGCGACAGCCTGGCATTGATGCCCAGGTAGAGGCCATCTTCGTTAACCACCCGGGTGTTTTCGCTGAATGCCGCCGCAAAAAGCGACTGGTAGTCCTTGCTGAACTTGCGGTGCAGCAAGGACACAGACAGTCTGGGGTCGAGGCTCATCATAACCCCGTTGAGAAGGGCATACCCACCGTTTTCGCTCATGGCCGCCTCACCAAAAAAGTTGAAATTTCGGCTGATATAATTGTAGTCAAAACCAAAGTTGGTGTTGGTGCGATCATTAAAGTCGAACTGGTTGTAGAACGAGAGGTTGCGTTGAAACTCTGCGCCCAGCTCCATGCGGTATGCGGTTGCACCCAGATTCAGGTTGTTGCGCTTCCAGGCCAGGTGGCCGCCGTAAACCCTTTCCTGCACAGCATTTTTATTTTCAAGCTCGCGCGGGGTGCGGTGCAGACCTGTTTGCTGCAGACTGGTAATCACCAGCGCTTCGCCGGTTACGGTGTCCATTTCGAGCACGTTGGCATCGCGGCTTTTCGATGAGAAGAAGCCCGTAAGCTCAAAATCGCCAAAACCCACTGTAACACCGGTGCCGCGCATAAAGTTATTCTCATCTACCGAGGTGTGGGGTCGCAGGCCAAGTCCATTCTTTTTAATATCCACGGCTTCGCCACTTTTGCCAAATGTCAGGCCCGACCAAAGGGTAAGCCCCTGCCCGAACTGCACCTGGAAGTCGCCCACTACTGCCGCACGCAGCCTGCCAAAGTCGCGTACATACACATGCCCCGAATAATAGTCGAAGCCATTGGATTGGGTGCCCCTGAAAAATTCCTCACCGGGGTCTTTCTCGGCGGTCATACCGATGCTTAGGTTGTTGTAATAAGTAAATCGGTAGCGTGAGTAAAGGCGGAACGGGCTGCCCAGGTAGCGAGCGTTGGGGTTGGCCTCCAACTCTTCGGGTTCAATGGGGCTGAAACCCCGTTGCTCTTCGAGCAATTGCTGGTAGCGAAGAAAAAACTGGCTGTTGCCTTCGCGCAGCATGTCGTCGAGGCGAAAATGCCGCCTGAACCGCTCTTCGGCCACTGTAACGTATGGCTGCAAAAGACGGATGGTTTCCTGGTCGAAACCTTCCACACTTTGTAACTCGTAAATACTTAGCAAGCGACCAAACATGCTGATGTGATTCAGCAGGTTATTAATCTGAATATCGTTGAGGAAGAATAAGCGTCTGAGATCGTCGGCGGTGGCAAAGTTCAGGTTTATGGGGTTACGCAGAAAAATTTCGAGTTCTTCGATCAATTCTGAATAATCGAGCTCTTCTTCGGCCTCCTCGGCCAGGCTTTCGATGCGCTGCTGGAAAAGTTCTTCGTTAACGGGAGGCGGCTGCAAGGTGTCGGGCACTTCGAGTACCTGGGCAAAGGCACCGCTCAAGCCTGCAGCCAGAAAAAAAGCCGGGACGAAAATTAAAGGTGTATTTTTCGGGAGCGAAAACCTCATTTCTTTCTTTGATTATTTGAATTCGTAAATGAGGCTTGCCTGGGGCGAGTAACCAAGTACATGATGGAAAGAAGTTGCCAGATCGATACGCAGGACGCCCAGGTTCAGGCCAAAGCCAAAGGCATTGGTGGTGGGGTTGGTGCCCACACCTCCGCGCAGGTAAATATTTTCGGTTATGCCGTATTCAAGCCCCACCCTGAAAACGGGTTCGCGCTCCAAATCTTTTTCGGTTTCAAAACTTAGCATTACATGGTCGGAGAAGGTGTAGGCAAATCCCATTCGAAAAATAGTGGGAATGCGCTCATCGTTAAACTCGGCAACTTTTGCCCGGGTAGGATTGAAAATATGCGCGCCAATCTGTAGCCCGGGAATCAATTCGTAGATCATGCCCAGTTCTGCTGCCAGGTTGCCGGTGCTGCCATAGCCCTCGCCAATAAAGGTGTAAAGGTAATTGAGCTGCACCCCTGCCGAAAGGTGGTCGCCAAAACTTCTGGCGTAAGCCAGTCCAATCTTACTTTCGTGATATTGTGAGTAACCAAAATAAGTGACACTCACCCCGAAAACGCCGCTGGCAGCTGGCAGGGCAAAAGCCGCGGCACCCAGGCTCATTTCTTTAGTGAGGTAGCGATTTTCGAAATAAAAGCCACCTGCCGCATTCTGCTGACGGGCCAGCCCGGCCTGGTTGTGGCTCAGCGCCCAGAAATCATACACGGCCACGGCAGCATTTCCCATGCCGGCTTGCCTTCCCCCGAAAGGGAAATTATCATTGGCAGCCTGCATTGGTTTGCTGAAAATTACAAGGAATAATAATAGTGTAAAAACCTGCTTCATTTATTGCGCTTTGGTTAATAGGTTTGGAGCCGCATGGTACGTTCTTGAAAGTGCAAGGTAAATAAAAATTGCTTTTTAAAAAATTGCTTTTTAAAAAATTGCTGGGCTCTGCCTAGAAAAATAGAAACCGCAAAGGCTTTGAGAAAGACATTACTCAGCTTTCGAACCGTTACGTTTTAATAAATGCAAAAAAGGCTTATACCCTAAACTTGAAATTATATTTTTTCAATTCCTTGTTGGCTTTTACTACTTTGCTGCGCAGGTTTTCTTTAAAGGACATAAGCCGCTGCTGAATGTCCTGGTCGGATTGTGCCAGGATCTGTGCGGCCAGAATGCCGGCATTGCGGGCGCCGTCTAAACCTACGGTTGCCACCGGAATGCCGGGAGGCATCTGGAGGATGGAGAGTATGCTGTCCCAGCCATCGATGCTGATGGAAGAACGCACCGGCACACCTATCACCGGCAAAATAGTAAAAGCGGCCACCACGCCAGGCAAATGGGCTGCCCCGCCGGCACCGGCAATAATCACTTTTACGCCGCGCTGGTGTGCATGGGAGGCAAAATCGGCTACCAGTTCGGGGGTGCGATGGGCCGAAAGGGCGTTCAACTCAAAAGGAATCTCCAGCTCATCAAAAAATTTGGCGGCTTCTTCCATAACCGGCATGTCGGAAGTACTGCCCATAATAATACTTACAAGAGGTTGCATGGTTTAATTCGGGTTTTAGGGTTTGAGTTGCAAAAATAGGAAAAAAACAGAAAGGCCAAAGCCGGCAGATTGGGGTATGCAGCAATGAGATGGATTCAAACAAACAACCCAAGCCCGCATTTTAAAAAAATGGAATGAATTGATTAACTTGGTAGTGGATTTTGCAACAGAATGCCAACCAATGTTATGCAAAAATGGAAAAGATTTTAAGGGGTGTTGTTGAATTTCGCAAGCACGATTTTGAGAAACATAAGGCGCTATTTCGCAAGCTGGGAAAAAAGCAACAACCACATACGCTGTTTATCGGCTGCAGCGATTCGCGGGTAGATCCCAACCTTATTACGCGCTCATTACCGGGCGAGCTTTTTATCATTCGCAACATTGCCAATATTGTTCCGCAATACCGCGAATCGGGCGAATATTTGGCAACTACTTCGGCTGTTGAATATGCCATTCAGGCCCTAAACGTGCAGCACATTGTTATTTGCGGGCACAGCAACTGCGGGGGATGTGCTGCACTCTATCTTCCAGAAAACGCTTTTCAAACCATGCCGCATACCCGGCGCTGGCTTGAGCAGGCAAAAGTGGTACGCCAGCGCGTGGAGCTGAACCCCGAAGCCGCCGACCCGGCCGCCCGCGAATGGCTCACCGAGCAGGAAAACGTGGTGCAGCAAATGAAAAACCTGCTATCATACCCTTTTATCAGGGAGCGCTACAAGGCCGGAACCCTGAAAATCCATGGCTGGTATTATATTATCCGCTCAGGGCAGGTGCTGGCTTACAACATTGAGAAGGGCTATTTTGAAGAAATGGAGTAAGTATAAAGAGTCAGGGCTTCATTGGCAATCAGGGCTTGAAGTCAGGGCTTGACTTAATGTCAAACCCTGACTAACCCTGAATTTTCAGTCATTTTTCTTATATTTGAAATAAAACCCAATAATACATAAAGATGAAAAGATTATCAATCGTTGTTTTGTCCCTGTTTTATATGATTTCCTGTGGTCCGCGCGAGCGGCAGTTCCAGGAAGAGTTCTCCCTATTTAGCCTGGAGGAATCCAACCAGCAGGCGTTTGTGGCCAATCTGGCTCGCTTTTGCGGGCAGTCGTTTGCCGGAAGGCAGGTGTTTATTGCTGAAGGGCGCGAAAGCTGGGCCGAACGCAGCATGACCATGCACGTGAGCCTTTGCGAAGGCGGGCATATACACATCCCTTTTCATATGGATGAGGACCACTCGCGCACCTGGATGTTCATACAGGAGAATGGCCGCCTGCGCTTTCGCCACGATCACCGCCACCCCGATGGAACCCCCGAAGACGTGACCCTTTACGGCGGATATGCTGATGCGCTGGGTACGCCTTTTACTCAAAACTTTCCGGCCGATGAGTTTACTTGCGAAACAATCCCCACTTCGTGCAATGCTACCTGGACAGTAAGCATCTCGCCCGACCTTACCACCTTTTCTTATCAACTGAAAAACTTCGGGGAACTTCTTTTTCAGGCCGATTTTAACCTGGCCAACCCGCTTTAATCATTTGCCCGGTAAATAAAAAACGGTTGCTGGGGAAACAGACAACCGTTTTCAGCAAGATGTTGGATTTTATTCCATGGCCTCGATGGCCTTTTCAACCGCCGCAAATATTGGCTGGTTGCTGATTTGCTGCCCAACGGCGCGTTCCATCCAATGGCGGGGGGTAAGCTTACCCAGAGAGAAAATGCGAAGGGTTTCCTCGGCAAAGTCTTTGCCGCGATAATAGTCTTCGAGCTGGAACATGATGAGGCGGCCGTAAGGGTAGTTCATCAGGTATAGCGGCGACTGAATCATGTGCGAATAGATGGCCAGAAGCGGTATGTCGGTTTCACCAAACACATCGGCGTAGTATTCATTCCAGATTTCTTTCGAGATGCGCAGCACGGCCTCTTTAAGCTGGGCTGCAGTGGCATTTGGGTTGTCGTACAGCCATTTCCATACGGCCATATCGACCAGCGAAACACCCATCATCTCGTAGTTGTTCCAGAACACATCGAGCACATCGAGGTGATCCTTCATGGGGTCGTTTTGCTTAATCCCAAGAAAGTCGAGGTCGCGCGCCTGGAACATAAATGCCAGTGCTTCAGTAAATGCGGTGTTGGGGATGCCGTTTACAAAGTAATTGTCGACCATTTGCACGCTGATAGTTTGCTCCACGTTGTGGCCAAACTCATGGATGGCTATGTTGTAGCCTTTGTAGTCCATTCCATCGGGGCCAATTCGTGTGCGCAGGTGCGAGGGCATTTCGCGCATGGAGGCGCGCCAGGCATGCCCAGAGCCACGGGCGGGGTCCACATCGACCTTGGATGCAATGAAGTCGGCCATGGGGGCATTAAAACCTACCTCGCGCAAAATGCGGGGCAAATCGCGGTCCATGGCTTCGGCAGTGGGGTAGAGGCGCTTGGTGATGCGGTCGAGCTCTTCTTCAGAGATGCTGCTGCGAGCCTTGAATCCGTCGTACCACAGGTCGAACGGACGCAACGGACGCCCCAGTCGCTCGCTCACCATTTTGCCCACCTGGCGCAGTTGTGGCGATGCTGCATATTCCCTGAAAAGGCCATCCACTTCTTCGAGCGATATTTCCATATCGGCATCGAAACGGCGTTTGATATAAGTGTCGAGATTTGGATAGTAAGGATCGACATTTTGCAGGGCTTTGAAGTTGGCAAGCAAAATTTCGTAACGCTTCAGGTCCTCAGGATCACCTTCAACACCCTGTCCATCCTCAAAAAGTTCGTTAGTAAAAGGGTTCCATTGGTAGTTGGGGTTGTTGATCACCTGCTTGGGAATGTCCTGGTTGATGATGCGCAACATGACGTTGTAAAGCATCTCTTGCTTTTCAAGACCGCCTTCCTGGCCGTAGTTCGATTTGATTTCATCGCGAATGTTCCAGTGGGCCAGCAGCTTCATGCCTTCGGGGAAGCGCTTTTCGCCTTCGTTGTTAAGCAACTGTCCTGCAAAAATATTGTATTCAGAAATGTACAGGCGGCCTTCGCTATACACCTGGTTCATTTCCTGCAGCAGGCGTGGGGGTACGCGTGCGGTAAACACCTCACCCAGGCGGGCGTAGCCCCACTGTCGATCATCCCAGTTGCCTCCCCATTCGTTTTTTTCATCCAGGGTGTAATAGGGGAAGTTCAGCGCTACGATAAAGGCGATCTTATTTTTGTAAAAATCGTCCTGCACATGGGCTGTTGGGCTGTAAGCACCAAAGATCTGGTCAATTTTGTGAATAGGGCCACGATCCTCGTGAATTTGCCGGTTCAGTTCCAGGGTGATGCGGTTGCTGTAACCATAGAGGTATTCGAAGTTGTTTGCCAGTCGGTCGAACACCAGGTCGAGCTCTGACTGGTCGGCAATAAAGTTTTCCAATACAAAGTCTTCAAATTCTTGAATACTTCCATCGCTGTCGCGCCAGAGCGAAGCTGCCTGTTTTACGCCACGTTCAGCGCGAAACTGCATGTCAGGTCCATGGGTTTCAACAAGCTGCGAAATGAGCTTTTCAATTACTGCTTGCCCTATGGGGCTGGTTTCATCTTTCGTTTTTTCAGCAGCAGGGCTGCATGCCAGCATGATCAATGCAGGCAAAATGATGGCAATAATTTTTTTCATAATGTTGTGTTGGGTTGGTTGATGATTTTCAGGGCAAACCTAAGAAAAATTTGTCAGTCTTCGCTTTTTTTGAGTAACTTGAGTTTGGCCGGAATATTTTCTGCGGCATCGACAAAAGGCAGCAGTATAAGATCGGCTCCGGCTTTTTCAAGCTCCTTGGCAGTGCGTCCGGTGTAGGAGGTAAGCGCAATACGGCCTTTGTAGTCCGCATCCTTCAGATATTTTATCAGCGCTTTGTTTATCTGTTTGTCGTCGAGGGTCGAAACCACGCACGGGGCGGTCAGGGGCAGGATTTCGGGAAGCTCGGGGTCATCGGCATCGCCATATTGTGCGGCGCGTCCTTTCTTTTTCCAGCGGGCTACGGCATTGGGGTCGAAATCTACCCCAAAAACCGTATAACCGGCACGCTCGAGCGATCGTGCCACGTTGTTACCATACATGCCCAAACCAAAAATGATGACATCGAAAGGTTGGTGGTGCAGGTTTTCGTCCTCAACTTCGGTGGTAGGGGCTTTCTTTTCAAATATGTCGAGCATAAAACCGACTTTTTCATAGATCTGGTGCGAATACATGATCAGGTAAGTGCTAATGCCGATGGTAATAAGTCCCACCAGGGTTATAAGTCCAAGGGTTTCTTCGCTGATCTGCCCCAGGCTAAGCCCCAGGGCAGCCAATATAAGCGAAAACTCAGATATCTGCGCCACGTTGAGGCCAGCCAGGAAGCCGGTCCTTTTGCGATAGCCCATTAATCCAAGAATGATCATTACAATAATCGGATTGCCGATGAGCACAAAGAGCGAGAGGATGACAGCCGGGAAGATTTGCTGCCCGAGCAAAGAGACGTTTACCTGGCTTCCCAAATGAATAAAGAAAAACAGTAATAGGAAGTCGCGCACCGAGGTGAGCCTTCCGGCAATAACTTCGCGATAAGGGGTGGAGGCCAGCGAAATGCCCCCAAGAAAAGCTCCTACCTCTTTGCTAAAACCCAGGTAATTGCTGAAAGCTGCCAGGGCAATGGCCCAGGCCACCGAAAACAGCACCAGCAGCTCAGGGGTGCGGGCCATAAGCGAGGTAAGCCAGCCCAGGACAAAACGCATCAGCAAAATTACCAGCAAAATAAGGCCTACCCCCTTCAATACCACAATGGCGATTTCCTGCCAAAGGGTATATTCTGATGGGGTGCCCATAGCCGACAGGGCAATCATGGCAATAATCACCACGATGTCCTGCACAATCAAAAAGCCAATGCTGATTTGTCCGTGCAGCGATTGAATCTCCTTTTTGTCAGAAAGCAGTTTTACAATGATAATGGTGGAGGAAAAAGTAAGGGCCACGGCTACATAAATGCTCACCACGGGGTCGAACCCGAGCCAGAGTCCAAGCAGAAAGCCGAAAACAGAAGTGAAGAGCACCTGTCCGAGCCCGGCAAAAAGAGCTACCTTCCCAGTGGAGCGAATCAGGCCCATATCCAGTTTAAGACCCACCACAAAAAGAAGCACTACAATGCCCATTTCTGAAAGCAGGTGAATCTGGTCGCCCGACTGCAGCAAGTCAATCCCGTAAGGGCCAACAATAAGTCCTACGGCAATGAATGAAACAATCAGGGGTTGTTTTAATAATCGCCCAACAAGGCCTGCAACAACGGCAATGACCAGCAGGGCACCAATTTCCAGAAAAGTATCAGAAAATGGTTCCATAGGCATTACCCTTTGAAAGCATCTTTTACTTTTACGAGCAACTCATCTGCAATTTTATGGTTGGTGGCCATTATTTCGCGCCCAAAAACAAAATGGTCTCCACCCGAAAAGTCAGTAACCTTTCCACCGGCTTCCTGCACCAGCAGGCTCCCGGCAGCCACATCCCATGGGCTGAGGCTGTATTCGAAGAAGCCTTCGAAACGGCCGCAAGCCACGTAGGCCAGGTCAACGGCAGCGCTTCCCAGGCGGCGCACCCCGTGCGAATTGCGCAGGCACCAGGTAAACAACTCCATGTATTGATCCAGGCGACTGTAATCATAATACGGGAAGCCGGTGGCCAGCAGGCTTTCGTGCACAGTGGCCGCTTTAGAGACTTTTATGGGTTCGTTGTTCAGAAATGCGCCGCCGCATTTAACCGCCCAAAAACACTCGTTATGATTGATTTCATACACCACGGCGAGAACGATTTCTTTGCGGTGCATTAATGCAATGGAAATGCTGAAAACGGGCACCCTGTGAATAAAATTGGTGGTGCCGTCCAGCGGATCCACTATCCATTGATATTCTTTGTCTTGTTGCTCAATAGTATTTTCTTCCACAATAAAACCTGCCTCGGGCAACAAGGCCTGCAGTTTCTCAACAAGTTGCTCCTCAGCGGTTTTATCCACGTAAGTGACAAAATTGTGGAGGCTCTTGGTTTCAACCTGGCTGAGCTGAAGCCGGTCAACTTCCTTGCGGATAAATTCGCCGGTATTTCTGGCAATAATACCAACTTCGGCGCAAAGGGTCCTCAGGTAATTAATTTCTTCGGTGTGGTTCATGTTAAGTAAACTCCGTCCGCGTCAAGATGGTTCAGTGTTATCTCTTGTATCTGGTTTATTAATTCAGGATTGTACCTGGTTTTAACCTTGATGTAATTATCAGTAAAACCATGCATATACCCTTGGTTATGGTCTTTTTCCCAAAGCACCTGGGTTTTGTGTCCTTTGTTTTTCAGGTAAAATTCGTATTTTTTTTGGTCGGACAGTTGCTGCATTTGTCGTGAGCGATGGTGGCGAATGGCAGGAGATGCCTGGCCCTGAATTTTAATGGCCCGGGTGTTTTCGCGCTCGCTGTAAGTGAATACGTGAATGTAAGATACATCCAAGGTTTCAATGAACCGCATGGATTCTTCGAAAAGCTGATCGGTTTCGGCCGGAAAGCCAACAATCAGGTCGGCGGCAATGCAGGCGTGGGGCATGAGGGAGCGAATTTTTTTCACCCTCGAAGCAAAACCAGCCGTGTTGTAATGCCTGCCCATGGCCTTGAGCACGGCGTCACTTCCCGACTGCAGTGGTATGTGGAAGTGGGGCATAAGCTTTGGCTCTGTAGCCACCAGTTCAATGATCTCATCGTGCAGCAGGTCGGGCTCGACCGACGAAATACGAATACGCTCAATGCCTTCAATTTTTACCAGCTCTTTAAGGAATTCGTAAAAAGTTTCGTTGTTGAGTTTGCCGAAATCGCCAATATTTACCCCGGTGAGCACCACTTCCTTCATATTGGTTTTGGCAATGCTGCGGGCTGTTTCGAGGGTGGTGGCAATGGTGTTGCTGCGGCTGTGACCACGCGCCAGCGGTATGGTGCAGTAGCTGCAGAAGTAGTCGCAACCATCCTGTATCTTGAAAAATGAGCGGGTACGGTCGTCACTCGACCAGCTGGGCACAAATGCCTCGGGTTCATGCACCAGCACATCAGGAGTCCTGCCATCCTGCCTGGTTTTATCCAAACCTTTTATGTGCTCAAAAAGATTGAACTTGTCGGCATTGCCAAGCACTATGTCCACACCTTCAATGGCCCTAAGCTCTTCCGGATTTATTTGTGAAAAGCACCCGATTACCGCTACATGGGCTTCGGGATTGGTTTTCATGGCTTTGCGGATGAGGGCCTTGCAGGTTTTTTCGGCGTTTTTGGTAACGGTGCAGGAGTTGATTACATAAATATCAGCCCGGTCAGCAAACCCGACCTGCTCAAATTCTTCCTCCGCAAACTGTCTGCTTATGGAGGACGTTTCTGAGAAGTTGAGCTTACAGCCCAGGGTGTGGAAAGCAATCTTTTTTTTATTTCCCATAAGGGTGCAAAGTTAATCAAAGCTTCCCTAAATCCGGCAAGCCCTCAAATCGCCTGATTGGTTTGCCCGTGAAATTACTCCCCTTCAGGTAAAGCAAACCTTTTTAGTTTTTCCGGCAGTTTGTCGAAGTAAGCGTTTGGCGCTGGGACCACTCCTGGTTGCCCGAGTTCTTCCAAAATTTTCAGGCCTTTTTCGTTGTCGAGCAGAAAGGCGGCAAAGGCTTCGGCCAGTTCAATGTTTTGGGCTTTATGAGGTATGGTGAGGCCATAAATCATTGGCTGACCGATCTCGGTTATGGTGGTTCCGGGGCTTGTTCCCAAGGTCTGAGTGCTTACCTGTGCATACCATTCTTCCAGTTCGGGGTCACCCAGGCTTAACTCGGCCGGAAGTCGCAGGTAAGGAAGTTTATGCTGCTGCGCCACGCTCCGGTACAGGAAAATATAGTCGATCTGCCCGCTTTCCAACAGGGCAATCAGGTCGGTTTCCTTGGGGCGGATGTTGCGCAGGTCCTTTTCAAGCAATTTTCCCGGAAGGGCATCATCCTCATAAAAAATACCAGCCAGTTTTGATGTAAATACGGCTCTGACGCCACAGGGGTCCTGATCGGGGTCACTGCGGCCAATCTGCACCTCGGGGCGCAGCAAAATTTCAAACCAGTTATCCAGACTAATCTCGCCGGCATAGCGCGATTTTTCGGTATACACGATGGCCATTTCGTTGGCGGCGAACTTCATGTTCCAGCTGGCGTTATCGGGAATGAGCATGTGTTCGATTACCATGTAATCGGCCGAAAGGTAAAGGTCGCAGGGGGTGTCTAGTTCCATGATACGACGTGCGCCGGCCTTGCTGCCCCAGGCTTCGGTAAGTATGCGCACGTTGGGGTATTCGGCCTTGAAAGCCTCGCTGATGCGCTGCACCGGGTAGGTGAGGCTTCCGGCATGAATGATATGAAGGGTGCCTGAAAGCTCGCCGGCGCCATTGCCTTCAGGCTGCCCGTAACGGCACGATGTAAGAAAAAGAAAAAATAGACCGGTAATGACAATAAGCAGTTTTTTCATGTGATTTTTTTATTAAAGTTACTAATTCCCCGTTAACACACAACGACCACCGGGAGTAAGGAGCTCGCCGGTGGCCTGTTGCAACGGTTAAAAAAAGGAGAAGTGATCAGAAAACAAATCTGATTTCTGCGGTAATCATTCTTCCGGGAGCTATTACATTACGCGAGTCAACAAAGTCGGTGTCGAAAAGGTTATGCACCATAACGGCAGCCGAAAAGCCCCGGTAAATTTTACTTTGTATCTGCAAGTCAACACTCGAGTAGGATTCGATCAATTCAGTATTGGCATCGTTGAGCCACTGGGCGTCCTTGTAATTGTAGGTAGCGTAGAGGCTAAACCATTTGTTTTGCCAGTTCAGTCCTGCGTTAAAAAGGTTTCTGGGCTGGTAAACCAGTTCGTTGCCTTCCAAAGCCAGGTCTTCATTGGGGTCAAGTACTTTGTACTCCAGTATTTCGGTATCGGTAAACGCCCAGGCAGCGTGTAAGGCCAGGCTGCGGCTGATCTGATAGTTGGCGGCAAGTTCGGTGCCGAAAATTTCAACTTTTCCGATGTTATCTTTTTTGCGGATAGGGCGCATGCGATTGTTCATTAGCAACGAGTCGCCGGTTGAAATGTATGCATGGTAGTCGCTTCCTGTGGCATAATATATCGTGGGCGACACTGTGAGGCCCTTCACGGGGAACAAGTCGGACCCCAGCTCGATATTATCCACATATTCGGGCTCGAGGTAAGGGTTGGCGATTTTCATACCGCCCGAAATGCGGCCGGTGCGGCACATGTCGTCGAGTACCGGCGCTCTGAAACCACGGCTGTAGCCGGCAAACACACGGTAAGCGCCTTCGTTGTAATACTGCACCGACAGCCTGGGGCTGATAGCGCCCCAGGAAGCATCTTCCAGGTCGCCATCAAAATTTTGCAGGAAAGCAGTTTCGCTGGTTGGATCGAGCACTCTGAAGGCGCCATCATAAAAGCTGGCAAAATCGTAGCGCAAGCCGGCAAGGATACGCCAAGGCCCCTGGCCCGGGTTATATTCATCCTGGATAAACAAGCCGAACTGGTTCATTTTGCCCAAGTTGAGCACCTGGTCGGAGGAGGTCAAATAAATGTCGGCCCCATCCACGGCCCCGTGCCTGATGTCGAGCCCGCCCAGCAGCGAGTGGACTGAAGCCAGGTTGAGGTTGAGGCTGCTGAAAAGCCCCAAATCGGTGCGGATCGACTCCACATCGTAGCGGGTTAGCTGCGCGCTTCTTACGCTTTCGCGGATGTTCTGGTAGTTTTCGCGCTGGCCGTAAGCGGTCAGGTTCAGGCTCATTGCTTCCGAAAACTTACCGGTGTAATTAATGCTTCCGTTCAGTGCTTCGTAGTTGTTGAACGAACCTTCGGGTGCGGCCATTTCAAAGCCTTCGTATTGCGATCCGGTACCGCGTTTGCCGTTGTAAAAGGCCAGGCCGCCTTCAAGCAGGTGGTTGTCAGAAAACAGGTAACCCATTCGCCCCGAAGCACAGTATTCATCAAGAAAGGAAGCAATGGTAAATTCATCAATTTCGTCCTGTGGAGCGGTAATATAGCCATCGCTCTGGCGGTAAAAACCGCTGGTGCGCCAGAACATTTTGCCGCTGCGGCCAGAAAAATTGAGATTGGTGCGGCTGGTGCCGAAGGTGCCTATCGACTGCCTTATGGCTCCTTGAAGGGGTTGGGTTGGAATGCCACTGATAAAGTTTATGACGCCACCCATGGCATTGCCTCCGTGAATGGACGAGCCCGGCCCTTTGAGCACCTCTATCTTTTCGATGTCCAGGGCATCAATGGCGTTCCAGTTTACCGAACCCCCATCGGTTTTGTTCAATGGAACCCCATCTTGCATCACCAAAATGCGGCCTTGTTCATTGCTCATGCCGCGCATGGAAACGTTGGCCGACGACAAGAAAGATGCTCCACGGCTTACATTAAGGCCTGGCAAGCTTTTGAGGTAATCATCGGCCGACAGGGCAGGGGTGGCCTCTACACGGGCTTTGTCAACAACATCCAGCCTCAGTGGCACCTCGTAAAGCTCGCGACTGGTGCGCGTACCGGTAACCACCACTTCGGGCATAAGTCCGCTGGACGGGGTTAAAATTATTTCAAGCGTGCCCGGCTGGGTGCCTACATTTACTTTTGTGGTTTTGGTTTCGTAGCCCACAAAGCGAACTTCCAGATGGTAATCGCCCGGCTGGCTCAATCGCAGTTCAAAACTTCCGTTGCTGGCACTCACCGTTCCCTGATTTGTTTCCCTTACCATAACGGTGGCTCCGGGAAGGGTTTGCCCGCTATTATCCTTTACAACGCCACGAAGGCTAACCTGCGCAAACAGCGACTGAGCGCTAAAAAGAAAAACAAAAAGTAAATAACTGAACCTCATGATTTTAACAATTTTAGAAAATAGACTTTTTAATTATTGAAGCGAGTTGTAAATTTTACATATCGGGTTGCAAAGATAGCGTTATGAAAATAACGCATAACGGTTTTCAAAAAAATTATTTGGGTTTATGGATGGAGTTTAGTTCGTCGAGCAACTGTTGAAAAATGCTTTTTACCGAAGGCTCAAATTCGTGGTACACCTTATCGAAAAACTCTACGATTTTTTCACCCTGGGGGGTCAGGGTAGTTTGTCCGCCTTCGGCACCCCCACGTGTTTTTTCTATTATGGGGAAGCCAAGTTTTTCTTCAATGTTTTTCAGCTTGGTCCAGGTTTGGCGGTAGGTAAGGCCCATGCTTTCCACTGCAGCCTTTAGCGAGCCGGTTTCCTTAATGGCTTTCAGTAATTTCCACTTGCCTTCGCCCAGAATGCTCACATGGGAGTCGGTTTCGACCCATATTTTGTAGTTCAGCTTTAATTTTTCGTAATTTTTTGACATGGCAAAGGCACAAAAGTTTTTACAATGTTAAATAAAATTGGCCATATCGTTTGAAAATAACTTTAATTTTGCCACCGACTTGCAATGAATTTCATATCGATATTTTCAATTAAAACCATTATGATTCAACTAAAAAAAACCGCTGTGGCCTGGTTAATCCTTTTGGTATTTTTTATGGGAAGCTGCAAAAGTATTTTGCCCGATGCCCTTACTGGTGCTTCACTGCCTTTTGACCCCAATGGCAACAGCCTCTACCATCAAACCAAAGAAACAGCCATGGAGCCCGGCACCCTCGAAGTTTTTGGCGAGGTGGCCGAACCGGGTAAGGTGAATCTGAAAAAATTCTACAAGCGCGAAGTCGTAATGCGCGAAGCAAATTTGCTCGAAAACGGCGAGTATGAGTTTGTGGGTGCCTACCGCTACATTGGCTATTCGCTCTTCGACTTGTTGCATCCTTTCAATCACCAGAAAAAAAATGTGGAAGAATTCCGGCCGGCCATCGACTTGTATGTGGTCATTGAAAACGACAAAGGCGAGTCGGTAACCCTGAGCTGGGGCGAGATTTACTTTACCGCCAATCCACATCAAATATTGATCGCCACCGAATCAGCACCTATCAAACCCTACCATGTTGATGTAGATTACCCGGTTGAGAAGCAATGGAAGCTGGTTGTGGCCACTGATCTTTACGCCTCGAGGCAACTGATCAATCCGGTAAAAATCACCGTGAAGTCATTCGATAAGAAGAATTATGTCATTAACCGCGACCTCGACCCGCTTTATTCGCCCGAAGTGGTAATCAGCCTTGCGGATACTTTGACCTTTTCTGTAAACGAATACACGGCCGAAATGAACGACCTGGAACACCGCACCATTTTTTACGGCATGGGCATGGGCCATCATCCCAATCCAATTTTCAGCGGAACCTCGCTTACCAAGGTCTTCTCAAAGCATATCGACCCCTTGAATCATCATTTGTTCAGGCACGGCCTGGTTTGCTTTGCCGGACTCGATGGTTACCGCACCGTGTTCAGTTATTCAGAGCTGTTTAACCGTCTCGATCAGAACCCTGCCATGCTAATCGTTACTGAAGAAGGTAGCGATGGCGGGCGCTACCGCATATTCCATCCGCTCGATTTCTACGCCGACCGCTCGGTAAAATCTTTGGCAGAAATGTACATTTTTACTGAATAGTTTAGGAAGTAAACTAATTTTGTTGCTTTCTTTCCGGATAGTTGTAATATGCTATGAAAGACAACAAGTTTGTTTTTGCCCTTTTCCTGGTCATGTTGCTTGCCTGGATTTTTCCGGGTCCGGGCGCGCCTGATAGTATTATTCCATTAAAAACCATTGGCAGCATTGGTATTTCACTTATCTTCTTTTTTTACGGGCTGAAGCTGAGTCCTGAAAAGCTTCGGGCGGGTTTGAGCAACTTCAGGCTTCATTTACTGGTACAACTGTCAACCTTTTTGTTGTTCCCACTGATTGTCTTGCCTTTTTTTCCGCTGATGAAAACCGAAAGTCAGCAAACGCTCTGGCTGGCCTTGTTTTTTCTTGCTGCTTTGCCATCAACGGTTTCCTCTTCGGTGGTGCTCACTTCACTGGCAAAAGGGAATGTGCCTTCAGCCATTTTCAATGCCAGTATTTCAGGCATTATTGGCATTATGGTTACTCCCCTTTGGATGGGCTTGTTTATACATGCAAAATCAGGCGACTTCGACTTCTCTCAAATCTATTTTAAACTTTTCCTTGAGATTATTTTGCCTGTAATCATTGGTTTGTTGCTCAGGCCGTGGTTGCACCAATTTACCATTCGATTTAGCCGGCAACTTACTCTTTTCGACAAGTTGGTCATTTTGCTGATCGTTTACCGGAGCTTTGCCGCTTCTTTTCATGCAGGATATTTTGAAGGAATAAGCTGGCCCGACTTGCTTATCCTTCTTGCACTGGTAATCGGTCTTTTTTTCCTGGTTTATGGAATCATTCTTTCATTAACCAGGGCTCTTGGATTTAATCGCGAAGACCGCATTACCGCCCTTTTTTGTGGTTCGCAAAAATCGCTGGTGCATGGCAGCGTTTTTTCCAATGTTTTGTTTGCCAATATGTCTGTAGCAGGCATCATGCTTCTGCCGTTAATGATTTTTCACGCGTTCCAGATTTTTGCGATCAGCGTGATTTCTTCGCGTTACGCAAAGAAGGAGAGAGCTTGAGGTTCAATCCTGTCCTTTAGGATAAAAAAATGCAGGTTATTTTTTAAAAAACTTGCATGGTTCAAAACCAATGCATATTTTAGCAAACGTAATTTAAACTAAAACCATTGCAAGTGCAAATTGTGCCCATAACCGTATCAAAAGGATGCCGGCACAGCAAAGTTTTGGCATTTACCCCCCTCCCCCCCCTCCTCTGCTAATAGCCTGATAATAAAGATTTCGCATTATTGCAGCCCAGTCATCCAAACCTTTTTGGTTGATGGGGTTAAGAAAAAAACTCATCTGATTTGGAAGCTGGTTAAGACCAATTTGGCATTGGTAACCCTATGCCGGCGTTGTGCGTTCCCCGGTGTAGGGCATTAAAAAGGTTTTTGAAACCCTGAAGGGACACCGTGCCAACCATAACACGGTCATGCAGGCTGATCTACCATATTAATGAAGCCGCAGGCACATTTGTAACCAATGCATTTTTTTGCAAAAAAATTTTTAACTTTTTAATTATTTAAGAGATGAAAAAGCATTTACTTAGAATTACAGCCGTGCTTACTATTGCCCTTTTCACATTGGTTTTGTTTGGTAACGCTAAACTTGCGGCAAATTGCCCAGGAGGTACCATTTTGGTACATGTAACAGGTCAAGATATTGAAGAAGAACCAAATGGAGATAAAGTTTTCTGGCAAGCAGGTGGACATTTGGTTTATTGCCCATCAACTGGTATGGTAATAGAGGACCACTCATATTGGTACATATCAATGATCGTTCAATAAATAATGACCATTCTTACTGTTCTTTGAGACTCTTATAAACGGCACAAAGCAGGCAATTTTTATCTCCTTTGTGCCGTTTTTTTTAAACTGTGAAAAATCTTAAATATGAAAAAGATGCATTTTTTTAAACTTATCTTAATTGCATTCTTGCTAGGTTCAGCCATTTCCTGCTCATTTTTCCAAAACCGGAGTGAGAAACCCTTTGTGCTCGATCTTGACGATGTGGTCCAGACCGCCGGCAATCAACCTTTCTTTGCAAACTCTGACACCATTATTCTTGATCCAGGAAGTCAGTTAATTCCTTCTTTCGATATTGTAAAGGAACACCATGGCAATTTTTATATATTAGACAAGAGGCAAAAGGCCATTTTCGTTTTTGATGAAGCCGGTCAATTGGCTTACCAAATTGCCAGGGAGGGCAGAGGCCCCGGAGAATACCTAAATATTTTCGATTTCTTTTTAATGGACGGCCAACTTCATATTGTTACACAACTTGGCAGGGTTTTGATTTACGACAAGGATTTGTTTATAGCCGAGTATGATCTTCCTTTCACACCAATGTATTGCGAATACCTTGGCGAAAATAAAGTGGCTTTTCAAAATGTTTATGAAGATTTCTCTTATAAATACAGGCTGGTTGTTTATTGTCTTGAAAGAAATGAGATAATTGATTCGATGCCAACCGAGAAAGGTGTTGACGATGATTCTTATCCATTCTGGCGGCAAAGACACCTTTGGCCTAGCGGAAACGTTGTGCTTTATAATAATGACTACTCGAAAGATGTCTTCATGATAACAAATAGTGGAATAGAACATCTTTTTTCAATGACCGGAGTTATTCTCCACACCGCCGATGAAATTATGGAATTCAACAACAACCCAACCTTAAGGCAGGGGAAAAACGACAAAGTGGATTTCTTAAAAGGCTTGACCATGCATGGTAATGTGGTTTCCTTTGGTTTTCAGGTTAACTACCTTCCATACACGGTTTTTCTTAATCTAAACGATAATACTTACAAAAGTTTTGAGGCAATAAGACCCCCATATTTCGCAGCCACGGCTCAAGGTGCGTATGGATTTTGGCCTCGCATGGCACCGCGCCCCGGGCAACCCATGGTCATTATTAATTATACCTTCGAACCACATTTACTTGACTGAAAAAATTAAATCACCTGCATGAAACTTTGGCCATTTATCATTACTCTTCTTGCACTTTTTCCATTTATTGGGGTCGGGGCATCAAACCAATGGAACAAGCATTCTTCGAGAGAAGTCAGACGCACTGTTTTGGATAGGAAAGAAACCTTTAGGCCTGGGATTATTAAAGAAGACCTGCTGGTTTTAGATTCCATATTCGTAAACAATGTGCTCTCTGAAGTGCTTACCTCGCGCATAAAAAAAGAAAGATTTGTGGTGGTTGATTCGGTTGCCGTTGGCCAAAGAATGCTTTTCAACACCCAAGGCGAACTTTTTCTTACGGAGCACTTCCGGAACGGTAAACTTGAGCGGGTTGACTGCCTTTACCCCCGTCAACAAAACCTGATACCCAACGGAAGTTTTGAGGAAGTTGGAGAAATAATGGAACATGTTAATTATACCGATTCTCGCCTTATGTCTTCCTGGGCAAGCGACTTTGAGCACGAAAGGACTGTTGAGTTGAACGAACTTAGGTTAGAGGGTAAAGATACTGTGAGGCTCGACAAAGTTACCGACACTTTTTATAACGAAGTGTCTGATTGCCATGCGACTGTGATTACTGAAAGTTTTTTTGTTTACAGGAATGGCATATTAGAAGATTCCATTTTCAGCAAGGTAATATTTAACCGTTGGTCAGGGGAACCTTGTATTATTCCCCAACATAATTGCAATTATTATGAGCAAGGATTGGATCTTGCCAATTGGAAAAGTTTAGGTAAGGTCTCACCCAAAATCCTCAACGGGCCTGCCAAAAAACCACATCACCCTCTGGAAGGTTTTATAAGCGAACGCCGTAATTTCGATACCATTTGTGGCAACCATTTTGCCCAGGTAAGGGCTCTTGGATGGGAAAATACACCTTGCATAGTGCGAACAGCCCATCCCGTGCTACTAAACCAGCTTAACACCACCCTGCAAAAAGGCAGGCAATATAAACTTAGTTTTTGGATTTGGAAGCCCCAGGTTTTTGCACAGGAATTTCAATTTGCAGTGGGTTTTTGGCAAAATGAGCCTGATGAAACTAAAGTTTTCCCCGAAAAAAACCTTTTGTTAGTCAGCGATTTTGAAAATGATGTTATTGGGGAGTGGTACAAGGTAAATTTGGTGTTTAGAGCCACAGATTTTTTCCGCTTCTTAACTGTTGGATTTCATAGTTACGAACCTAGTCAGCGTCTTTTGCGTCCTTCTGCATCTTGTTACTTAGACAGTTTTGTGCTTGTGCCCGAGGACATAGCCGACCCGGATGTGGATAAATTATTTTATCAGGATATTATTCTGGCAGCGCATCCTGAAGAATTCAATCTGTTAGCAGGTGATGGTGAGGAAATAACTGAATTACCAGTTTCTAAGGCTGGAATAGAGCCGCAATCTGGCCTTGAGGTTGAAAAGAAGGTTGCAGAAATGCCTGAATTTAGTTTCGGGCCAATTTTGTTCGCAACCAACTCTGCCGATCTTAACTTCGAGGCAATTCAAATACTCGATAGGCTGGCCCAATTTCTTAAAGAAAACAGTTATTGGGAACTTCAAATCACCGGCCATACCGACAACGCCGGAACCCCGGAGCACAACCTGGATTTATCCACGCAAAGGGCGGGCAATGTTGCGGATTACTTGATTGGGAAAGGCATTGAAGAAGCGCGGCTCAACATTAAAGGACTTGGCAGCACTATGCCTGTTTATACCAACGAAACCCCGGAAGGGATGCAAAAAAACAGAAGAGTAGAATTGAGATTGTATGCAGAATAATCACTAGCCCCTGATCCCTAATTTTTTAACCCTTCCTACATCGGCCAGAAATACATAATGGCGGGTATGCCAAGGGCCACGATAATGACTTCGAGTGGCAGCCCCATGCGCCAGTAGTCAGTAAATTTATATCCGCCCGGGCCCATGACCAGTGTGTTTGACTGGTGTCCAATAGGTGTAAGAAATGCACAGGACCCACCCACGGCCACTGCCATCAGAAACGGGTCGATGGATGCACCGATTCCATGGGCCACCCCAATGGCAATGGGCGCCATAAGCACCACCGTAGCGGCATTGTTTATCACGTCAGAGAGAAACATGGTGACCACCAGGATAATGGTAAGAATGGCCCAGGCCGGAATGCTCTGCCCCAAATCAAGGATCTTACCAGCGATAAGTTCTGCTCCGCCTGTGGTTTCGAGTGCAGTTCCAACGGGTATCATAGCACCCAGCAAAACAATCACCGGCCAGTTCACGCTGGTATAAACTTCCTTCAAAGGCAAAACGCCGCTCAAAACCATTACCAGCGCTGCAATAGAAAAAGCTACCTGAACCGGTAAAAGCCCCGCCGCCACCAGAATTATAGATATTGCAAAAATACCCAGGGCCAGTGGGATCTTGGTTTTATATCCCAGTCGCAAGCCCCGCTGCGCCAGTGGCAGGCAACCAATGGATGTAATAGTTTCGTTAAGCATGTGTTCGCGTCCCTGTAACAGCAAAACGTCGCCCGTGCGGAAAATGACATGATCGAGGCGACGGCGAATGCGTTGCTCACGCCGGGCTACCGCCAGCAGATTAATGCCATAGCGGCTTCGCATGCGAAGTTCGGCAGTCGTACGGCCTATCAGGCTCGAATCAGCCATCACAATGGCTTCTGTTATGGCAATCTTGTCCGATCCCTCCGCGTCCTTGCGCAATTTCTGATCGCCCACCAGCTTCAGCTCGGTGTCTTTCAGAAAAGTTTCCATGTCGTCGGCATCCGACTCAATGATAATAATATCTTCTTCAAGAAGTACTTCCTCGTTTTCAGGTGCGTGCAGGCGTTTCTTCTGTCTTACAAGGCCCAGGATTTGCACATCGGCATCGGTCTTTTCAAGCAGTTCGGAAATGGTTTTGCCGGCCATTTTAGAGTCTTTCGGTATTTCAACCTCGGTAATGTAGTCGTCAATGTCAAACAGTTCCTTCTCTGATTTTTTTGCCGCTCTTTTCGGAAGAAAACGCCAGCCAATGAGTGTGATAAAAGCTATTCCGGCAACGGTTAGCACCACTCCAACAGGCGAAAAATCGAACATGCCAAAGGGCTCGCCCAATTCGTCGGCCCTGAAAGTAGCTATGATAATATTGGGAGGTGTCCCGATCAGGGTTGTCATTCCACCCAGCAGCGAAGCGAAGGCAATAGGCATCAGAATATAAGAAGGCGGATTGCCGCTTTTGCGCGCCATATGAATGGCAATGGGCATCATTATGGCCAGGGCACCCACATTGTTCATAAAAGCCGAAGCAACAGCCACCAGCACCGACAATACCACGATTTGCAACAATAAACTGTCGCCAATCTTCATTACCCATTTGCCCAGCAGATCGATGAGGCCGGAAAATTCCAGGGCTTTGCCAATAATAAGCACTGCCGCCACGGTGATCACTGCCGGATGGCCGAACCCTTTAAAAGCCTGATCAGGATCAACGATGCCGGCAATAATCAGCAAAAAAAGCGAGATGAGTGCCACAAAATCATGACGAATCTTTCCCCAGGCAAATAGCACCAGCGCCAGCGTCAGCGTTCCGAAAACCATCCATTGATCCATATTTTCAATTGATTTTAAAGGTGTTTCTTGAAAGAATAAAAGTAGGAATTGTTTTTATTGTAGCTGCAAGAACTTACCCTTTTATTGTAACTCCTTTTTAACAAAAATTAATAAAATGTAATTGTTACAAATTAAAAATAATTGTAACTTTGTATAAAATTAAACCATGCACAACATCCAGGAAATAGCAGAAAAGCTGACGCAAAGTGGCCTTAAGGTTACCCCGCAGCGCATTGCAGTAATGCAGGCTTTGATGAAATTTCATCATCACCCCACTGCAGAAGAAATTTTCCGTGAAGTTTCGCAAAATATTCCAGGCCTTTCGCAAACCACGGTTTACAATACGCTTGATGTTTTTGTAAAAAAAGGCATTGCCCAGCGCATTGCTACCGATGCCGGCGTTATGCGCTACGATGTGATAGCCGAGGCACACCACCATCTTTATTGCCTTGGCACAGCAAGGGTGGAAGATTACTTCGATCCGGAGCTGGATAAACTGCTCAGAGATTATTTTGAGAAAAAGAAGATCAATGGCTTCAGGCCAATTGATATTAAACTTCACCTTACCGGTGAATTTGAAGAACAGAAATAAAATAAATAACCTTAAATTTTTGCAAAATGAGTAAAATGAATAAAATCGGACTTGACAAAGAACAAAGTCTGGAATTGATTGAAAAACTGAACGACCTGCTGGCAAACTACCAGGTGTTTTATCAGAACACCCGCGGCTTTCACTGGAATATCAAAGGCGAAAAATTCTTTGAGCTTCACGTGAAGTTCGAAGAACTCTATACCGACCTACAAGTTAAGATCGACGAAATTGCCGAACGAATTCTTACCCTGAGCGGAACCCCGCTGCATACTTTTGAAGATTACCTGAAAGTGTCAAAGGTAAAGCCCGTTCATAATGCTACCGAAGCCCGCGTTTGTATGGAATCTATTGTTGACGCCTTCAGTATTTTGCTGGAAAAGCAGCGCGTAATCCTAGAACTTTCGGCCAAATACGATGATGAGGGTACCAACGCCATGGCCAGCGATTATATTCGCGAGCAGGAAAAATTGGTTTGGATGTATACTGCCTGGCTGGGACAGAAATAACCTTTGGTTTAAATTTTTAAGAATTCTCCGAACAGGGCTGCAGCTGCGGCCCTGTTTTTTTTATGTCAGAATTTTAAATTATTTGGCTTATGAAATTCAGGGAAATTTTATAGCTTTGCAATGGTTTTTGTAAATGCTTAATTTAAAACCAATTAGCTTAATGAAGTTGTTCCCCGGATTGTTTCTGATTTTCTTCCAGGCCCTGGCGGGCATCCCCGATTAAGGCCTTTGCCGCGGGGCCGCTAATTTGGTCATTGAGAAGGATCAGAAGAAAACGTGAACGGGTTTTTCGTTAAGTTTCTTTTTCCGCACTTAAAATGAACCGGCGCCCCAAAAAGGTTTCCGGTTTTGTTTTCTGAAATCAATCATTTAAATAAAATTTAACAATAGTTATGAAAAAATTATCGGTTATTGCTTTTGGTGGCAACGCCCTGCTTCGTGGAGACCAGATTGGCACCATCGACGAGCAGGAACAGAATGTATATGAAACTTGCCAGCACCTGGTAGGTTTGATCAAAACCGGATACGATTTGGTAATCGGTCACGGTAACGGTCCGCAGGTGGGTAATGTGCTTTTGCAACACGAAGCCGGCCACCGCATTTATGGCCTGCCCAAACAGCCCATCGACTTCTGTGTTGCCGAAACCCAGGGTTCAATAGGTTTTATGATTGAACAGCAGTTGCGCAACGTGCTTGCCGAGCATGGCATTAAGCGCAATATTGTTACCCTGGTTACCCAGGTAATGGTCGACAAGAACGATCCGGCCTTTCAGAATCCCACCAAACCCGTGGGCCCGTTTTACACCGCGGAGGAAATGGATGCCCTGAAAAAAGAACATCCCGAGTGGGTGTTTCACGAAGATCCGCGCAAGCGTGGCTGGAGAAGGGTAGTGGCTTCGCCAAGGCCCATCAGCATTCCCAACTGGGAAGCAGTGGAGAAACTGGCACGCACCGGAACCATTGTGATTACCGTGGGTGGTGGTGGAATACCTGCCTATACTGATGAAAAAGGTAAAATGATTGGTATAGATGCCGTAATCGACAAAGATCTGGCTTCTTCCTTGCTGGCCAATAAAATAAAAGCTGACGAGTTTTGCATCCTGACCGATGTGCCCAATGTGTTCATCAATTTCCACAAGCCCGGCGAGCAAAAGCTGGAGCGGGTTTCCATTCCTGAAATCAAAAAGCACCTGGCCGACGGGCAGTTTACTGAGGGCAGCATGGCTCCCAAAGTAAGGGCTTGCATCGAATTCGTTGAGAATGGCGGCAAGGAAGCCATAATTACCGAAGCCACCCAACTCGAAACCCCCGGCGCAGGAACAGTGATATATGGATGATTTTTAAGGGATAAAAGGGTAAAGGTTAAAGCCTGCCTGCCGGCAGGCAGGGAAAGTAACTTGAAACCTGAAATCCCAAATCCCAAACTCCAAACCTCGAACTCCGAACATATTTTTTCAATTAACCATTAATAATTATTTACCATGGCTTACAATCTTAGAAACAGAAGTTTTTTAAAGCTGCTTGATTTCACTCCGAAAGAAATTAAATTTTTGCTCGATTTATCCTTGGATCTCAAAAAGGCCAAGTATGGCGGTTATGAGCAGCAGCGCCTTAAGGGAAAGAACATTGCCCTGATCTTTGAAAAGGACAGCACCCGTACGCGCTGCGCTTTTGAGGTGGCTGCCTTCGACCAGGGTGCCCAGGTAACCTACCTCGGACCCAGCGGCAGCCAGATCGGCAAAAAGGAATCGATGAAGGACACTGCCCGCGTACTCGGACGAATGTATGATGGCATTGAATACCGCGGCTATGCTCAAAAAACCGTTGAAGAACTGGCTGAGTATTCAGGTGTTCCGGTTTGGAACGGTCTTACCAACGAGTTCCACCCCACCCAGATTTTGGCTGACTTCCTCACCATGATAGAGCACAGCGACAAACCCCTGAACCAAATCAAATTCTGCTACCTGGGCGATGCCCGCAACAATATGGGCAACTCACTGCTGGTTGGCGCCGCAAAAATGGGCATGGACTTCCGCGCTGCAGCGCCCAAGTCGGTTCAGCCCAGCGAAGAGCTGGTGGCCCAGTGCCGCGAAATTGCCAAGGAAACCGGCGCAAAGATCACCATTACCGACAATGTGGCCGAAGCAGTAAAAGACTGCGATTTCCTCTATACCGACGTATGGGTGTCGATGGGCGAGCCCGCTGAGGTTTGGGTAGAGCGCATCAACCTTTTGAAGCCTTACCAGGTGAATATGGATGTGATCAAAAAAACCGGCAACCCCAAGGTGAAATTCCTGCACTGCCTGCCTGCATTCCACAACCGCGAAACCACCATTGGAGAGGATATCTTCCAGAAGTTTGGTTTGGATGGCATGGAAGTGGTTGAAGAAGTTTTCGAATCAGAACACTCCATTGTATTCGATCAGGCCGAAAATCGCCTGCATACCATTAAAGCCGTTATGGTTGCTACTTTGGGTAGTTAATCAGGTTTTAAAAATTAAAAAAGAGCCGTTGCAAATGCTGCAATGGCTCTTTTTTTTAAGAAATTCATCTATTCGCTTTTAGTAAAATCCGGGAAGGCTTTTTCAATAGAATCCAGCACTTCGCGCACAATCTCATCAATCTTTATTTCTTTCAATGATTCTTGGATGGTAGGGCCAATTTTTTCCAGGTGGAGGTTTAGTTCCTGCATGGTCTTATTCAACTCAATGTTAAATTCTTCCCAGTCAATTTCTTTTAAGATTTCCCGGGTATTCTGTAAACCCATTCCTTCTTCCTGCATTTGTTTTTGAACTTCCTCCATGGCTTTGCGTAGTTCTTCTTGGGCTTTTTGCATTTCAAGCCTGAATTCATCCGAGTTGAAATAGTTACTGGTCTCGCGCCTGGCTTCTTCCATGGCACGGCGTACCTCTTCCTGGCTGCGAATCATCTCTTTACGGACTTCGCTTATGTGTTGGCGGAACTCTTCCGAATTGAATTTTTCGCTTATTTCCAGGTTCACTTCCTGCATAGCTAAGCGCACTTCTTCCATGGCTTCACGGAGTTTTGCACGGTCTTCTTCCGAAAGTTCCTCCCAGGCAATGGTCCTTCCGTCATGTGTAAGGACTTTACGCGGCTGCCGTTGCGATTGCGACTGCTCCCGGACAGGCGTTTGCTCCTGGCTTATTGCAGGCGGTGTGTCGGGTGCTTTTTCCGAAGGGGCCAAACCTCCAATGTTTTGGTAATAGTGCACCACTGAAGCATCGAGGTGGTAATCTGGTCCGGGGTGTCCGTAATTGATGGTCATGGCCGGGTTGATCCAGGCCATCGAGGCAGCGGCCGTCAGGATAACCAACAGGGCGGCAAGCTTTTGTCCGGGATTGAATGATCTTGTTTTCATGGTCATAATGTTTTTGATTCTTGTTAATAAAAGGGATTTTGATTGGGTTGCAGCAACCACTGGTTGCAAAGTGGTGCTGCGATTTCCTTCAAGGGTCAATAATGCATTGGCGTAAATCAGTGGTTTTGCTGTATTGCTGACTACCCACTCGTCCACGCACTTTTCGCGTTCTTCGCGAATCCGGCGGCTGATCCACCAGGTGGCGGGATGGAAAAAGAATATTATCTCCAAAACATTCTGGAGCATATTTAAGTAATGGTCGTTTCGGCGCAAATGATATAACTCGTGCATCAGAATGGCCTCCACCTGTTCTGTGCTTAGAGAACCAAGCATTGCAAGCGGTAGCAAAATCACTGGCTTGAACAGTCCAACAACAGCCGGCACGGTGATTTTGGAACTTTGCAAGATCCTGACTTTTCTTGTTAAGCCAATGCGATTTTTTAAATCCATGGCTTTTCTTTGCCAGTTTTCTGGCAGAGGATGCGTATTTCGATGTTTTAGAGCGTAAAGTTTGGAATAACTTGTTAAACTGTGCAGTGAAAGGAACAACAAGCCGGCAAGATAAAACCAGGAAAGGTAGGGGGTAAAGGATTCGAGTCCAGACAAAAAGGCCGGATAATTCTTCTGGATCAGGAAAAAGTTGCTGCCTCCCTGGGCCGAAGCTAAATAGAGGCCGTCGTCAAATTCGAGAGAAACGATACGGGCCGCTTCTTTATATATAGCATACTGCCTGAAAAAAGTATAGACACTTACTGCAGGGATAGAAATCAGGGCAAGTAAGGACAAACTGTAACGTATGCTGGCCGAAACCTTTCGGGCAAAATACAGTGCAGAACGCCAAATCAGGGCAATGATTAAAATCTGCCAAATGGCATGGAGCAGGGTCCAGCCAAGGGCGCTCACCAGGGGATGCGACAGATTTTCAACTAAACTCATGACTCACCGTTTTCGAATTGTTTTAAATATTCCTGTATCTCACGCAACTCTTCTGGCGTAAGGTTTTCTCCATCAAGGGCGCCGATTACCAAGCGGCTGGTGGAACCTTTAAAAAGGCCATCAATCATTTTATATAAAAACTGCTTCTGTGTTTTTTCGCGGGACACCAAGGAGGTGTACACATGGGTGCGGGTGCTGGTGTTGCGCCCGAGCAGACCTTTTTCGGTCATTATTTGCATGGTTTTAAGGGTAGTGGTGTAGCCAATGTCACGGGTTTTCTCGAGCACCTCATGTACTTCGCGTACCGTAGCCTCGCCTTTTTCCCATAATACCTGCAGAATCGCCAGTTCGCTTTCGGTAGGGTGATATTTTTTTTCTGAATTCATAATACGATTATTTTCGTAGCCAAATTTAGTACGAAAATTTTCGTAATGCAAGAAAAATCAGGAGGAAATTTATTTTTATGATTTAATAACAAATGGAATAAGTTGTATGTCAGAAATATAAAAATTGTCAATAAATGATAATTTGCAATAAAAGTTCCTTTTTATGCCAGGCAAAAAATTTAACAAATGTTTTAAAATTTCTTTTCCAATCGTGTTTTATGCATAAAAATGTCCTAATTTAGCCGCTTGTTTAATTAAAACCAAACAACATTAAAACTATGAGTAAGATCTTTGTAATGTTGATGGCCGCATTGCTTTTATCAAGCGTGGCTTTTGCCGGTGGTATTATGACCAATACCAACCAGAGTGCATCCTACACTCGCATGCTTGCCCGCGACGCTTCCCTGGGTATTGACGCTGTCTATTTTAACCCAGCCGGCCTAACCAACTTCAACAATGGCTTCTACCTTTCGCTTTCTAACCAGACAGTGATACAAAATCGTGAAATTACCAACGAAAACCCCTTATTAAACTCTTCTTTTTATGAGGGTAAAGTTTTGGCTCCTTTGTTCCCCAGCATTTATGCCGTTTATAAGTACGACCGCCTGGCCTTCTCCTTTGGGTTTAATCCTGTTGGTGGCGGCGGTGAAGCCGAATATAAAAGAGGTTTGCCGTCATTTGAAACCCCTATTGCTTCTTTAGTTCCTTTACTGAATGGGTTTATTCCTGTTGAAAATCCCGAAGACCACCCGTTTCCGGTAACTGGTTATCAGAATGATATTTTTTTCAAAGGTAGCTCCACTTTTCTTGCCGGACAATTGGGCGTTTCATATGCTGTTACTGATATTATCTCGGTATTCGGGGCGGACGTTATGTAATAGCGAACAATTCTTACAGCGGCTACCTGAAAGATATTCAGGTGAATACACCCAATGGTTGGATGACACCAGGCAATTATTTGCGGGCTCTTGCTTCTTCTGCTCCCTCTGAATCTCAGCAGGGTTTGTTAGCTGGTGCTGATTTTATGGATGCAGAAACCGCTGATGCCGATGTGGATGTCAAACAAAAAGGGAGTGGTTTTTCCCCTGTCCTGGGGCTGAGTATTAAGCCCAACGATCGTTTCAACCTGGGTATCAAATATGAATTCAATACCAAACTTGAACTTGAAAACGAAACGAAAGTGGATGGTACAGGGAGGTTCCCCGATGGTGAAAAAATCCGCAGCGATTTGCCCGCTTTGCTTTCCGTGGGCGTTGCATTTAAGGCTACCGACCGTCTGAACCTGGCAGGTGGTGTTCATTATTTCTTCGACAAGGCTGCCGATTATGGCAGGATTGAGCCTAACGAAGAGCTTATAGACAATAACTTTTTGGAATTTGCTTTTGGCATTGAATATAATGTCACTCCCGAACTCCTTTTAAGCGTGGGTTACCTGCGCACTCAAACAGGCGTAAATGAGAAGTATCAGAACGATCTTAACTACAGCCTGAATACCAATACTGTTGGCCTTGGTGGTAGCTATGCTATTTCCCAAAACCTCGACCTGAACCTTGGTTTCTTATACACTATGTATGAAGACGATGGAATTTTTATTGATTATCCGGGAATCGGATCAGTTAAGGAATCTTATGCAAGAAACAATATGGTAATTGCCATAGGTCTTGATATTAAATTCCCCGTTCGATAAATCAACCTTTTTCTTATCCTTATAAGGCACCTTCAGCGGGTGTCTTTTTTTTATTCTTTCAGACGTTGATTGGTGCCTGAAAATTTCCGAAATTTGAGTAAATCGATCTCTTAAGTGCAAGATCATGATCAAGCAAACCGAAATACAACTTCCTTTATATCCCCGGGGCTTTCACCTTATTACCCGCCATATTGTCAATGCCCTGGGCGAGTTGCCGCAAACCGGCCTGCTCAATGTTTTCATACATCATACATCAGCCGGTTTGTGTATTAACGAAAATGCCGACCCCTCAGTAATGTACGACCTTGAAACCAGTTTTAACCGCATTGTACCCGAAGGTTTGCCCGAATACATTCATACCCTCGAAGGCAACGACGATATGCCCGCCCATATCAAATCGGCCCTCACTGGGGTGTCGCTTACCATTCCAATTAGCAACGGCAGGCTTAAACTTGGCACCTGGCAGGGCATTTGCCTGTGTGAGTTCCGCAACCATGGCGGGGCACGCCGGCTTACCCTAACCGTGTTCAGTTAGTTTCTGTTTTCCCTAGCGGGGAAAAACAAACAATTGTTTGCCCAGCTTGTTTTATATGCAGATATTTACTTTTTAAAATACCAAAATGCCTGAACATCTTTTTAAAAACATAGAGCTTAAGGTAGAGGGTATGAGCTGCACCAACTGTGCCCTCGGTATTAAGAAGTCGCTCGAAAAGGAAGGTTTTTCCAATGTCAATGCCGACTTTACTACTGACCGGGTGACCTTTGAACTTACCGACGACAGCCGGTTGCCCCTTGCCGTAAAGCGCATCGAGTCGCTGGGCTATTCGGTGGTTTTGCCAAAAGAGGGGGAGAAGGAGCAGAAAAAGTCAGGCCTTTCAACCATTGAGAAGAAATTCTGGTTCACCGTGATATTCACTGTGCCCCTTATTATGGCCATGTTTATTCCGGTACCCTTTTTGCATAACGACCTTTTTCAGCTGGCCCTTACCATTCCTGTTTTTTCGGTGGGTTTCTGGCATTTTGGCCGCAGTGCCTTTAACAGCCTTCGCTCCGGGGTTACCAATATGGATGTGCTGATTTTCCTGGGCAGCACTGCCGCTTTTGTTTACAGCCTCATTGGCACTATTAGCGGGCTGGGGCACGATTACATGTTCTACGAAACTTCGGCTTCAATTATCAGCATCGTGCTATTGGGCAATATGCTCGAGCATCGTTCAGTAAAAAAAACCACCAGCGCAGTGGACGATCTGGTTCGACTGCAGAAAAACGCTGCTAAACGCATTCTGAGGTCAAGCAATGGGATTGGTGAGCAAATTGAAGAAGTGGATGCTTCGCTCATTGAAACCGGTGAGCGGGTACTGGTCAACTCGGGTGACAAGATACCTGTTGATGGAGAAATTTACTGGGGCCACGGCAGCATTGACGAAGGAATGATTTCGGGCGAAAGCCTGCCCGTTGATAAAACTGCCGGCGATAAAGTGGTTGGTGGAACCATATTGGTTTCGGGCAACATAAAAGTGAAAACTACCGCCACGGGAAAGGATACCGTGCTTTCGCAAATCATTGAAATGGTGCGTAGCGCCCAGCAGGATAAACCAAAACTACAGAACCTTGCGGATAAGATCAGCGCCCTTTTTGTTCCTACCGTGGTGGTGCTGGCCCTGCTTACCATGGGGGGGTGGCTGCTGTTCAGCGACCTTCCTTTCCGCGATGCCCTTATGCGAGGGGTGGCCGTGCTGGTCATAGCCTGCCCTTGTGCACTGGGCCTGGCCATTCCTACGGCCGTGGTGGTGGGTTTGGGCCGTATGGCAAAAAGCGGCATCCTGATTAAAGGGGGCTCTTCCATCGACAAGTTTGCGGGTATCGACACCATAGTATTTGATAAAACAGGCACGCTTACCACTGGAAAATTTGAAGTGAAACGCCTGCAAACTTTTGGCATTTCCGAAAAAGAAGCGGCCTCCATTTTGTATAGTCTCGAAAAGCATTCCTCTCATCCCATTGCTATTGCGCTTGCTGATCATTTCCGCGGAAGCGGCGAGATAGCATTTGAAAGCGTAACCGAAGAGAAGGGGCTTGGGATAAAGGCTTCAGGAGCGGATGGACGCACTTTCCAGGCGGGCTCGTATTCAATTGCTGCAGCGCTTACTGCTGACGATTCCCATAATGTGTATCTGGTGGTGGACGGCAAACTTGCGGGCTGGCTCGACATTGAGGATGAGATAAAGCCCGAGGCCGCCGAAGCCATCAGTTTTCTGAAAAGCAAAGGGGTAAAAACCGTTTTACTAAGTGGCGACCGCCGCCAACGTTGCGAAGAAGTGGTCGAAATCCTTGGCATTGAAGAAGTTTATGCTGAGCAGTTACCCGATCAGAAACTTGAAGTAATCAGTTCGCTTTCGCAGTCAGGACGTGTGGGCATGGTAGGCGATGGCATAAACGATGCGCCGGCTCTGGCGCGTGCTGATGTGGGCATTAGCATGAGCGATGCCACGCAGGTGGCCGTTAAATCGGCCGAAGTGGTGCTGCTAAAGGGTAATCTTGGTTTGCTTTCAAAAGCTTTTGCCTCCACGCAAACTACACTGAAAACCATTAAGGAGAATCTTTTTTGGGCCTTTTTCTACAACGTGGCGGCCATACCATTGGCCATGGCCGGATTTCTTACCCCCATCGTGGCTGCAGCAGCCATGGCTGTTTCAGATATTATTGTAGTCGGAAATTCGCTTCGGCTCAAAAGAAGAAAACTTAAATAAAAAAGCCCTAAGGAATCTCCCCGGGCTTTCTAAATATGTTATACGGTTAAATTATCCGTTCATTGACATCAAAAACTCTTCGTTGTTTTTGGTGTGCCTGATGCGTTCGAGCAGAAATTCCATTGCTTCCATGGGCGTCATGTCGTTTATGAATTTGCGTAACACCCAGATGCGGTTCATCATGTCTTTGTCGAGAAGCAAATCTTCGCGGCGCGTTCCAGAAGCAACAATGTCGATGGAGGGGAAAATGCGCTTGTTCGAAAGGCGGCGGTCGAGCTGGAGCTCCATGTTGCCGGTTCCTTTAAATTCTTCAAAGATCACTTCATCCATTTTGGAGCCAGTATCGATCAGTGCGGTGGCAATGATCGAAAGCGAGCCTCCGTTTTCAATGTTGCGGGCTGCACCAAAGAAACGTTTGGGCTTATGCAGTGCGTTGGCATCCACACCACCCGAAAGTACTTTTCCGGAAGCAGGGGCCACGGTATTGAAAGCACGCGCCAGGCGTGTGATACTGTCGAGCAGGATTACCACGTCATGCCCGCATTCAACCATTCGTTTGGCTTTTTCGAGCACAATGCTGGCCACTTTTACGTGCCTGTCGGCGGGCTCGTCGAAGGTCGATGCAATTACTTCGGCTTTCACGTTGCGGGCCATTTCAGTCACCTCTTCCGGGCGCTCGTCGATAAGCAGCACAATCAGATATACTTCGGGGTGGTTGGATGCGATGGCATTGGCCACATCCTGCAGCAAAATGGTTTTACCCGTTTTTGGCTGGGCCACAATCAGTCCGCGCTGTCCCTTGCCTATGGGTGAAAACATATCGATGATTCGGCATGAGAGCGTTTCGCTGGAGTGGCCTGTAAGCTTAAACTTCTCATCGGGGAAAAGCGGAGTGAGGAAGTCGAAAGGCACCCGGTCGCGCACTTCGGCAGGGTCGCGGCCGTTGATCTTTTCTACCTTGATAAGTGGAAAATATTTCTCGTTTTCCTTGGGAGGGCGTATGCCTCCACGAATGGTATCACCGGTTTTCAGGCCAAATAGTTTGATCTGGCTCTGCGATACGTAAATATCGTCGGGCGAGTTCAGGTAATTATAATCGGAGGAGCGCATAAATCCGTAACCGTCGGGCATAATCTCCAGCACGCCTTCGGCCACGATAATTCCATCAAACTCATAAATGGGCTCTCCGGTGCGGCGGTCGAAACCTTTTGGTTTAAATTGGTCTTTCTCTTGTGATTGAGTATCACCGTTTTCAGGTTTTTGTTCCTCTTTTGGCGTTTCTTTGGTTTCGGAATCTTTCTTAATAACCTCTGGCGTTTCTATACGCTGGATGCTTTCGTTTATTACTTCACCCTCTTCAATTAGGTTGGTGGGTTCTTTGGTAAGGTCGTCTTCCAGGGGCACTTTTTTGCTTGCTTCCTGATCGCTGGGGCGCTGGTGGCGGTTTGCAGGTACTCCAGCCGGGCGTGGTTCGCGCTGTTGGGAATCGCGCTGCTGGGGACCGCGCTGCTGGGGATCTCGTTGTTGTGGATCACGTGGCTTTTGCTGGTCGCGTTTCTCCCAATTCGGGCGCTGGTTGCGCTGATCGGGCCGCTGCTGATCGGGCCGCTGCTGGTTGTCTTTGGGCTGCTGGCCCTGGTCTTTGACGTCGGGCTGCCCACGCTGTCCTTGGGGCTCCTGCTTTTGGCGGGCTTCCTGGGGGTCGCGCTTATCTTTAGATTTTCGTTGCTCGCGCTTGTCTTTCTCCTTGCGCCTCTCGGCCGATGAAGAGCCGGCGGGAATTCGCTTGCGCGGACGCTGCCCGGCTGCATCCGGATTTTTTTCTTCCTTTGGTGCTCCCTGCGGAGGATTTACTGCTTGGGCATCGAGAATCTGATAAATGAGCTCCTGCTTCTTGTAAGATTCTACTCTTTTAATTTTCAGCTCCTTGGCTATTTCGCGGAGTTCGGTGAGCAGCTTACTGTTCAATGCAACAATGTCGTACATAGATTATTGTGATAAAATGATTGTTCTTTTTTGCTTTTCTTTACAAACAAATCCTTGAAAACCGGGAAAGTGATTTAGCCTGAATGCGGATCATGCACACTTAAAGCACATCAGCCGGGGCTGCAACCTGATATAAACAAAGGCTTATGGTATTATTTAAAAGAAAAATTCAGAAACGAACGAAGGAATTGAAGTGCAAATATAAATATAATTTGAATTACAAAAAAATATTACGTCTTTTAATACAGGGGAGCCTGCTATTAGTTAAAGAGGTATGTTTTTATTGTATGTAACATTTTTATACTTTTGCATAAATCTGAACCCATAAAACCCCAAAACTATGCTTCAGCGCATTCAGTCTGTTTTTCTTACCCTGGTGTTAGTATTTGCTGTGCTTTTTGTGTTTTTGCCGCTTGGAAAGTTCGACCTTGAAGGGCTGAAAATTGCCCTGAAGGTTACAGGCCTTGAAAGTTCAGCCAATATCCCTGCAGCGTTCGGTCAGAGTTGGTATGGTTATGTGCTTTTAATTCTGGTGTTTGGTATTATGGTGCTAACCGTTTTTTCCATTTTTCAGTTTAAGCGCCGGTTGTACCAGATTCAGCTCGGGAAGTTTAATATTTTATTGCACGTTGGACTTGTGGTTGCGGCATTCTTTTTTACAGATCAGTGGCAAGACAACCTGCCCAATCTGCCCTTTAGCTATGGGGCCGGAATAGTCCTCCCGTTGGTGGCCATGATACTGATTTTAATGGCTAACCGGGCCATAAAAAAGGATGATGAGCTGGTGCGCTCAGCCGACCGCATTCGCTGATCAGTCTTCTATTTTTTTGATAATATAATCAGAGTTGAAGAGCCCCAGGGCTCCCATATACTTCAGCTTGAACTTGATAAAATCTCCAACCTTGTATTTTTTAGGATTAGTACCAAGATCAATCACCAGAATATCGGAGCTGGCGCCTGCCATTTTCAGGTTTTTGTCCTGGGGTATCAGGAAGTCGGGCGTAATGTCAAGCAAACCAATGTCGAGCAGCGCCCTGACAGAGGTCTTTCCGTAATCTTCGCTTTTAATTTCATAGGTTTCTCCGGAAGGGTTTTCATGCAGGATACCTTCGGGCACCAGGGGCTTTTCCTGCAATTCGATGATTTCGGCACGGGTGGTGATTACATCGTCTTTCATGCCCTTTATGGTTTTTCCGGTAAACAAGTTGGCTCCGAAAAACAAGGTTTCGCCAATCCTGAGGTGATTAACCCCTGCCGGAATTTGTTTTTTGAACAGCAGGGGAATGGTGACCGATGAGCCGCCTGATATCCATTTTATTTTTTTATTAAACCTCAGTTCGATAATTTGCTTGTAGAGGCTCAACTGAACCAGCTTGTCGTGCGATGGCATTACGCCGTAAAGGCAGTTGAGGTTGGTACCCAAGCCGATGATCTCAAGGTTGGGAAGGCGAAATACTTTTTCGTAAAACTCTACCAGATTTTCGCCCAGCACGCCTTCGCGCAAGTCGCCCATCTCCACCATAATAATGGCTTTGTGCTGTCTGCCCTGCTTAACGGCTTCTTTCGATATCAGCTCGAGGGTATGGTAGTCGGTATTAAAGCTCACATCGGCATATTTTACCAGGCTGCGAATGCTTCGCCGGGGCGGGGGCTTAATATAAACCGTTTGAACATCGGGGGCAAGTTGCTTAATGTGTTTCAGGTTGCTTATGCGCGAGTCGTGCAACTCCTTTACGCCTAAATCGATAAGCTCTTTCAGGAATATCTTGTTGCCGCAAAACAGTTTCGAAACAACCCCCCATTCAATATTATTTTTTTCCAGCAGGTTTTGCAGGAAGTCAAAATTGTGCCGGAGTTTGCTTCGGCTTACAGTTATTTCTGCCATGACTTTTTTTAATTAGCGCATCAGGCGCATTTCCAGGTATTTGCTGGTAAATCCTAGTTTTTCGTAAAGGAAACGGGCAGGATTTTCGGGCTCAACGTGCAGTTTTATGCTGCCTTCCGCCTGGTCGAAGGTTTTTTGCATAAGGGTTTTTCCGAGGCCTTTGCCGCGGTAGTCTTTGTGCACTGCAATATAAACCAGGATATTCTCAGGAATGTATCCGGCCATACCGGTTTTGTTCACCACAACGGCCCCGGCTACTTTATCGTTTTCTTTGGCCACCACAATAAAACCGCCAAACTTGGTTTCTTCGTCCATGGCAAAATCGATGCAGCGCATTATGGCCTCGTGCTCATCGCCAAACTGATCCAGGTGTTCAAAAAGGAAATCAGCTACTTCTTTTTTCTGAGCATCAGAAATATTATCATTTGGGGTGTAAGTCAGGTAATTCATAATATGGTTATTTTTTTAGCAAGTTAATAATTAAAAGGGGAAAGCTGTAATGCCCGCTGCCAGTAATGCTGCCTTCCGAAAAAACGCATTCAATGCCTTTATTTAGAAGGAGATAAATCACTCCAGTTACGATTACTGCAAGCATGTAAACGAAAAAAATGAGCAGATCAATAAAATGCATTAGATTTTTTTACAGACATTTAGATTTGCAAAGGTAAATAATATATAACAAAAAACAAATTATATGTTTTAACAAGTTGAAATACAATTGAATATATGAACTTAAAATTTAAATAATAAACAAAAAAAAGTAAAGATTTATTTGGTTTACTTTTGTAAAAAAGAAGTCGTTTTGATCTTTCCCTGGGGGAATACAAGAAGGTTCAACTCATGGGCCGACCAATGCAAGCAGCTTTATGGAAGCCGCGTGCAGCGCGTTTCGGTCAATGCCGGTTTTACTTGCCCCAATCGCGATGGTACGGTAGGAACCGGAGGATGCACTTTTTGCAACAACGAAGGTTTCAGCCCATCATACTGCCACCCGGAGAAACCCATTCTGCAGCAACTTGACCAGGGCATTAGCTTTCTGAAGAAGCGCTACAAGAACCCCGAAATTTTTGTGGCCTATTTCCAGGCCTATACCAACACCCATGGTTCGCTTCAGCACCTTAAATCCATTTATGAGCAGGCCTTGTCGCATCCAGAAATTCGCGGACTGGCCATTGGTACGCGCCCGGATTGCGTGGATGAAGAGAAACTGGATTATTTTGCCAGCCTCGACAGGGATTTTTTTATTACGGTGGAGTACGGCCTGGAATCGTGCTACAATCAAACACTCCTCAGGGTAAACCGCGGCCATACCTTCGAGCAGAGTGTAAAGGCCATTGAATTGACCGCCTCGCGGAGGTTGCATACCGGGGTGCATATTATTTTTGGCCTGCCGGGCGAAGACCGCATTCAAATGCTCGATCAGGCCGCAATGCTTTCGAATTTACCCATCAACACCATTAAATTTCATCAGTTGCAAATCGTAAAAGGGACGCCTATGGCTCTCGAATATGCAAAGAATCCGGAGCATTTTCATCTTTTTACCCTTGAGGAATACGTGGATTTTATCGTTTCTTTTGTGGAAAGGCTCAGGCCTGGCATCAGTATTGAGCGATTTTCGGGAGAAGTGCCTCCTGCTTTCAATGCCGGAAAAAACTGGGGAGGTATTCGCAGCGACCAGGTGATTAATCTCATTGAAAAAAAGATGCTGGAGCGTAACACCTGGCAGGGGCGTCTGTGGGGCATGTGAACAGTTGCTGTTGTTTTTTTGTTGCATAATTGTTGGTAGTTCAAACTCCAACATATCTCGGTTTTTGAAACCGGACAGCGAGGCTGGCTAAAAGTTTTTTATTCATCTAATTAGTTAATTTATTTTCCTATATTTATCCCCGAAATGCTGTTTTGCCTTTCTGAATTGTTGTTTGAGCTTATTTTTGTGATCATTTGAAGGTCATAAATTATCAAGTGAAATATTCCCACCGGGAAAAACTAATAAGATATGATGAAGATTTGTGTTTTCTGCTCATCGAGCGATTATATTGACCAGCAGTATTTTGACGAGGCTCGTGCTCTGGGCAACCTGATTGCCAACAATAATTTCGATTTGATATACGGGGGCACAACTGTTGGGTTGATGGGTGAACTTGCACGTTCTGTAAAAGAAGGCAATGGGCAAATTACCGGCGTTATTCCGGAGTTGATCCATAAAAGGGGTATTGCCTTTGAAGGTGCCGACAACCTGATTGTTACACGCGATCTGCGTGAGCGAAAGGCTGCCATGGAAACGCTCTCTGATGCTTTTGTTGCCCTGCCCGGAGGATTTGGCACCCTCGAAGAGTTGGTTGAAATAATTACCCTGAAGCAGTTGCAGGTGCACCAAAAGCCTATTGTGCTTATCAATACCAACGGATTCTTCAACTCCCTGAACGCTTTTTTCGATCACGTGTACCACGAGCGCTTTGCTTCGGAACGCTTCCGCGGAATCTATTATTTTGCCAAAGATTCATTGGATGCCCTCAATTACCTTAAAAATTACCGCCCTGGAAGTGCTGGCGATAAATGGTCGGTTTAGATGGAAATCATCCCTCATTCGCGGCTAACATACTAAAAAAATATCTATATTTGTATAAGAATCCGTCTTTGCTGGTATGTGTTTTTTTGCAACCTCGCAAAGGCATTAAGCAGCGGCGCAATGAGATACTCCAGAAACAAAATTCTTGTCCCAGTCGATTTTGGAGAAAAGTCAGACCAGATCATTGAGCAGTCCTATTCAGTAGCCCGGGTTTTCGATGCCGAAATTCTGCTGCTCTACGTGATTGAAGACCAGGCAGTGATAAGCAAATTCATTTCGCCCGATGAGTATCTCCACTGGCTTAAGGGCCATGCCCAAAAGCAATTCGATCATATTGAGGATTTTGTAAATAGAATGAATACTAAAGCCACCACCCGGATCTCATACATCATCAAAAAAGGAAAGGTTTACGATCAGATTATTGAAACAGCTCTCGATCAGGATGTGATACTGATTGTGATGGGTTGCGATGCAGGCGAATCGAAGCCTATCCGCCGCTTTGTGGGCACCAACACCTTCAACGTTGTTCGCGAAGCTCATTGCCCGGTCATAACCCTGAAAGGCAACGAAATTTTTTCTGCCTTTCGCAACATCCTGCTGCCCCTCGATTTTACTGGCCAAACCAAAAAGCAGGTACAAAAAGCCATTGAGTTTGGGAAGTTTTTTGGCGCTACCATTCATCTGCTTTCCGTGGTCTCGGCCGAAAACAAGATCAAAAAACTGATGAAAAGCGTACAAATGAACCAGGTGCGCAATGCCATGGCCAGCCGCGGAATAAATTGTACCACCGAAATTATTCAAGACAAAACTTCCAGCATCCCTGAAAGCATTTGCAAAATGGCTTCCGTTAAAGAAGCAGACATGATTATTATCATGACCCAGCAAAAGAAAAATTTTGCCCGTTTTTTTGTCGGATCAATAGCTCAGGAGGTTATTTTCAGAGCCGGTGTGCCTGTGCTGAGCATTTCGCCCAAGGCTGAGTTCAGACCGCAAGTGGTTACCTCATTTATCGATCCGCTGGGACTTATGAACCCCAGGCAGGAACGCGATCAGGACCTTGTTTAGCCGGAACTTTTTTATTTTGCATAAGAAAAAAAATCTCTTTTTTTCTTACTTTTACTCGCCTTTAAAAACTAATACTCCATTGGATGGCTAAGCTATTGCGCGAAAACATACTGGTTCCCACCGACTTTACCGAAGTGGCAAATTTTTCAATGGATCACGCCACCGAAATTGCCAAGATTTTCAACCATAAAATTGTGTTGCTTCATGTGGTTGGGAAAAAGATACTGGGCACCCCTAAGGAAAAAGAAATAGAAGAAAAACTTAAAAACGGGGTGGCCCAAATAAAAAGCCGGGCCAAACTAAAGGTTTCTTACCTGATAGAGGAGGGGAGTATTTTTACTACCATAAGCAAGGTGGCCGACCGCATCCGGGCCGAATTTATTGTAATGGGCATCCATGGCAAAAAAGGAGTGCAGCACATTATGGGCAGTTATGCTTACAGAGTGATTTGCAGCGTGAATGTGCCCGTAATGGTAGTGAAGCATATGCACCATCACGTGGGTTATAAAAACATTGTGCTGCCCATCGACTTTTCGCAGGAAAGCACGCAAAAGATCATAAAAGCCGTTAAGTTTTCCAATTATTTCGGGGCCAATATCAGGGTTTTTGGCTTTTTGGGAACCCGCAACAAAGCCACCATATTTAAAAACGAAGCACTGCTGAAAAAAGTTAAGGATACCTTTGACGACCTGGGCCTTAAAGTTACCACCGATCTTTGTGTTGATCCCAATATTGACTGGCCCGAGGCACTTATGACTTTCGCCAATAAAATCGATGCCGACCTGATTATGATCGTGGCTGAGAAAGGCAGCAGCATCCCGGATATTTTTTCGCAGAACTCTACCGAACGTATCATCGACAAGGCCGATGTACCCATACTCACCGTGGTGCCTACCCCCGATGATGGCGACAGCAGCCTTGAGAAGAGCCTGGTAGTGCGCTCTTTTATCGACCCCATGGGCCTCACAGGAAAGGTTTAGGCTGGCAAAGGCCTTTACCTGGCACCATAAATCAGTTTAAAGCCAATCTGCTTCAGGTTTTCCCAGAAGTTGGGGAAGGATTTAACTACCACTTCAGGGTCTTGTATGGCTACCTGCCCCAGTTTCAGTGAAAGAGGTGCGCAGGCCATGGCCATGCGATGATCGTTGTAAGTTTTAAAGGTTACTCGTCCGGGCAGCTGCGGCCAGGCCATTTTTCGGAGTTGCCACAGGCCTTCTTCGCGTGCAGCAAGCGAATAGCCCAGCTTACCCAGCTCGTTTTGCAGAGCCTTAATACGGTCTGTTTCTTTGTGGGGGAGAGTTTCAAGACCCCTGAAAATGCCTTGTATGCCGCTGCCTGCAAAGGCCATGGCCATGGCTTGCGCCAAATCGGGGTTTCCCAGAAAACTGAACGAGACAAATTCGGGATGCCCCTTTGTTTTTTCCACAAAGGCCCCTTCGTGAGTAAACTTTGTGGTAATGCCAAGATGACCGAACCACTCCCACAGTATCTTGTCGCCTTGCAGGCTTTTGGCCGAAAGGCCCGGAAAAAACAAACTGCCCTTTTCGGAGAGCAACAAAAGTTCGTAAAAGTAGGATGCACCTGACCAGTCGCGTTCAACAGTGATTTTGCGTGGCTGGTAGCTGCCGGGCAATACGCTGATTACATTGCGTTCCCAGCGCGATTCAATGCCAAACTGGCTCATGAGCCCCAGGGTCATCTTAATGTATTCGGAAGAAACAGGAATGCCGCCAAGGGTGATTTCCAGGCCATCGTCGAGGGTGGGTGCAATGAGCAGCAAGCTGCTGATAAACTGGCTGCTGATGCCGGCTTCCACATTTATGTTTCCACCTTTGAGTTTTTTGCCTTTAATTTTCAGAGGTGGGAAGCCAGGTTTTTCAGAATAAGAAATATCGGCACCCAGATGCTGAAGGGCATTTACCAGCGGGGCAATGGGTCTTTGCTTCATTCGTTCAGAGCCGGTAAGATAAAAACTGCCTGGCCGGGTGGCCAGGTAAGCGGTGAGAAAACGCATGGCTGTGCCGGTATGTCCTGCATTGATGTCGTGGGTTAACCCCTCCGATTCCAGAGCCAGCAACAGGGCTTTAGTGTCTTCGGCCTCCGAAAGTTCATGGATGGGGAAATCGTACTGGCTTAATGCTCTGATGATAAGCAACCTGTTTGAGATGCTTTTGGAGGAAGGGAGCTCAATGCGGCCTTTTACGGTTCCATCGGCCGGCGCATTAACCAGCAAAAGGTTTTCCATGGTTTTTAATTAATTGTTTTTTAGAATCTCCTTTAGTTCTTGCAGAACCCTTTGTATGTGGTCGGCTTTGCATTCCACACCGGTAATAACCTGCCCGGGCCGGCGCAGCAAGCTGAAGCCGGGTATTCCGGCCATGCTTTTTTTGTCGTATTGCATATATTCTGACAAAGCTTCGATGCAGCTGTTATTCAGGTCGTAAAGAACGGCAAAGTCGATAAGGCCGGAGAGGATTTCCTCGGTTTCTTCGTTGCTCAGGAAGTTCATTTTTTCAGACAACATGGTTTCGGCCATCATACCCAGGATTACGGCTTCGCCATGCAGCAGGGGCTTTTCGTCGTTTAGCAGCGAGTAACTCTCCAGGGCGTGCCCAATGGTGTGCCCGAAATTGAGTGCCTTTCGGATGTTTTTTTCCAACGGGTCGCGCATTACTATATCCGATTTAATTTCAACCGAAATTCTGATCTGTTCGGTGGTCACTTCTTCGGGGCCGGCCTGTGCCAGCTCTTCGAAGTATGAATACTCAGCAATCAGCCCGTGCTTAAGCATTTCAGCAAAGCCATTGTTAAGCTCCCTTTCGGGAAGGGTACGTAAAAATGCCGGGTCGATAAAGACGGCCATGGGCTGGCTGAAGGTTCCAACCATATTTTTTAACCCTTTCAGGTCGATACCTGTTTTTCCACCAATGCTGGCATCGGCCATGGCCATGAGGCTGGTGGGCATATGAATAAAGCGAATACCTCTTTTGAAAACGGAAGCAGCAAAACCGCCCAGGTCGCAAACCACCCCACCCCCCAGGTTGATCAGCACCGTATTGCGGTCGGCAAGTTTGTCGGTTAAAATCTCCCATACCGAAAAACAGGTGTCCAGGGTTTTGTGCTTTTCACCCGCGGGAACTTCGATGATTTTTAAGGGGAAGCCATTGGGAAGCTTTTTGCGAAGCACCGGCAGGCAGTGTTTGTGCGTGTTCTGGTCGGTTAAAACGAAGAGGGTTTCTCCTGATTTTACATGGAAATCGAGGAAACGGGCAAAATGTGCATTCTCGTCGTCTTCGAAAAATACCGGATGGTTTAACAAGCGGTCTTTCTGACTCATGGCAGCCTTATTTTTCTGACAAATTTATTTAATCTGCAAAATTTCTTACAATTTACGCAAATCTTTTCATACACTTTTAAAGCGGCTCAATTTCCAAGCATGGAAATCCTTAAATTTGCTGCAAAAATTACGGTTCTATGCTCTCATTTGACAATACGCAGGTGGCTTTTCATGACAAAAGCAACAAAGAACTAAAAAAGGCCTGGTGGCTTTTTCGTATGATTGGCAACCCCATCCTGGTGAAAATAGGTGCTGGTCTTACCCGTTTTGCGCTTTCTGCCAGGCTGCCCGTTTCCTGGGCGCTGAAGCCCACCGTTTTCAGTCATTTCTGCGGGGGCGAAACGATCGACTCATGCGATCCTACCATTGCCCGCCTGGGCCGGTCAAACATCAAAACCATTCTCGACTATTCGGCCGAAGGCAAGGAGAGCGATGCCGATTTCGATTACACCCGCGACCAGATTCTGGCCACCATGGAAAAGGCCAGAAACAATCCCGATATTCCCTACGCGGTTTTCAAACCTACGGGGGTAGCGCGTTTTGGTTTGCTTGAAAAGGTGCAGGCAAGAGAACCCCTCAGCATAGAAGAACAGCAGGAGTTTGAAAGGGTAAAGGGTCGCTACCTGACCATTTGTCAGCGAGCAAAAGAATTGGAAATTCCCGTTATGGTGGATGCCGAAGAAACCTGGATTCAGTCTATTGTTGATGAAATGGTTGAAGAAATGATGATACGCTTCAACCACGATAAGCCTTTGGTTTACACGACGCTGCAAATGTACCGGCACGATCGCCTTGGATATCTCAAGAGTCTTGTGGAGCGTATGCGCGAAAAAGGGGTTTATACCGGTGTGAAACTGGTGAGGGGCGCTTACATGGAGAAAGAGAGGGAGCGGGCTGCAGAAAAGGGATATCCCTCACCAATTTATCCTGACAAACCTGCTACAGATAAAGGCTATGACGATGCAGTGGCCTTTTGCATTGAAAACCTTAAAGATGTGGCGGTTTGCGTGGGAACCCACAACGAACTGAGCTGCAAAAGAGGGGCTGAAAAAATGATTAGCCTTGGTGTGGCCAAAGGCCACCCGCATGTGTCTTTTTCGCAGTTGCTGGGCATGAGCGACCACATCAGTTACAATATGGCGGCCGAGGGTTTCAACGTAAGCAAATACGTGCCCTACGGTCCGGTAAAAACCGTTGTTCCTTATCTTATCAGACGTGCTGAAGAAAATACCTCTGTGGCAGGGCAGACTTCTCGCGAACTGTTTTTGCTGAATACCGAATTGAAAAGGCGCAAACAAAAAAGAATTGATGGTTAATGAATGATGATTTATGAATCGCGGCCTTGATTCATTTATTTCAGCGTTTTTCAAAATCATTAACCGAAAAGTTTAAACCGTGAGCTCAGTAAAGCAGACCCCAAATCAATAATCCCTGGATCGTTGACGAACAGCTTCGAATGTCACAATAGCCACGGAAGTTGACACATTCAGTGAATCGATTATTCCTTTCATTGGAATTTTGATCACCTGCTCTGCTTTTTCAAACCAAACAGGGCTCAGACCTTGGTCTTCGGCTCCAAATGCAATGGCTGATGCCTTTCGGAAATCAGCATCAAAATAAAAATGCGGAGTCTGTGGTGCCGCAGCAAAAACCCGGATGCTGTTCTTTTTGCACCAGTTCAGTGCTTCCTGGCTGGTGCAAATTATAACTTTTTGGCTGAATACGCAGCCCAGGCTTGCCCTTATGGCGTTGGGGTTGTAAAGATCGGTTCTGGCATTGCAAAGCAATACCGCATCGACAGCGGCTGCATCGGTGGTACGCAATATGGCCCCCAGGTTGCCCGGCTTTTCCACGCCCTCAAGCATGATTACTAATGAATTTGTATTTGGATTGAAATCGTCCAGGTTTAGCTGCCGGCTTTTCCCAAGCAAAAGAATCCCCTCAGTATTTTCGCGGTAAGCCATTTTATTGTAAACGGCAGCAGATACCTCTGCCAGTTTTTGGGCAGGAAAAGTTTCCACCGGAATGGGATAAACCGTGTCGGGCTTGTAGATTTCCCGGCACCAGATCAGTTTTTCTGCTTCAAAGTCATGGCGCAATGCAATCGACACTTCGCGCCGCCCCTCAGCAACAAACATACCGCTCGATTTTCTTTCCGAGGCTTTTTGCTGAAGCTTTACAATGCTTTTTATCAGCGGATTTTGAAGGCTGGTAATCAAAGTAGTCATATTTTTTTTGCTCAGGCTAAGAAAAGGATTTTTTTTGGAATATTTTGCCGCTGAGAGAAAAGGCCAAGCCGGCTAAAAGATAGGTGAGGGCGGCTATTATGATTACGGTTCGAAAACCACTTTCAACCGCAATCAGAGTGGCCAGTGAAGTGCTGATAACAGACAGGCAGCCGTTAACTCCCCACGCCCAGGGAATTTGCTCCGGGTTGTGCTTGTCGAGAAAACGAATCCCCAGCGGGAAAAGCATTCCCATAACAAAGGCAGGAATGCCGATGGCCAGCAGACTTATGGTAATCTTAAATACAATGCCCAGCGCAATACTAGCTTGGAGCAGGGGTGTAAGCACAAAGGCAAACAGCAGCAGCAGGCCTGTCACCAGCAAGGCAATGTTTCTGATTCTGCTGGCATTTACATTCATTTTCTGCGAAAGCCTGCTGCCCACTCCGCTGAAAAGCATCATGGTGCTGATAACCGCAGCCATGGCAAACACCGGTTGCCCGAAATACAACACAAAACGTTGGATAAGAATAATTTCTGCAAACATGTAGCCCAAACCCAAGGCTCCGAAATAAACCAGGGTGGCCGATTTTTTATACCGGCTTTTTTTCAGGGCAAACAAAGGCAGGACGATCAGGATTATTGCCAGCAAAGTACTTTGCGCCAGGGTTATGATCAGAGTCAGGTAGCCAAGTTCAAGAAAGGGCATTTGCTCTTCTCCAAAAATTTCTGCCAGATGCCGAAAGCTTCCAATCCTCAGAAATTGCGAAAAATAGGGTTGGTCGTCGGTAGAGGGGGCAATGGCAAAGCCATAATCTTCGAGGGCGAGCGGGTCACGGGCCATTATCCTGTCGAGCCGCTCGAAATATTGGGTGTCGCCGGTCATATTAAACTGCTGTCGCTCTTTTGGTTCAAGCTCAGGGAGCAGTAAGGGGTCGAAAAACATTTCGTTGCAGTAATGCCTGATTGCAATAAGGTCATCCTTGATTAGCGGTTCTTTTTTTAGGATAAAAGTTACCGTTCCCCATGAGCGAATGGCGGCAAAGTGCTGCGTGGGGTCTTCAATGCCGCTCCTGATGGCGGCTTCAACCAGTGTGGCCGGGATTTTCAGGCTGGTGCGCGGGGGATAGTCGAGCCAGGTAGATACGGCAATCATGCCACCCGGATTAAGCCTTTGCAGCATTAGATGAAATGCCTCCAGGGTGTAGCTGTATTCTTCGCGCAAAGCATTCAGGCCCGAGGTGCCTCCAAAGCCTTCGAGCAAAGGCAGAACAATCAGGTCATAATGGTCGGTGCTTTGTCTGGCCAGGAAGTTTCTTGCCTGTAGCATGTGCACTTTTACCCCTGGTGCCTGAAACAGGCCTCCCGAGGCATGCAGCAGGTCGTTTTTCAACAGGCCTGCCACCGCACGGTTCTCAATCACGGCGTCGATCTTTTCGGCTCCATTGGCCAAAGCATGCGAAACAGCCACCCCGGTGCCTGCATTTATGCATAGCACGATTTCCGGGTCTGAAATTACATAAGGGAGTTGCTGTGTGGTGTAGTTCAGGATGTGTTCATTTGGATTGGCTGAAGGTGGAAGAATGTGCCCATAAAAGTCACCATTTACAAAAACGGCATTGCCCCCTGGAATTTCTTTGGTGTAGGAAAAACTTACCGCCGGGGCAAACCGCTGGGCAGGTGAGTGTACCACTTGAACCAGTCCGTAAACCGAAGGGGTGGTATGTGTGATTTTTGCTTCGGGCAGGTGAAGCGTTTTTTCCAGTGCCTTGTATTCGGATAAGTGAAGCTGCCCATTGGCTGAAAACAGAATGAGGGCAAGCAGCAAGCCCACTGCACCCAGCGGAGCATTCCATCTCATGCCGTGGCGGTCGCTCAGAAGCAGGCCCGAAACGATGGAAAGCAAGCCAATGAGCAGCGGCACCCTGAATGGTAAAAAGACTGCCATAAGCCAAAGCGCAAGCAATCCGCCTGCTCCCGAACCTAAAAGGTTTGAAAAATACAGGGCGCCAATCTGACTGCTTTGCCTGATAAAAATAATGCCAATGGCCAGGGCGCCGAAGAAAAACGGCAGGAAGAAAACCAGGTAGTTCATTAGCAGGGCCAGCCAACCCCCTCCGCCTGAAAAAAGCAGGAAAACGTCAAATCGCAGAAAACCGGCCCGGCTCAAAGGAAAAACCACCATCATGAGCATCCCGCTCAACATCATTAGCAAAGGAACCAAAAAGTTGGAGTGTGCCAGTATTTTTTTTCTGGCAAGGGCAAGAAGTGTTCCGCTGGCGCCAAATCCAAGCATGGCAATAGAAATGATCATATAGGCAAAATGATGCCACTGCACCACCGAAATGAGCTGCATCAGCGAAAGCTGAAAGGCAATGATGGCCGCTGAATGCAATCCAAGGCTGATCAGCAGGCGGTTGCTGACAATTTCGGGAATTCTTTCAACAGCCATTTTACTCGCTCCTTCTGAAAGGTACAAAACGCACCGGCATAAGGCTGCGGGTAGTATAGCGGCGGCTGCGCTTTTCTACCAGCATAAGCTGCTGAGTGAGGTAAGGCGAACCCACGGGAATGATCATTTTTCCGCCCTCTTTAAGCTGTTCAATCAGTGGTGGTGGTATGGTACCGGCTGCAGCGGTTACCACAATGGCATCAAAAGGCCCGGCTTCTTCCCAGCCGTGGTAGCCGTCGGCGATTTTAACGCTGACGTTGTCATACAACTCATTGAGCAGGCGGCTGGCAGAGCGGCCAAGCTCCGGAACAATTTCGATGGTGTAAACTTTATCCACAATTTCGGCCAGAATGGCAGCCTGGTAGCCCGAACCAGTACCAATCTCCAGCACTTTGTAATGGGGTTTGGGATCGATAATCTGTGTCATATACGCAACGATGTAGGGCTGCGAAATAGTTTGTCCGTAACCTATGGGTAACGGCCTGTCAGCGTAGGCAAAGCGTTGCTGGTCTGCAGGCACGAAACGGTGACGGGGCACCCGCTCCATGGCCTCCAGGGTGGGGGCATGATCAATGCCCCGGGCGCGGATCTGCTCATCGACCATCTGCTTGCGGCTGCCTGCATATGGATCGCCACCGGGTTGAAAAGAAAGCCAAGTAAACAGCGCCCCAAGACCAAAAGTGATTCGCGTTTTTCTGCTCATAACCATCTCCCTTAATGATGCATAAAACACAAATATAAGGAATCAGGGGGGCTTTTGCAATTTGCTGAAAGCAATTCCAAAAATTATGCTTAATGCAATTGAAAAAAAACTTCAACTATGGTTTTAAACCTGATTGAAGATTTTTGGGTTTATTGAATATGAAACGAGCATGATTCATTAAGCATAAACACGGATGAAAATCATCCTGCGAGTTTACCTTCGGTGAGCCCTTCGGTGTTCAATCCGACCTTAATAAACAAATTATTTACGGATGGAATAAAAGTATTTGTTTTCTTGGAAAATATTGGCAAAATAACTACCTTTTGCCTTGTGAAGATGGGCTTTTCTTAGCCCGATTTGCCAACAAAAAAGGAGTCTGTGTTATGCGATCAATTTTAAAATCATTTTTTTTAATAATTTTTGCTGCTTGCCAATTCATGTTTCCGGTCGTTTACAGCAGTTCGTTGGGTTCCTTGGGCGGTGACCATCCAGTTCAGGTAAAGCCCTATCAGCAATTGCTTGAATTTAACCGCATCTACCCTCAGCAAAAAGTGTATTTGCATACGGATAAAAGTGATTATCTGGCTGGTGAGGTGATTTGGCTCAAGGCCTACTTGGTTTCTGCCAAAACGCATATCCCTGACACTTCCAGCACCAATCTCTTTGTTGAGCTTATTAATACCCGCAACCAGGTTGTCGATTTTAAGATTTTGCGTTTGCATAATGGGTTTGCCAATGGTGATATTCTCCTAAGCGACTCATTACCAGATGGTAATTACCAGATTAAGGCTTATACTAACTGGATGAATAACTTTCATCCAGATTTCATTTTTCGAAAGGATATTTATGTGCACAACAAGGAGGAGGTTAACTATGCAACCAAGTCTGAGTTGCGCAGAAATATTCGCTTTAATTCGTCCTTGGCTGCTAAACAGGAGCAAATGCAATTTGCGTTTTTCCCTGAAGGTGGCAATATGATAGCAGGTTTGGAGAACAGGCTTGCTTTTAAAGCGGCCAACAGCCTTGGTGCTGGGCAGAAGGCCACGGGCGTAGTCTTGGATAGTAAGGGAAACGAAGTGGTCGCTTTTGAAACAATTCACGACGGGATGGGATACTTTTATTTTACACCCGAAAGTTCAGAGAAGTATAGTGCACAGGTTGTTTTCAGCAACGGAAACAAAATTTCAGCAGAGCTGCCAGATGCTTTTTTGCAGGGGTATCAGCTCAGGGTAGAGCCTAATGCTGATGGTTTTCATGTCAGGGTGCATGCAAATTTTGATCCCGAAAGTGTAGGTATAATACCGGAGATTGCCTTGTTGGCCCATACAAGGGGCAAAGTTCTGTTTTATGAGAAGGCAATGCTTTCAGATAGAAATTTTTATGCGGATTTTCCCATCGACATTTTTCCGGAGGGAATAACCCACCTGACTCTTTTTGGCCCGGGGGATTTACCTCTAGCAGAGCGACTGGTTTTTGTTAATAAGGCCCTTTTGGCAGATGATGGTCCGGCACTAGCGTTTGATCGAACCTTGACAGACAGTTTGCTGGTTGTTGACCTAAAGTTTGATACTTTCAGTGAGCTGTCACCTTCGCAGGCCAGCTATTCGCTTGCGGTAACAGAAAACCGCGGCCATGACGATTTTTCCGAGTCCAACATAGCTGCGTATTTTTTGCTTTCGAGCGACTTAGGAAAGACTATTAATAATCCTTGGTATTATTTTTCAGGAGTTGATGATCAAAGGGCAAAAGCAATAGACCTACTTATGTTGACTCATGGTTGGCGACGTTTTGCATGGAATGATTTGCTGGCTGGGCGGTTTCCCGAGATAGAGTTTCATGAAGTTCGTGGTCTTTCTATTGCTGGTCAAGTCACGCCGGTTTCTTCCTCAAGGCCTTCAGGTGAATTGAATATTGAAATGTCAGTGGGTTATGCTGAGGATCGTCAAATTTTAAACACCAAGACAGATTATGACGGATATTTTGCTTTTTCTGGTCTGTTTTATGAAAATGATTTTTCTGGATTGCTTTCAGTGCAGCGCGATTTGCGGGGACGCATTTACAGGGTAAATTTATTTAATGGCACAAGCAGAAGTTCTTCCTTCGAACATAATATAAATACCAGGTTTCATCAAAACATCAGGCAAGGCCCTGATTGGCGTAAAAGAAGTCGCCCAGGGTTTTTTAGTAGGTTTTTTGATAAAGATACACCCCGACAGGAAACAAAGACTCCCAGTTTGTATGGAACCCCGGACCAGGTTATTTATATCGAGGATCTGACAGTGAATTATGCCAATGTTATCGAAATCCTCAGAGATCGGGTAACCGGTTTGGCAATTATTGGTGGAGAAATAACACTCAGAGGGCCGTCTAGCATAATGTTGAGCAGTGAACCCATGTTTATTGTTGATGATGTACAGGTAGATCGTTTTGCCTTTTTAAACATACCAGTGCCAGAAATAGAACGGATCGAAGTCCTTAGGGGGCCTAGTACCGCAATTCTTGGCAGCCGGGGTGGAAACGGGGCATTGCTCATTTATACCCGACGGGCATCTCATATGCAACAATATTCCTACGAGTACCAGTTCAGGGGCTATCAGGTTCCGAATGAATTTTACATTTCAAGGATTGAAGTAAAAAAATTTGACGAAAGCCAGGTGCCACGAACCATTTTGTGGGCTCCCAACATTACGCCCGATGAGAATGGCAGGGTTAGGGTGCGCATTCCTTATTTCAATGGTGGACAAGACCTGCGTTTCCGGCTCGAAGGAATCGATCAGAACGGGCAGATAACCTTCCTTCAGTTTTAGGAAGATATCAGGTTAGATGCATTAAAAAAGCCAGGGTGTCGATTCCATCGGCATAATCCCATAAGTCTGGTTGCTGGCTTTGGCCAAAGGGTACCGCTAAGGTGCCCTTTTCTTTTTTGCGTTGCACAATACACTGAATATTACCGGCCTCTTTTTCAAGGTATTTCTTCAGCCATTCCTTCGAGGGGTATTCTTCGTAGTGCACCACCGAAACGGGCGAAGAAAGCGAGGCGTCCGGTTTCAGCAAGCAAAAGCCGGTATCTTTGTGCCAGGTGCGGTTTACTATATATATGGCCTTAAAGTACTCGTAATTGTTATAATACTTATGGTTGTAAGCCACTTTACCAAAAGGTTCCCAGGCATTTTGCAGTGCGGAAAAGTCATAACCTTTGGGTACCAGTAGTTTGGAAACATTGCGGCAGCCCAGCCCGAAAAACGAAAAAACATCGCTGCCCAGGCACTGCAACTCCTCAGGGGTTTCATCGCCCTCTAAAATGGCCACCGAGTTCCTGTTTTTTCTGATAATGTGCGGATACCGGCCAAAATAATATTCGAAATAGCGGGCGCTGTTGTTGCTGCCGGTTGCAATAACTGCATTAAAACCATTGATGGGGCTTTCGGAAAAGGTCATGCTTTCGCGGAAAGCGGGCTCTATCTCCGTGAGAAGTTTGCCCAGGGCTACAGGCAGCCTGTTATCCTGTGAGGATAGTTTTCCAAGAAACTGGTGACCTGCGGTCAATACGCACAAAAAGTCATGAAAGCCCACAAGGGGGATGTTGCCTGCCATGATCACGGCCACCTTTCGGCTGCCTGACTCTTTTGCTGCAATCAGGTCGGGATAATTCTCAACCCATTTTTTCAGCTTGTTTTCATCGAGCATTTCTCCTAAGGCTTCGAGGGCGCTTTCCACGTTTTCTGCAGTAAACCAGGGGTTATACCCGGGTGCCTCTTTTGCTTCGCGAAAAAGCTTTTGGGAAGCCGTTCCTGACAACTGGCTTTCGTTACCGCTGCCAAGGGCGGCAGCAATGGTTTTTAACTCCTTTCCCAGTAGGGAAAAGGCATTAATGCGCTTGTCGATGGTCAGTGGCATGTTTGTGGCTTTGAAAAGTATTGTAGCTTCTTATCTTTGCAACATAAAAACGAAGATAAGCGTTTATTCCTGAAAATTAAAACCCGTTTTATGCTGCGTAAATATCTGTTGTGGTTTTTTGCAGGCTTGCTTTTTGCGATCCCTGTTTTGGCTCAGAATCAACAAGAAGTCACCGTAAGTGAGTTTGCCGCACTCGAGGATTCACTGCATCGAATGGCCATGTCGATTATCGAACCCAGGTATGATCAGGAACGCCTGGAAAGAAATGCTGCATTTGAAGCCGCCCTGCGTGGGGCATTGTTGCTCGATAGTGCTTTAACCAATCGTTTCGACTCAGTTCGGACGGTATCTTTTTTACACAGCCCCGATGGGCGGTTTCGGATAGTGAGCTGGTATGTGCCACTTTTGAGCGGGCATTTCAGGTATTTTGGCTTTGTGCAGGTTGCTCCCTCCCTTAAGCAACCCGCACAACTGATTCCGCTTACGGATATGACCGCAAATATTACGCAGGTTTCGGCCAGAGAGCTGGGCCCCGACGAATGGTATGGGGCCTATTACTACGAGCTTATTCACCTGAGGCATCGCAGGCACGATTACTATACCCTGCTAGGCTGGAAGGGCGATAATCCGGCAACGCGCAAAAGGGTTATTGAGCCTTTCGTTCTTACCGAAAGCGGCCCCGTGTTTGGGGCCCGGGTTTTCGACAGCGGCGGACGCCAGCCCTATCGTGTCATTTTTGAGTACTCCGCCAGGGTAAGCATGAGCCTGAGATATCATTCCGATTTTGTGGTGAAGCGACGGCGAACTGTTCCTATGATCATTTTCGACCGTCTTTCGCCCACCCACGAAAGCCTGCGTGGAAACTTCAGCCAATACGTGCCCGAAGTCAATGTTTTCGACGGGTTCAGGTTTGACGATGGCCGATGGGTGTATGTTCCCGATGTAGATGCAAGGGTTGCCATTGACCCCTCGCTTAAGCCCCTGAACCCTCCCCGGAACCCTTAAAGAAAAGCCATAAATAAGGCGGTTTTTCTTTTTTGTATGGTTTAAATTTGCCAACTTTGCAGAGGAGAGCACCAACCGGGTCCCTTGGTTTTGGGCGCTGTTTTCTGTTGGTTTCTTTTTTGATTGGTTTCCTTTTTTTTAAAGAAAAAGGCGTGTAAGGAATTAAAATAAATTTTCCAATAAAACCTTTTTAGTAAAACACTCTTAAACCCCACTTGTAATGAAAAAGCATAATTTTAGCGCAGGGCCCTCGGTTTTGGCCCGCGAGGTCATCGAAAACACCGCTAAGGCAGTTCTCGATTTGAATGGCAGCGGCCTGTCTGTCATGGAAATTTCGCACCGCGGCAAAGACTTTCAGGCCATAATGGATGAGGCAGTAGCCCTTTTCAAGGAAGTGCTGAATATCCCCGAAGGATATCATGTGCTTTTCCTGGGTGGTGGCGCCAGCCTGCAGTTTGCCATGGTGCCCTACAACCTGCTTGGTAAAAAGGCAGCTTACCTCGAAACCGGTGTGTGGGCCAAGAAAGCCATCAAAGAAGCCAAACAGTTTGGCGAAGTAGAAGTAATTGGCTCTTCGGCTGATAAGAACTTCAGCTACATTCCCAAAGGCTGGAAAATCCCCGCCGATGCCGACTATTTCCACATCACTACCAACAACACCATTTACGGTACTGAAATTTTCGAAGACTTCGACAGCCCCGTGCCGCTGGTGGCCGATATGTCGTCCGACATTTTCAGCCGTCCTCTCGACGTTTCAAAATATGCCCTCATTTATGGCGGTGCCCAAAAAAACCTCGGCCCAGCAGGCGTTACCTTTGTTATTGTTCGCGAAGACATCCTGGGTAAGGTAGATCGAACCATCCCCACCATGCTTAACTACAAAACGCACATCGACAATGGCAGCATGTTCAACACACCTCCTTGTTTGCCCATTTACACTTGCATGGAAACCCTGCGCTGGCTCAAGAAGCTTGGCGGCCTGGAGGCCATGCAGAAAAGAAATCAGGAAAAGGCCCAGTTGCTTTATGATGAGATTGACCGCAACTCAATGTTTGTAGGCACCGCCGAAAAGGAAAGCCGTTCGCTCATGAACATTTGCTTCGTTTTTAAGCCCGAGTACGAAGAGCTGCAGGCCGAATTCCTGGCCTTCACCGGCAAAAAAGGCATGAGCGGCCTCAAAGGTCACCGTTCGGTTGGCGGTTTCAGAGCATCCACATACAACGCCCTGGAACCCGAAAGTGTTGTGGCCCTGGTGGAAGCCATGCAAGAGTTCGAAAAGCTTCACGCCAAGTAATTAACCCGGCAAAATTTAATTGTCTTGCTTAAAATCTTTGTGGATTTTGTGCCTTCTCCGGAAAATTTGTGAAATATTTTCTTCACAGTAATCCTGTGGAGGCGCAAAACTCACAAGGTTTAAATAACCAGATTAATCACAACTCAAAATAATTCATTATGAAAAAAGTACTGGTTGCAACCGAAAAGCCCTTTGCTCCCGTGGCTGTAAACGGGATAAAAACCGTGCTCGACGAGGCCGGGTATGAAATGATCCTGCTCGAAAAATACACTTCCGTGGATGATTTAAAGGCAGCCGTTGCCAAGGCCGATGCTATGATCATTCGCAGCGACAAGGCCACCCGCGAGGTGATGGAAGCCGCTTCTTCGCTGAAAATTATTGTCAGGGCCGGCGCCGGCTACGACAACATCGACTTGCAAGCCTGCAACGAAAAAGGCATAGTAGCCATGAATACCCCCGGGCAAAACTCCAATGCCGTGGCAGAACTGGCCTTTGCCTTGATGCTGTATTCGATCAGGAATGCTTTCAGTGGCGCATCTGGCACCGAGCTCCGCGGAAAATCCATTGGTATTCATGCCTATGGAAACGTGGGAAAATACGTGGCAGAAATAGCCAAAGGCTTCGGCATGAAAATTTTTGCCTTCGATCCCTTTGTGAAAAAAGAAGACATTGAGAAGGATGGCATAACGGCACTGGACAGTGTGGAAGAATTGTACAAAACTTGCCAGTATATTTCGCTGCACATCCCGGCCAACGACCAGACTAAAAAATCAATCAATTACGACCTGCTGAAGCAAATGCCAAAAAAAGCTATGCTGGTTAACACCGCCCGCAAGGAAGTAATTGACGAGGAAGGCCTGCTGAAGCTCATGGAAGAACGCGAAGATATACGCTATGTTTCCGACATCGCTCCCGACACCAGGGCCGATTTCGAAGCCAAATTTCCCGGAAGGGTAGTTTTTACAGCCAAGAAAATGGGCGCCCAGACATCCGAGGCAAACATCAACGCTGGCATTGCCGCTGCTAAGCAGATCGTGGCTTTCTTCGAAAAAGGCGATGTAACCTTTAAAGTAAACAAATAGAAAACCTTAATAATTTAATTAGATGGCGATTTTAAAACCATTCAAAGGCTGGCGCCCCCCAAAAGAGATTGTGAAAGATTTGGCTTCAAGGCCTTATGATGTGCTCAACTCTGAGGAAGCCCGCGCCGAGGCCGGTGAAAACCCCTACAGTTTTTTGCGTGTAGTAAAACCCGAAATTGAACTGCCCGAAGGTACAAACCTGTATTCGCAGCAGGTTTACGACAAGGCCGTTGAGAACTTCCGGAAGTTTCAGAATAAAGGTTACCTGAAACAAGACCCCAAACCCAATTTTTATGTGTATGCACAAACCTGGGATGAGAAAATTCAATACGGCATTGTTGGCTGTGCAGGCGTTGAGGATTACCTGAACAACGTGATCAAAAAACATGAACTGACTCGTCCCGACAAGGAAGAAGACCGCATGAAGCATGTGCGCGTAATCAATGCCAACGCTGAGCCCGTATTCTTTACTTATCGGGCTGTGCCCGAAATCGATGCCATAGTGGCAGGCATTACCAAAAACCCACCGGAATACGATTTTGTGGCCGACGATGGCTTTGGCCATAAATTCTGGGTGATCGAAGACAATGATACCGTTAAGACCCTGGAGGAACTTTTTGCTGAGGTGCCTGCCTTCTATGTGGCCGACGGCCACCACCGCACCGCCGCAGCCGCACTGGTGGGGGCTGAAAAAAAGAAAAACAACCCCAACCACACCGGAAACGAAGAGTACAACTTTTTTATGGCTGTATTATTCCCTGACAACCAGTTAACTATTAATGATTACAATCGCGTGGTGAAAGATCTTAACGGCCTGTCCAAGGAAGATTTTCTTGCAAAGTTGAGCAAGGATTTTGTGGTGGAAGAAAAAGGACTTCTTGAGCTAAAACCTGAAAAGTTGCATACTTTTACCATGTATCTCGATGGTATGTGGTACTCCATGGAAGCCAAACCCGGAACTTACGATGATAATGATCCGATTGGTGTTCTCGATGTGACTATTTTGTCAAATCTGGTGCTTGATGAGATTTTGGGCATAAAAAACCTGCGTACCGACAAGCGCATCGACTTCGTGGGTGGTATTCGCGGGCTGGGTGAGCTAAAACGCAGAGTGGACAGCGGCGAAATGGCCGTGGCTTTCGCTTTGTATCCGGTTAGCATGAAACAACTGCTCCACATTGCCGATACCGGCAACATTATGCCCCCGAAAACTACCTGGTTTGAGCCCAAGTTGCGCAGCGGATTGGTGGTGCATACGTTGGATTAAATTATTGCTTGATTTTTTTTGAAGAGGCTGGTACTTGCTGCTGGCCTCTTCCTTTTTTTACAAGTTCTTGATCAGACAAACTAATGGGAAAGCCAGTTTATTTTCAAAAAAACTTTCCTGGCAAGGTTTTAAATTCAGAAAAATATTTTTATCTTTGCAGTCCTGAAAAAACAAGCAAACAAGCTAGTCAGGATTTAACAAAAAAAAAGCATTTAACCGGGCTGTTTAATAAACACTTTTGAAGCACCTCAGTAATTGGGATTCAACACTTCAACACGCTGACCGGCTTCAAAAAATAAAAAGTATTATGAAAAAAGATATCCATCCCAAAGACTATCGTTTTGTCGTTTTCAAGGACATGTCGAACGACTACGCCTTTCTTACCCGCTCAACGGCTGCCACCAAGGAAACCATTGAATGGGAAGATGGTAAGGAATACCCCCTGGTAAAACTGGAAATTTCGCATACCTCTCACCCGTTCTACACCGGTAAGCAGCAGCTTGTAGATACCGCAGGACGTGTAGATAAGTTCCGCACTAAGTACCAGAAACACCTCAAGCAGAAATAATTAGAAAATCTCTTCAGGATACTTTTTTACAAGCCCTTTGTTAAGGGCTTTTTTTTTAATAATTTTTTCTATCTTTATTCGTTTTTGAGCCACAACCTATTGACAAACTAACCATAAGTACTATGAATTATATTCTTTTCGGCGACCAAACCCGCACCCACTTGCTTCCTTTTACCTTTATCCGCCCTTTGGCCGATATCAGGGTAGGCATCCTAACCATTCGTGAGAAATGGGAACACTACCTCGGCAAAGAAACATCCTCACTCACCCAGGACTACCTCAGCGTGAAATTTCCACTGGTAAAGGAAGAGGATAATGTACTAATCAATGCCAGTGTTTTTCCCAACAAAAAACTTGTGGCCGAGATTGGCCGTTTACAATTCAATCAAACCCTGGTTAGCGGCGATACCCTCCTGGCTCACCGGCTGCGCGACAAAGATGTCGACAATCTCGATACCGACCTGCTGGAAGCCTTGGAGCCCATGGAGAGTTCTGCAGAGATAATTAAGATTAGTAATCTGTGGGACATTGTAACCCTAAACGATCAGGCTATTCTGGATGATTTTGCATTGCTTACCAAAGGCCGTAAAAGCCAGCCACTGGGGGAGCATGTGCGCGTTATTGCCCCCGAAAATGTGTTTGTGGAAGAGGGTGCCGTGCTTGAAATGGCTTATGTAAATGCTTCTGAAGGGCCTGTATATATCGGGAAAAATGCCCACATCATGGATGGTGCTCTGCTGAGGGGGCCACTGGCCGTGGGTGAGCACTCCAAGATAAGAATGGGCGCAAAAATTTATCCGGGATCCTCCATTGGCCCGCACTGCAAAGTGGGCGGCGAAATGAGCCATTCGGTAATTTTTGGCTATACAAATAAGGCCCACGATGGTTTCCTGGGCCACAGTGTTATTGGCGAATGGTGCAACCTGGGCGCGGATACCAACGCCTCAAACCTGAAAAACAATTACGATGAGGTGCGCCTGTGGGATTACGCTGAAAACAGCTTTGTAAACACCGGCCTGCAGTTTTGCGGCACTTTCATGGGCGACTATTCCAAATGCGGCATCAACACCATGTTCAACACGGGCACGGTGGTAGGCATCAACGCTCAGATTTTCGGCGCCGGCTTTATGCGCAACTTTATTCCGTCGTTTTCCTGGGGCAGCGTAGCTGGCTTCAGCAATGTAGATATAAACAAAGCCGTGCAGGTTGCAAAGCGGGTGCATGCTCGCCGTGGTCTCAACTTCGGCGAAGCCGAAGAGCATATCCTTCGAAACGTCTACAATCAGTCGTTCAATTACCGGCGGCTGTAAAACGGCCCGCAATGAATTATCCGGGTGCTTTGCCGAACATGCAAAGCACCTTTTTTGTTATAAACCTGACAAATGGCTGCTTTTTGCAAGCTGATCCTTTATGGCACGGCTGTTGCTAATTTCTAATGTCTGATTTTTTAAGTACTTTTTTTAAATGCCGGATGGTATGTAAAGCTTTGGTTTTACAATGGTTATAAAAATTTTAAAAAAAAGGACAAGGGGTATGTAATAATTGCCTGCCTTTTTTTCATTTATTAATGACATTTTGACGTTAAAATTCTGATATGGATAATTTTTTTGAAAGAAACAGCCTTCAATTTTCTGATATTGTGGATGCCGACAGCGAATTTATTCCCTTGCTTAGTTCTGAAGAGGAAGAACAAATGTCTGCAGAGCAGATTCCGGATGTGCTTCCCATACTTCCTTTAAAAAATACAGTGCTTTTCCCAGGGGTGGTTATTCCGATCACCGTGGGTCGCGATAAATCGATTCGCCTGGTTAAAGAAGTTTTTAAAAAGAACCGTGTAATCGGTGTGGTTTCGCAAAAGAATGCCGACATAGAAGACCCGGAGTTCGAAGACCTAAACCGCATTGGAACTTTTGCACATATCATAAAAACCCTGCAAATGCCCGATGGAAACACTACGGTTATTATTCAGGGCAAGAAAAGGCTCGAAATTAAAGAGTTGGTAACCAATGAGCCCTACTTCAAAGCCAGGGTAGTTGCCTTCGACAGTAAGGTTAAGATAAAAAGTGATCAGCGTTTCAAGGCTTTGATTGCCACCATTAAAGATCTTTCCATTCAGATTGTGAAACTCTCGCCCAACGTGCCCAGCGAAGCTGCTTTTGCCATTAAGAACATCGAAAGTCCGGCTTTTCTGGTCAATTTCATCTCTTCCAACCTGAATATCGACAATGAGCAGAAGCAGAAACTGCTCGAAACCCTCGACCTAAACGAGCGTGCCAACATTGTGCTGGAGCATCTAACCCGCGAACTTCAGGTGGTGGAGCTGAAAAACCAGATTCAGTCGAAGGTTAGGGTGGATATCGACAAGCAGCAGCGCGACTATATCCTCAATCAGCAGCTTAAAACCATACAGGAGGAACTGGGTGGCAATCCTTACGATCAGCAAATTGTAGATCTGAAAGAACGTGCTAAGGGCAAAAAGTGGAGCAAGCAGGTACAGGATGTTTTCGAGAAAGAGATCGTTAAGTTACAGCGAATAAACCCGGCTGCTATGGAGTTCTCCATCCACCTCAACTACCTCGAAACCCTGGTGGAACTTCCCTGGAACGAGTTTTCGAAGGACAAGTTCGATCTCAAGAAGGCACAGCGGGTGCTCGATCGCGATCATTATGGACTGGAAAAGATCAAGGAGCGCATTATCGAATACCTCGCCGTGCTGAAGCTTAAAGGCAATATGAAGTCGCCAATTTTATGCTTTGTTGGCCCTCCCGGGGTGGGCAAAACCTCATTGGGTAAATCCATAGCCGAGGCTGTGGGTCGGCAGTACATCCGCATGTCGCTTGGCGGCCTGCGCGATGAGGCCGAAATCCGTGGCCACCGCAAAACCTATGTTGGGGCCATGCCCGGACGCATTATGCAGAACCTCAAAAAAGCAAAAACCAGCAACCCGGTGTTTGTGCTCGATGAAATCGACAAGGTGGGTTACCAGACTTTCTCGGGCGACCCTTCCTCCGCCATGCTTGAGGTGCTCGACCCCGAGCAGAACGTGGCGTTCTACGACAACTACCTGGAGGTGGATTACGATCTTTCGAATGTGATGTTTATTGCCACAGCCAATAACCTCTCGAACATTCAGCCGGCCCTGCGCGACCGCATGGAAATCATACATCTGAGCGGCTATATTGTGGAGGAAAAAATTGAAATTGCACGCCGGCATTTGGTTCCCAAGCAGCTGTCAGAACATGGACTTGAAAATGACCAGTTGAAGTTCAGCAAAAAAGTACTCGAAAAAATTATTCAGGATTATACCCGCGAGTCGGGTGTGCGCGCCCTGGAAAAATGCATTGCCAAGGTAATTCGGGCCAAAGCCCGCGAAATTGTTATGGGAGAGGCCTTCGATCCCATCCTGAGGGTTGAGGATGTGGAGAAAATTCTGGGTGCCCCCGTTTTTACCCGCGATCAGACCCAACTCAAAAACCTGGCTGGGGTAATGACCGGCCTGGCCTGGACCTGGGCCGGCGGCGAAGTGCTCTATATTGAGGTGAGCATCAGCAAGGGCAAAGGACAGCTTACGCTGACAGGTAACCTGGGCGATGTTATGAAGGAATCGGCCACCCTGGCCTACGAATATCTTAAGTCGCAGGCGCCAAACCTGGGCATCGACTCGCGAATTTTCGAAAAATACAATGTGCATATGCACGTGCCAGAAGGCGCCACCCCAAAAGATGGCCCCTCGGCCGGCATAACCATGTTTGCGGCCCTTACTTCGGCCTTTACCCAGCGAAAGGTGAAGCCCGGTGTGGCCATGACAGGCGAAATTACCCTTCGTGGTAAGGTGCTGCCAGTGGGGGGTATCAAGGAGAAAATTCTGGCAGCAAAACGCGCGGGAATACAAACTATTATCCTTTCGGAAGACAACCGCAAGGACGTGATCGAAATCAACCCGATATACCTGAAAGGCCTCGACTTTGTATATATTAGGGAAATGATTGAAGTCGTTGACATGGCTATGGAAAAAGAAACCGTGGACAAACCCATTCAGTTTGAGGTGTAAAAGTGCCTTAAAATCTGATTTTTAGTTTGTTGTTTGCAGAAAAAATTCTACCTTTGCAGTCCCTTTTCAGGGTCTGTAATTCACTTATTGTTTAACCCGGTTTGTCCGGACCAAGCATGCGAAACTCCGGAAAACCACAGTATTTAATCACCCTTTTTTAAATGTCAGAAGAAAATAAAAATCTGAACCCTTCGGAAGAGCAGCCAGTAGAGAAGCCTGTTGAGCAGGCCGAAAACCAGCCCGAAGCCGTTGAAAAACCCGCTGAAGAAGCCGCCGAAACACCTGCTGAAGAAGTAGCTGAAACACCTGCTGAAGAAGCAGTTGAAACTCCTGCTGAAGAGGTAACCGAAATGCCTGCTGAAGAAGCAGTCGAAACCCCGGCAGAAGAGATTGTTGAAACGCACAAAGCTGAAACCCAGCCAGAAACTCCAAAAAAGAAAAGCAGTGAAAGTGCATTTACTGCACAGGTAGCAGGCGAGTTTGACTGGGATTCAATTGGCAAGAAACAGGAAGCATATTCTGCTGCCGAGCGTCAGCGCATGGAAAGCCTGTACGATGAAACCCTCAAGTCGATTGGTGAAGGCGAAGTAATCGATGGAACCGTTGTTTCTATGAACAACCGCGAAGTGGTAGTCAACATTGGCTTCAAATCCGACGGGGTCATTCCTGCCGCCGAAGTACGCTACAACGCCAACCTTAAAATTGGCGATCCCATTGAAGTGTATGTAGAAAGCCAGGAAGATACCAGCGGCCAGCTGGTGCTTTCGCACAAGAAGGCCCGCACCCTGCGTTCGTGGGAACGTATCAATGCGGCAATGGACAACGACGAGATCATCAACGGTTTCGTGAAATGCCGCACCAAAGGCGGTCTTATTGTCGATGTTTTTGGCATTGAGGCCTTCCTGCCCGGCTCGCAAATCGATGTGAAGCCCATTCGTGACTACGATATCTATGTGGGTAAGACCATGGAGTTCAAGGTGGTGAAAATCAACCACGAATACAAAAACGTGGTGGTTTCGCACAAAGCACTTATCGAAGCCGAGCTGGAAATACAGAAAGCCGAAATTATTGCCAAGCTTGAAAAAGGACAGATCCTTGAAGGAACGGTTAAGAATATTACCTCTTATGGTGTGTTTGTCGACCTGGGTGGTGTGGATGGTCTTATCCACATTACTGACCTCTCCTGGGGCCGTATCAATCACCCCGAAGAAATCGTTAAACTCGATGAGAAAATCAACGTGGTTATTCTCGATTTCGACGAAAACAAGAAGCGCATTGCACTTGGTCTTAAGCAGCTTACCTCGCACCCATGGGATTCGCTTGACCAAACCATGAAGGTTGGCGACAAGGTTAAAGGCAAGGTAGTGGTTATTGCCGACTACGGTGCATTTATCGAAATTGCCCCCGGGGTAGAAGGCTTGATTCACGTTTCCGAAATGTCGTGGTCGCAGCACTTGCGCACCGCCCAGGATTTCCTGAAAGTGGGCGACGAGGTGGAAGCCGTTATCCTGACCCTGGACCGCGAAGAGCGCAAAATGTCGCTTGGTATCAAGCAACTGATCCCCGATCCATGGGAAAACATTGTGGAGAAATATCCCGTAAACTCCAAGCACACCGCTACCGTTCGCAACTTTACCAATTTCGGTATTTTTGTTGAACTGGAAGAAGGCGTGGATGGCCTGATTCATATCAGCGACCTTTCGTGGAGCAAAAAAATCAAGCACCCTGCTGAGTTTACCAAGATTGGTGAAAGCATTGAGGTAGTAGTGCTCGATGTGGATAAGGAAAACCGCCGCCTGAGCCTCGGCCACAAGCAGCTGGAAGAAAATCCATGGGATGTGTTCGAAAGCGTGTTTACCATTGATTCCGTTCACCAGGGCACCATCGTGGGGACCTCCGACAAGGGCGTGATTGTTTCACTTCCTTACGGCGTTGAAGGTTTTGCACCTACCCGCCACATTGTGAAGGAAGACGGCAACCCCGCCAAAATAGACGAAACCCTCGACTTCAAAGTCATTGAGTTCAACAAGGAAAGCAAGAAAATCGTTGTTTCCCATACCAAGGTTTTCCAGGATGTGAAATCGGCCGAAAAAGCCGTTGAAAAAGCCGATCGCAAAGCCAAGGAGAAAACAACCAAGAGCGCAGTTAAGAAAATCAAGGATAATATTGAAAAGACTACCCTTGGTGACCTGAGCGTGCTTGCCGACCTGAAGTCAGAAATTGAGAAGACCGAAAAAACGGCCCTCAAGGAAAAACTGGCTGCCATGGACGAAAAGGAAAAGGCAAAGGAAGAAACCAAAGAGGAAAAGCCCAAGGCCAAAGCTACCCGCAAAAAGAAAGAGGAGACTCCTGAGGAGAAAGCCCCCGCTGCGGAGGAAAAACCTGTGGCCGACCAAGCTCCCGAAGCTCTTGCTGCGGAAGAAAAGCCCGCTGCCGATGAAACTGAAGATACCAAGAAATAACCACCCTGATTTCATTCAAATAAAAAATGCCGCCCCGGAGCAATCCAGAGCGGCGTTTTTATTTATATAAATTAAAACGCTTAAGTATCTGAAGTCAAGAACTCTCGTTGCTATTTGCAAATCTCCTTTGCTTTTTTTTCTGCTTCAGCATGCCCGAGTTTGGCAGCTTTTCTCAGGTCTTGGCAGGCTCCGGTCAGATCGTTGACTTGCATGCGAGATAGCCCTCTCTGGAAATAAACAAGGTCAGTGCGACGGCTGAAAGTGTTGATCAGCATGGTGTAGTCGGCAATGGCTTCGGCATATCTCTGCGCCTGGAAGTAGGCCTTGGCCCGCAGCTGGTAATTGTCGGCGTAGTCGAGGCCGCTATCGATAGCAATGCTAAGGTCTTCGGCAGCCTGTTCAAACAACCCCTGGCTCATGCAAAGATGGCTTCTTTCGAGCCGCATTTCGGCATGCTCAGGGTCCAGGACAATGGCCTGGCTAAGGTCTTCGTAAGCCTTCTCAAAATTTTTGTTTTTGCTCCATTGCCTGGCCCTTAAAAAATAGGCGTTGGAATGGTTGGGGGCCATGCCAATAGCTCGGTTCAAGTCGGTCATTACTTCTCCGTTTCTTCCAGCTTTCTCACCCAGCTCGGCCCTGAGTATATAGGCCTGCACCAGAGCAGAGTCAATTTCGAGGGCTCGGTTCAAGTCTTGCAGGGCCTCAGTGTACTCGCCTTTTTTCACCCCGGTTAACGCTCGAAAGTAATAGGCTTCGCCATGTTTTGGACTCAGGGCGATTACCTCAGAAAAGTCATTGGCTGCCTGGTTAATTCTGCCTAGCTCCAGGTTGGCCTGCCCGCGTTTAAACCAGGCCTCGTCCTTTGCAGAGTTTAGTTCAATGGCTTTGGTAAAGGCCTCAATGGCTGCCTGGTATTGCTGTCCCGAAAAGAGTTGAAGGCCCTTGATCAAAAAATCATGAGAGGTTTGGGAAAAAACAGGAAAAGTAATAATGAAAGAAATAAGTAGTAACAAAAAACGCGACATGAAACGTATTGAGAAAGTGTGAATGAATACTTTGAGGATCAGATATTTGCAAATACAAAATTACTGTTTTCCCAAGTGGAAAAAAAGGAAAAGGTGCGAATTATTTTATAGCTTTGAAGAGGGTAAAGCGAGCAATTAGCCTGGGCGCAACGACAATAGTAACACATCCACCGGGTGAAGGGCTTTTCGGCCAGTGCCATCAAGTATTTGGTGGCGGCAACTTGTGCCGGAGGCTGAAATTATGGCTTGTGGGGGCGCCTGGCGGATGGTGGGAAAGAGCTTTAGCTCGGCAATTTGCATACTCAGCTCGAAATGTTTCTTCTCATACCCAAACGATCCTGCCATGCCGCAACAGCCACAATCAATGCTGGTAATGTGGTTATTGGGCGGAATCTGCAAAATTTTTAATGAATAATCTGTTTTCGAAAGGGCTTTCTGGTGGCAGTGTCCATGGAAATAAATTTCATGCCTTTCGGCAGAAAAAAGGCTACCATCGATGTGGCCTGTCTCGTGCTCACGACAGATAAATTCTTCGATGGTGTAAGTGTTTTTCGACAGCTCTGCAGCCTGCGATGCCAGTTCCTCAGGGCAAAGGTCGGGATATTCGTCGCGAAAACTCAGTATGGCTGAGGGTTCAATGCCAATCAGCGGCTCATTTTCGCTGACAAGCTCATGCAATAAGGTTATATTTTTCTCGGCCAGCTTGGCTGCTTTCTTCAGCAAGCCTTTCGAAATGGCTGCCCTTCCGCTTTCAGCGTGTGGCGGAATTTCTACCCTGTAGCCAAGTCCGTGCAGCAGCAAAATGGCATTGATGCCCGTTTGAGTGTCGTTGTAGTTGGTAAACTCATCGCAAAACAGCCAAACTTTTTTCTGCCCATCGAGTTTTTCATTGAGTTTTTCGAGGTGACGGGCCGCCCATTTTTTCAGGGTGGTTTTTTGTAAAAGAGGCATGCTTCGCTTTAGCGAGAAGCCCATGATGTTTTTTATGATAGCGCCGGTAATGCTGTTTCTTACCAGTGCGTTGTAAATTGAGGGTGCCAAGCTTGCCAGGCGGTTCATTTCCGCGAAAGCGGCAATAATTTGTGCCCTGAATGGGGTGCCATGGGTAAGATAATATTGTTGCAGTACCTCTGATTTGTAGCGCCCCATGTCGACATTGGAAGGACACTCGGCCTTGCACCCCTTGCAGGCAAGGCAAAAGTCGAGCACCTGCAGTAGCTCCGGGTGATCGAAAGGATTTTTTTTGCCAGAGTTGGTAACGATCTCACGCAGCACATTGGCCCTTCCTCGGGTAGTGTCGGTTTCGTTGAGGGTGGCATGGTAGGAGGGGCACATTACGCCGCCCATTGTAGCTGGTTTCCTGCAGTCGCCCGAGCCGTTACATTGTTCCACCGCCCTGAGAAACCCGCGGGTGTTGTTGTAATTAAAGAAGGTCTTAAGTTTGCGCTCGGGCTGCCCAGGCCGGTAGCGCAAATGGGTCCTCATGGAGGGGGTGTCGGTAATCTTTCCTGGGTTGAAAAGGCCCTGTGGATCCCAGACCTTTTTTACCTCTTGCAGCATAGCATAAACCTTTTCGCCCAACATGAGCGGGATAAATTCGCCCCGCAGCCTGCCGTCGCCGTGCTCACCGCTAAGCGATCCACGAAAGCGTTTTACCAGCAAGGCCGTTTCCAGGGCGACCTTGTAGAAACGCTCCACATCAGGGGGGTTTTTTAGGTTCAGCACAGGCCGCAGGTGCAGTTCGCCCGTGCCAATATGGGCATAGTAAACGCATTGAAGATTAAGCTTTCGCAAGATTTCGTTGTGCTCTTCGATAAACTGCGGAAGGGATTCCACGTGCATGGCGGCGTCTTCAATCACAGCCACGGGTTTTGCATCGCCCGGAATGTTGGAAAGCACACCGAGCCCGGCTTTGCGCAGCGCCCAAACCCGGTTTATGTCTTTTCCGAAAATGGCAGGGAAATGATAACCCAGCCCGGCCTCACGCATCTCGGCTTCCATGGAAGCCGCTCGCTGCAGTATTTCTGTATGAGTATGTGAGGCAAACTCCACTACCAGGATGGCACCCGGATCGCCCTGAACGAAGAAGCGGTTCTGGCGCTGTGCAAGATTGGCCTTGGTACATTCGAGCACCATATTGTCGATCAGTTCTACTGCCACCGGGCCATGTCTGAGGGCGATGAGGTTGGCGCGAAGCGCTTCTTCCACGCTGTGGAGGTGCACGCATACCAGCGCTTGTTCGGGCGGGGGCAGGGGCACCAGATCGAGGGTAATCTCCGTAAAAAGAGCCAGCGACCCTTCGGAGCCTGCCAGCAGTTTGCAAAAGTTGAAAGGCTCGGGGCTGTCGCCGAATACTGACGACTGCAAAAGCAAATCGAGTGCGTAGCCGGTATTGCGCCGTTTCAGGCGCGGGTCGGGATATTGATCCCGGATTTCCTGTTGGTTTTCGGGTCTGGAAAGCAGCTCGTAGATTTGGCTGTAAATCTGGTTCTCCAAGCGGTTACCGATACATTTCCTGCGGAAAGTTTCATGGTCGAGTTCTTCAAAAACAGCTTCACTTCCATCTGCCAGCAAGGCTTTTATGGCCTTGGTGTGATCGCGGGTGCTGCCATATACCAGGGAGTGCGAGCCACAAGAGTTGTTGGCCACCATCCCGGCCATCATGCAGCGGTTGGAGGTGGAGGTTTCGGGACCAAAAAACAACCCGTGGGGTGCAAGATATCGGTTCAGCTCATCGAGAATCACACCAGGCTCAACCCTGACCCAGCGCTCCTCAAGGTTCAGCTCGAGGATGCGGGTCATATACCGTGAAAAGTCGACTACCATACCATGTCCTACCACCTGCCCGGCAAGCGATGTGCCTGCTGTACGCGGCACAATTGGCAGGGTGTGTTCGTTGCAAAAGGCAATGATTTTTTTCAGGTCGCCTGCATTTTTTGGACGGCAAACCGCCGCAGGCAGCTCGCGGTAAACAGAGGCATCGGTGGCATAGAGCATGCGCCAGGTCTGATCAAAAAACAAATCGCCCTCAAGCTGCCGGGCCAGCAGATCGAACGGGAAATGACCTGAGGTAGTTGTCATGGAAAATGGATTTTCTGTCTCATTGCCTGTTCTGGAGGCATTATTACATACCGGGTTATTTTTTGTAATAGTTGGTGCTTTCGAAAATTTTATCGGCATTGGCGGCAATAAAACCGCTGTAAAGCTTGCCGTTCTCGTCGGGATATCTGAGTGTGAATTCGTAGAAGCAGCAGGGCACCTCAAAAACACCATCGACAAACTCGAAGGGGATAATTTCGGCCTTGGTGGAGCTTTGCTCGAGCAATTCCTGGGGAACGCCGTAAATTTCGCTACCACCCACCACATTCATCAGGTAGCCGTTGTCTTTTATAAATTGGTTGACCTCCTGCAGGGTGCTGAACTTTTTCAACGCATTTACCTTGATGGCAAAATGGTTGGCCCGAAACCCGTAAACCATCGTCCATGCTGCATATTCACTTTCCTGCCGAAGGGCATCGTAGGTTTCGAACGGAATTTTTCCCCAGATGCTTCCCTGGTAAACCAGCATGGGGTCGTTATACACGGCCTGGTCGATGGCGTCGAGCCGCTCGCGAATGGTTTTTTGTACAAAATCACTGCATTGCTCCAGCAACAACTCGCTGATAAAAACTTTGGGTGCTTCCGTATCTGTTTTGTGTTCGTAATGCCTGCCAAATACCTTTTTGGCTTTAAACTCGTAATTGCCTTTTTGCTCATAACCGTTATCGGTAAAAACGCGGGCAATCACATCCATATTAATGCGTGGGTCGTTGAAGGTACGCAGGGCAATATGGTCGTGCACTACTTTTTCGCCCAGGCCGGTAAACAACTCGTAAATATGCATGGCCGATGGGTTTTGGGTGGAGTAGGGAATCCAGAAACGATCGAATATTTCGTGGGTGTTCATGATTTCGTGGGTTTAAGTTTATTCAAAAGTCGTAAAAAAAGCATTATGCGCCAAAGTCTTTCCGCGAAAGCAGCCATAAAAAATTATTATTCCCTGTTGTCCCCATCTTTCATGGCCAACAAGTGGAGTAGATTTCTCAGCATCGACAGGGTTAGCAAAGGGAAAGCTACTGTAAAAAGTATTTTTATCCAGGTCTTGTCGAAAATTCCGCTCAGAATCAGCATCCAGATCAGGGCCAGGAAGAAAAGATCTGCGACAATAATCAGTGCGTTGCCCGGGTCTTTTTGCATCCATTGCGGGAAGGGCAGGATGTTGGTTTGCTGTGAGGCAAACCGGATCAGCCTGTAGGTGCAAAACACCCAAATACCGGGCATGACAAATCCGAGCAGCAGTCCTACTGCGTTGAAAGGAAGATATCCCAGTGAATAAACCATTCCCATGAATAATTGGCCCCAGAAATTCAGCTGATAATTGTTCGCCGTTCCTGCAGAAGCTTTAGTAAAAACAGACAATATTTTTGAGGGTTTTTTGGGCTTGTATGTCATGCCGGATTTCAATAATATGTATCAAAGTGTATTTTCAATCCAAAAATAAAGTTATTTTGCAATTTGGCTTGTAAGGTTTTGAAGTTCTTTCAATTTATCTACTTAACCCGCATGCAAAAATGAGAAAAACGGAAAACCCTGGTAAACTGATGTTTTTTGCTTTTATTTTGGGCCTTTCTATGTTGATAACCAACGGAGTCTTTGCCCAGAGCGAAGAGAGCCAATCTGAGCCACCAGTAAAAACAGGCTGGAGGCTTGGCGGAATTTTGCCCACCATTACCTTCGACAGTGACCTCGGGTTTCAGTACGGGGCTCTAGTCAATCTTTTCAACTACGGTGATGGCTCGCGATTTCCGCGCTACGATCATTCGCTGTATTTCGAGTTGTCGCGCTTTACCAAAGGAAGCGGATACAACCGCTTCTTTTACGACTCCGATCAGTTGGTAATGGGCATCAGAACCACCTTCGACCTGAGTTATATTACCGACCCGCTTTACAGCTTTCATGGGTTTAACGGCTATGAGTCGGCCTACTGGCCCGAATTGGTCGACCGTGACTTCGAAAACGGCGAGTTTGATTACCTGAGCCGGGCCTTTTATGCCCACGACCGGAAAATGTTTCGTACAAAAATCGACCTGCAGGGAAAGCTAATTGGCGAGAACCTGAACTGGGTTTCCGGTTTTGAAGTTTATAATTTTTCCGTTGGGTCGGTTGACATTGACAAACTGAACAAAGGCAAGGAAGGGGATGACCTTTTGCCTGAGGTAGACGGTTTATACGATCGCTATGTGGCATGGGAACTCATTGAAGAGGGCGAAGCTGAAGGCGGCTGGGTGAACTACCTGAAGGCCGGCGTTTCGTTTGATACCCGCGACAACGAACCCAACCCCATGAGTGGTGTATGGTCGGAAGCCGTAATTATGATGGCACCCGGCTTTATGGTTACCGGCGACTACGGGCACGCCAAACTTTCCCTTACTCACCGCCAGTATTTTACCCTGATTGAAGACGACCTTTCGTTTGCGTATCGTCTGGGGCTGCAAAAAACCATTGCCGGGAAAGCACCTTTTTATGTGCAGCCTATTCTGGTTACCTCTTTTCTGAGAGGAAACACCAACGAGGGCCTGGGCGGCTCGAAAAGCCTGCGCGGAATCCTTAGAAACCGCATTGTGGGCGACGGCATTGCCATGGGCAACCTGGAATTGCGCTGGAAATTCGTACGTTTTAATATTGGTGCAACCAACGTGTACCTGGGCCTGAATGGCTTTGTGGATGGTGGCCTGGTATTTTCTGCTATTGAAATTGACATGAATAGCGTGACCCTGGAAGAAGGAGAAACCCTCAGGATGTTCTTCGACGAAGAAAAGGATGCCCTGCATATGAGTGCCGGCGCAGGCTTGCGTATTGCCATAAACCAAAACTTTATTGTGGCTGTCGATTTTGGAAAAGCCTTCGACAAGCGCGATGGCAATACCGGACTTTATATCGGCCTGAATTACCTTTTTTAGGATTCAGTAGCAAACTGCCTGTTTTGTGATTTTAAAAACCCACTGTTATCAATTACTTTGGTAACTTTGGGCCTTTGGGGACGGCCCGAAAAAATGAGCGGCCTGCTGCAACTTCGTGTTGCTCCTGCTTTGGTAGAAATCAACTTAAATGGCTTATGATTAAAACAAAAAATATTCATAAATCATACGGCAATCTGGAAGTGCTGAAAGGTATCAGTATCGAGATTGCTCCCAGCGAAATAGTGTCTATTGTAGGTGCTTCGGGTGCTGGTAAAACCACTTTGCTTCATATTATCGGTACTCTCGACCGTTACGACCAGGGCGAAGTTATTATCAACAATCAGAATATTAAAGGTTTTAACGACCAGAAGCTGTCTGATTTTCGCAACCGCAACATTGGCTTCGTGTTTCAGTTTCATCATCTGCTGCCCGAGTTCACTGCCCTGGAGAATGTTTGTATCCCTGCCTTTATTGCCGGGAAGGGGCGGGGCGAAGCCGAAAAGCGGGCAAAGGAATTGCTCGACATGCTGGGGCTGGCCGGGCGCCTGGAGCATAAACCCTCAGAACTTTCGGGTGGAGAGCAGCAGCGGGTTGCTGTAGCCCGCGCACTGGTTAATAACCCGGCTGTGGTGCTGGCCGATGAACCCAGCGGAAACCTCGATTCCAAATCATCGGAAGAGCTACACCGCCTTTTCTTCTCCCTGCGCGAAAACCTGGGTCAAACTTTCGTGATTGTTACCCACAATACCGAGTTGGCCAATATGGCCGACCGCAAACTTACCATTAAGGATGGAATGATAGGCAATAATTAATAATTATAAAAATTTAATTATCAATTGTTTAGCTCGTGAGGTTTGATTGTTTTGTGTTATTGCTTTATCAGGGTTTCAAGGTCGTCTTCTGATATGATTTTCACGCCCAGTTCTTCGGCTTTTTTGCGTTTTTCGGGGCCCATGTTATCACCGGCTACCAGGTAAGTGGTTTTTGAGGAAACCGAGCCAGTTACCTTTCCACCGTGTTTTTCAATTAGGGCTTTGATTTCGTCGCGCGAGTAATGGGAGAACACCCCTGAAACCACCAAGGTGGCTCCATTAAGAGGACCCTCTTTCGGCACCCCTTCCTTTTGGGTTTCAAACTGTAGTCCGGCCTTCTTTAAGCGCTCTATAATTTCCTTGTGCTCTGGCTGCTGGAAATAATCGATTAAACTCTGTGCCATTTTCTCCCCCACCTCAGGCACGGATGTCAGCTCATCATAGCTGGCTTGCATAAGGGCGTCAATACTTCCAAAATGTCGGGCTAATTTGCGGGCCATTGTTTCGCCCAATAGCCGAATGCCCAATGCATACAATACCCTTTCGAAAGGGACTTGCTTTGAGTTTTCGAGGGCACTGAGGATGTTTCTTGTGGTTTTTTCGCGGAAGCTAATTTTTTTGGTTTTCAGGGTTATGGGATCCGTAATGGATTTCTCTAGCCCCAGCAATTGTTCGTATTTTAAGTCGTAGAGGTCGGCTATGTTGCTAATCAGGCTGTTGCTGATAAGTATTTCGATACGGCCTTGCCCCAGGGTTTCCACATCCATGGCGCGACGGCTTATGAAGTGTTCAATTTTTCCCTGTATCTGTGGCGGGCAATGTTCGCTGTTGGGGCAATAATAAACGGCTTCGCCCTCCTGACGTTCAAGAGTGGTGCCACATTCGGGGCAATGGGTAGCAAACTCAACCTTTCGGGCATTGGCCGGGCGTGCCGAATGGTTTACACTAACAATTTTTGGAATAATGTCGCCTCCTTTCTCCACAAACACCTCATCCAGAAAGTGGAGGTTAAGTTCTGCCATGCGATCGGCATTATAGAGCGAAGCTCGTTTTACAGTCGTTCCCGCTACAGGCACCGGCTTAAGCACCGCCACCGGAGTTACCGCTCCGGTGCGCCCCACCTGGTATATAACATCGAGCAGGCGGGTGGCTACCCGCTCGGCCTTAAATTTATACGCAATAGCCCAGCGGGGCGATTTGGCGGTGTAGCCCAGTTGTTCCTGATGGGCATAGTCGTTCACTTTAATTACTACACCGTCAATATCGAAGGGCAGCTCGGGCCGCAACTGCTCCAGGGTTTCGATGTAAAGATACACCTCATCGAGGGTGGTGCATTTTTTAGTAAATTCGGATACCTTAAAACCCCATTCCCTGAGCGCTTGTAAACTCTCGTAGTGCGTGGCAAACAAGGGCTTATCGGTAAACAGTCCGTAAATGAAACAGTCGAGCCCGCGTTTGGCCACCAGCGCCGAGTCTTGCATCTTCAGGCTGCCGGCAGCTGCGTTACGCGGGTTGGCAAAGGGCTCTTCGCCCTGGTTTATTTTTTCTTCGTTGAGCTTCTGGAAACTCTTGTGGGGCATCAAAACCTCTCCCCGAACTTCAAATTCGTTGGGCAGGTCTTTATGTTTCAGCGAAAGCGGCAAGCTGCGTATGGTTTTTATGTTGGTAGTAACCTCATCGCCCTGCACCCCATCGCCGCGGGTAACGGCACGGAGTATGCTGCCGTTGGAATAGCTGATGCCAATGGCCACGCCGTCGAACTTAAGCTCGCAAACGTATTCAAAATCGTTGCCAATGGCCTTTCTTATGCGCTGGTCAAAGTCCTGCAACTCCTCCTTGCTGTAAGTATTGCCTAGTGAAAGCATGGGATATTTGTGCCGCACCACCGGAAACTTCTTTGTGACCTGACCGCCAACGCGCTGGCTGGGAGAGTTCTGATCGAGAAGCTCAGGAAACTGGTTTTCAAGCTTAATGAGTTCCTCCATCAGCATGTCGTACTCGTAATCGCTTATGGTGGGCTGGGCCAACCCGTAATAGCGATGGTTGTGTTCATTGAGGATGGCAGTGAGCTGCAGAATTCTTTCGCCGGCCTGTTGTGCGTTCATTGGGGGCAGGTTAATTAATTTGGTGTGCCATAAAATTAAAAAAAAAGCCGGTTCGTACCGGCTTTACTTTATATATGTATGGCAACCATCACGGCCCGCCAATAATCACTTTAAGGTCTTTAGAATTAATGCAAAGCACAGGAATTCCTTCTTTGTTGTAGATAATCCGTTCTTCGGGCGAGCCGAAAGGATTCCAGGTTATCTTTTCCGGATCGGTACTCAGCATAATGGCATCTGCTTTTTTCTCGATGGCGTGTTTGATGATCGCCTGATCGAAGCCTTCAAGTGCCTTATGATAGGTTTCGGTGTAAGGAATTTTGTGCTTTTCAAGAATCTGGGTTACCTGCTTCAGGTCGCCGGTCATCTTGCGCTGAATGGGCCCATCGTTGGGAAAATACACGAGTATGTGAAAAGTTGAACCCAGCTTTTGATGAAGTTCGATGGCCCACTTAACTTTTTGCTTCGAGCCCAGTTCGGTATCGAGCGGATACACAAAACTTGCAAAATGGTTGCCTTCATTGGGCTTTTTCACCACAAACATGGGTGCGGGCGAGCTGGTCACTACCTTCAGGGCAAAACTGCCCAGCAGAAACTGCATGCCTTTTTTGCCGTGTGTTCCCATGAAAAGGTAGGTGGCTTTGGTATTTCTGGCAGCTTCGGCAATGGTGGTGAAGATACTGCCCGAAGGGGCCAGATAGTCAGATTCCACGTCAAACTGGGTCTCTACTTTTTTGCAAATATCAAGTAGTTTTGTGCCAACATAGTCCACGCTTTTTTTCTCTTTTTGTAAATTGCTCTTGGTGGTCTGGTTAACCACGTGAAGCACAATCAGCTTGGCTCCTGTCAGTCGCGCCATCTGTGCTGCATTGTCAACGGCATAATCGCCAATGCTGGTAAAGTCGGTTGCAACCAGGATTACTTCTTTTTTCTCAGGTTCCATATTTTGTGGGGTTAGGTTCCAAATGGCTTTGTGTGGTTAGTAATGGAATAACAGTCAGCCAATTTACAAAAATTAATTCACAAATATAATTTCTTGTTATTATTGACTTTTTTTAAATTGATATCGGATGAGGAGTCAATTAAATCAAGCAATTCGCGCACCTGCGACAGGTTTTTTTTCTTCTTTTCGTCGCGCAGCAGGCGGGCCGAGCGGGTAAAAAATCCATGCGTTTCAACGAAATCGCGCTGGCGTTCGTACCATTCTCTGAAAGTTATTTTCTGTAAACTGTTTTCGCTCCACTCGCGATGCAGCCTTAGTGCGGTTATGAAAAAGTCGTTGCGGCCGATATAGTCCAGGTCGGCATCGCACAAAATCTTTTCGAGCAAGGTCTGGGGTTGCTGCGGCATGGTGGTTGCTTCGATGAGTTGGCAAACCAAGGCCACCTGCCTGGGTAGGTATCCAAAAGAAGGAAGCGTTTCGCGCGCGAAGCGGCAGGCCAGGGGTTCGTTATTGTTGTAAGACCAGAGGAAGCCCGTATCGTGATAAACTGCCGCCGTGAGCAGCAACATTAATTCCTCCTCATTTACCTTTTCCATAATGGCCAGGGTTTCCACCGAACGGCACACGTCGATCGTATGCTGGGCGTTGTGGTAATAAAGGCTGGGTTTTAATTCCCTGGAAAGTTTCTGAAGTACAAACTCCTTTACCCGGGCAAAATCCATGTGAGAATCAGAATAGTTGTAGTATAGCAGCGTTTGTAAACCGTGCATGCCCTGATATGGGTTCCCATTTTCAGGCGAATTTTTTCCGTTTTTTCGATCAAAAAATGCTAACATTCAAACAAATAAACGTCGGACAAACGTTCGATAAATTTATAACGAACATTTTTATTTAATCGTATATGTGGGGAATTATTTTCCGAAAGGAAATTTATAATAAACGAAATAATGCAGCATTACGGCGGAATTACCTTTGTTTTTGCCGAACCCGCTAATGTAGTAAGGGTTCATTTCTGAGCCGGGCTGCCGGGCAAGTATCAGGCGCAGGCGGAGGTCCCAGCCCAGGTAAATGTGCCAGAACAACCTGGTTTTTAAGCCTCCGCCAATCTCAGCCCAGTGGGCAGTATAGGGGGCTTTTTCAAACGCTCCTTCCACGCTGCCCCAGTAGGGATCATTAATGATGAGTCGTGGCGCCTCGTGGTTGAGTCTGCCAAACCCATAGCGAAACAACAGGAAGATTTCTTCGCCCTTCATGCGCGGATTGCCCTGCAGCAGGTTGTAATTAAGCCCGGCACGAAAAAAAACGCCGCTTGCTTCGTAGCTGTGGGTTTCGCGTTCCACCCCTATGCTCATGTTTCCCGCTTCTAAGGTGGCAAACCAATTGGGGCGCCATTCGTAACCCAGCAAGGCTCCGTGCATAAACACTTCTGGCTCCAGCAAGTAAAGCACCAGCCCCGACATATCATAGCCCAGGCTCAGCGTAGGCCTGAAAGACAAAGTGTCGGATTCCTGCTGGGCTTTCGCCGAAAGGCTATAGGTCAGGATCAGGATAAAGAAGTATTTTGATATGTTCTTCAAGGCTGTTGGTTACCAGGTTTTGATTGATTTGAAAAAAGCTAATGCGGTTGTTGGTGTGACCCACTTGTTCAATATCGAAAAACATAGCAAAGCCGCATTCGGCGGAAATGAAGTTTAGTTCGGTTTGATAGTCGACCCAAAGCGTATCGGTAATGTTTTCCGGGAAAAAAAACACAAAGCCCGTTCGGTTGGCGGTGGGGTTGAGAGGCACTTCAATGCTTCGCACGTTTTTGCGGTTGTCGTAAATGAGGCTGTCGGGGCGGCCCACGCCATATACCGTCAGGCTGTCCACTGTATAAGGTGTGGGGTTGCCGCTGGTTACTACCGGCAGGTAAAAACCCATGCGCAAGCGACTGGCGGTTGATTCTTCGCACAACTCATCATCCTGGCAGCTCACCAGGCCACACAGCCCGGTGAGTAGTGCCAGTATTTTAATGAACCGAAGTTTTGCAATGGTTTTCATCTCCGGCAAAAATAACAAAAATAAGGTTGAGAAAAGCCCTGCTTTGTGGTTTAGGCCAAATGGTTTTGCCGGCACCTTTAATTTTTACTTCTGGTGAAACGAAAAACTTACGCCAGCCCTTACAAAACGCAGCGGCATGGGCCGGTTGGCCATAATCTGGTAGCGCGTGTTCCAGATATTCTCCACCGTTAAGTTAAAGCCCAGTCCGTAGTTTGAAAACCTGCGGTGCCAATGCAGTCCCGCATCGGCCGAGTGGTAGGCCGGCAGTGATTCGCTATTGTCACTGTTGGTGAAACGTTTTCCGCTGATTTCATGGTCGTAAGTCAGGCTCAGACTTTTGTGAATAAAAGCCAGGTTTAGGCCGGCCCGGTTGCGGGGCACGTAAATAAGCTGCTTGTCAAGCGAAGGATCGTCGTCCGCTGTGGCTTTGGTGTTGCGGGCTATAGTGTGGTCGTAGCGCACTCTCCATTGCACCCGGTTGTGTCCTTGCTGCCAGTGTCCGCCCAGGCGGCTTTCGAGGCCGTAGCTGCGCACCTCTGCCCGGTTTTCGGGCATCCAAATCCACGAGTCGCCTTGGGGCATCCAGATAATCCAGTTCTTGATGTTGCGATTATAACCACCAATGCTTATTTCCTGAAAAGGGCTGAAGTTGTTGTTTTTACCATCAGACAACTTACGTTCCAGCCTCAGATCGCCACTCCAGCCCTGTTCAGGTTTAAGATCGGGGTTGCCGCCGGGGTTCCAGTAAAGGTCGTTGAGCGAAGGCAGCAGGTAGCTGTAACCTGCATTGCCTTTAATGGCCACTTTCGGCGCCACCTTCCATGAGAAGCCCAAGGCAGGCGCAAAAGGTATCTCATAATCTTTGACCAGTTCCTGCCGGCCGCTCACCACCAGCTCCAGCGACTCTTCAATGGCCTCCCACTTTGCTGAGGCAAACAGGGCAAGGCTTCGCCGGCCTTCCTTCTGTTCGTATTCGTCGGCTTTGGCCGTTATGTCCTGCACATTCACTCCACCGTTTATAATAATTCCCTTTCGGGGATTCCAGCGTGCCTCGGCTTCACTGGTAATGGTGGTAAAGTAACTGTTACCAACATAATCGAAATTGTCGGTGTAATCAAGATTATCTTCAAAGCGCGCACCTCTTAAAAAGAACAGCACATTGGGCAGGCTCATTTGCCACTGTCCGCTCAGGCGAAGGCTGTGGTCTTTTTGCCTGGATTCATAAAAGTTAAAATCGAGGCTCGGCGGAATGTCGCGGTCGTTGTTCTGCCACCACCAGCGCAGGTCGAACTGGTGGTTGTTTCCCAGCTTGAACCAGGTTTCGTGCAGAATGCCGGTTTGCTTTATGCCGGCCAGGAGCTGTTCTTCAATGGGGCTGTCAGGCTGGGTAATGTCGGCAAAACGATAGTTGTTGCTGTTGTTTCGGTTGAAAAACCGCAAGGTGGTAGAGAAGTTTTCCAAGCCATAACTGATTTTGAGGCTTTGGCCAAAATCTCCAATGCTGGCGGTATTTATTCTCGCTTCCGCGGAAAATCCAAGTTGCCGATTCCGGTGGTTATTTATGAAAATGGCCCCTCCCATGGCTCCGCTGCCCCACAGGGCGCTGCCACCACCGTATTGCACTTGTATCTCGTCGGCAAACAATACGGGCATTAACGCCAGGTCGGCCTGTCCATTCATGGGGCTTTGCAGGCTGAAGCCGTTCCACATCAGGGCTGTTTGCCCGGGCTGCCCGCCGCGCAGGCTGGTGGAAGCCAGTATTCCGGGCCCGTAGCTTTTAATGAATATGCCCGAATGCTGCCCAAGCAAATAGCCCAGGTGCTGATGCGATTGCTGCTGAAGAATAGTGCTGTCGATGGTGGAGGAGTTGTGGCCGGCTCCGAAATCGTGCTGCCGGCGGGCACTTACCGATACTTCCGTAAGGGTAATAAGGGTGTCGGGCATTTCCGCGAAAGCGGTAAAAGAAATTGACTGAACAAAAACCAGTAAGCCAATGAGTAATTTGTGCATGATGTGAAGTTTTGCTTCCGGCCAAAGACCGGAAAATGTTAACAAATAATTTTTTAAAATTATTTGCAACAAACGGCGAAACCAGGTGGAGAAAAATTGATGCATCAGTTTTTCTTCGCTTTTTTTCCCGAAAGCTACAAATACAAAAGGTATGGCAGGTCTTCTGACTTGCTCCTTGTTTGCCGCCTTCCCATCCCTCACGTGCGGGACAGTGGCCAAGATTGGCAAACAATATGAAAGAGCTTACAGCAGCGGGAACTGTTCAGGATTTACACCTGATTCCCTTTTCATCCGTTAAACCCGGTTGGGTTCCGGAACCAATACCAGCGGCAAAGGTAAATGATTTTGTTTTGAACGATCAGCTTGTTAATAACTCTTTAAAAAATCATGGAGTATAACACGCCTGCAATGCCGATCAGGGCCAGTGCATAAACAATCTTTTCGGGCATAATGCCTTTATTCTCAGCTGTTTTGCCAAAGATTCCGAACACCAGGGGGTGCACCAAAAAGGGCATGGCAAAAACAAATGCAATGAGGCCGGCGGCCTGGGTGCCAAACATGCCTCCCTGTATTGCCGCAAACAGCCCGAAGTGTGAAATGGCCGCGGCATTAGCCATAACGGCATCGCTCAGGTTCATGCCCGAAATGCTAAGTATGAGCAACCCGCCAAACACCGCTACCAATTGCCAGCCCAGCGAGAAAAGCATTAGTCCGCGTATTTCAATTTTGTCGCTCGCATTGGCTGTGCGCAGGGTTTTGAGCGCCAGCCAGGTCAGGGCCAAACCAACCACCACCACAATCAGGGCATAAGGAATGAGCAGCCTGCCTGCCGTGGCACTGGCTGCCAGGATGGAGAATACGAATATGTGTCCGATAAATGGGATATTGATCATAATGGGCGCACGTACGGCAGCTTCAGCACCCAGATCGCCGGCGGTGCAGGCCCCGGTGAGGCCCGAGTGAGAAAGCGAACCGGCCATGCCGGGGGCAAGGTTGCGAATGTGGTTAGCCTTTCCGATCAGAATCAGGATGGCCAGCCCGCCAAACATCCAGAAGAGCTGCCCGAAAAAACCAAAGGAAAGCACCGAAGTCATGCCTCCCAGTTGAAAGGCATCGGCAATGCGCGAACCTCCCACCATGAAATTTGATGCCAACACTACTGGAATGCCCGCAAAAAGAAGGGAACGGATAGTAGGCCCAAACTTCCAGTGCACCAGGATCATTCCCAGACTTACCGACAGTATCATGGCAAAAAAGATCTCGGGCAAGGCAATAAAGGGTTTAATCCACAGGGCAATGTAGTAGGAAATGACTAGCACCAGAAGTATTATGGCCGTTTCGAAGATGCCTTTGCGAATATAAACCGCTTTGTTCGATATTTTGGCACGGTGATCGATCAGGATTATGGAGGCAACCAGCCCCAGGTATCCCAGCAGCGGATAGAAATGGTCGAGGGCATCGCCCGAGTTGTGGCCAACAATAACCCGCTTGAGCGATTCAATGCCAATCAGGATAAAGAATGCCCTGACCAGGAACATGAATTGCGTGGCTTTGGTGCCCAGAAAGATTTCCTCGGAAGAGGGAACCACAATGTCCTCGGGGTTGATTTTGCGATTGGTGATCAGTTTGCGGATTTCCTGTCCTCCTACAAAAAAAGAAGCCATAAGGGCCGTTATGGTGACCCGGCTTCCTAAATCAACAATGGGGAATTCGGGCAGACCGGGCGTGGCAAGGCCAGTGTTGACCAGGATAAAACCCATGAGCAGGCCAAAAACAACAATGATCAGGATGGGCGAATAGCGGGTGCCTGCCACAAAGGTGCGCGAAACCAGCACCATGCTGATTACCATCAGAAAGGTTAGCCAAAATTGGTTGAGAATATGGACGCTGGCAAAGTTGTCGGTGATGAATTCCATGGCGTTATATGATTGTGGTTCAATGAAAAATGGAGGCGCAAAAATACAACCTTCGAAGCAAATTTTAAAGAAAAATCGGAGAGGAAAAAAGCTTATTTGCCGAAGTAGAGGTCTAGCCCCATTTCCAGGAGTTCTTTAACCGGACGGCAGTCGGGTGCCAGCAAATGGCCATGCCGGTTTTTGGCTACAGAGCCACAGCCACCACCGCACGCCAGTTGCAGGCTGCACTCAGCGCATTTGTCAATGTGAAGGGAGTCACGTTCCTGCCAGGCGCTAATGGCTGTTTCGTTGAGTTTCAGTTCAGGGAAAAAGGTGCCCAGCTCTTCGCCTGGTTTACCCACGGTGGCCGTACACGAATACACATTGCCGCTGTAATCGAGGGCCCACTCGCTTTTGCAGGCAGGGCAGGAGTCGAAGAGGGGATCGGGCAGGCTGCCGTTTTCGCTTAGGAATTTTGCCACCGAAAATGCCGGTTTGTGAAATTCGAGAATCTCCGGGTGGTCTTTTATTAGCCTATACAGTTCCTGGTAAAGTTCCACGCGGCTATAGAGCCTGTTGCGGGCATCCTGGCAGTAGTGCAGTTCGTAGTTGCGTCCCAGCTGGGTTTTGAAGTTAGGAAGGCCGGTCCAGCCTTTTTCAATGGCAAAACGAGCCAGTGCGGGCAACTCAGCCATGTTTTCGCGGTCGATAACTGCACGCAGGTTTATGCTATAGCCCAATGCAAGGCATTGGTCAACGTTTTCAACAATTTTTTTAAAGGAATGCCGTCCGCCTTTACGAGGTCTGCGGCGGTCGTGTATTTGCTCAGGCCCATCGAGTGTTACCTGGATTTCGCGAACTTTCACCTGTGATAGCAAGTCGAAATATTGGTCGAGGTGATAACCATTGGTAACCACAGCCAACTCCAGGCTGTTTTCTGCACATTTTTCAAAAAAATATGCCAGGGAGGCCTTGTAACTTTTCCCGTTAAGGAAAGGCTCGCCACCAAACAAAGTAATGTATTTTTTTCGGCCCCGGAGCCGGGTGTGAAGAAAAGAAAAAAACGCATCGACTATTTCTGGCGAAAGATTCTCGGGCGGGGCGGAGTACTCGCTTTGGTAGCAATAGCTGCAGGCAAAGTTGCACTGGTATGTGGGGACAAAGAAAACCTGCACCTCCTCCTGGTCGCGTTTTTCAATAAAGTCGATATACCTCAGGTGGTATTGCTGCATTTCCCTGGCGGGGTCTGCCAGGTATCCCTTTTCAAGAAATTCGGTTGGGGCTTTTTCAAAATTTCTTTCGAGGAAAATAACTTCTTCCTCGCTGAGCAGGTCGGCCTGGCCCGAAAGCAAGTTCACCACGAAAAAATCACGGCTGTCGTTGAGCCTCGAAATAATATTGAAACGCGAGGGTTGCATGGATTTTTGCCTGTGAAAAAGGCCCGTTGAAAGGGTCTTGTGTTTTTAATCGTGGCAGCCGGCCGGGCTCGAAGAAGTTTTTGCGCAGCACTGGGCTTGCTTCACTTTTTCCTGGGCTTTTTCTTTCTTTTCTTTTTTAATGAAACTCTTCATAGCAATATATTTAATTATGGTTTAATGCCTTTTACGGTAAAACTGGCAAGTTGAATTTTGCCTTTTTGATAGGGTGCCGATTCTTCGAGTATGCTAATGTCGGTGAGGCCGGCGGCTTCAATATTACGGAGGTATTGCTCTTTGGTCTCGGCCCCGGCCCAACATTCAGCAACTGCTTCGGGGTCGTTGCGAAACACTTCAGGTACCGGCTCCAGAGCAAAAATATCGCTTACCACAAAATGACCTCCGCTTTTTAAAATACGCGCAATCTCCTTCCATACAACATCTTGCTGAAGTGAATGATTAAGGGTGCAGTTCGAAATGACCACATCGGCCACATTGCTTTCAAGGTCAATGCTTTCAAGGGGCGACTTGATAAAACGAACGTTGTCGGCACGCAGGATGGCTGCATTTTTGGCTGCCGTTTCGAGCATTCCATCAGAAATATCTATTCCGTAGGCAAAGCCATTTTCGCCAGCCATTGTTGCCATACGCAGCACATCGTGGCCTTTGCCGCAACCCAGGTCAACGCATACAAAACCCGGCTCGATGGTGGCCAGAGAAAAAGCGCCTCCACACGACAGGCAACAAGCTTGTTTCGAAAGCCCATCATATCGTTGGGTAATGGCCTGAGTAATATTATTCATAGGATAGTCGCAAACAGTTAGATATTTTCATTTATGCAAATTTAGAATTTTTCGTTTAAAGACTACCTTATTACCCAAAAATTAACAATCGAAGTGCCACCCAAATAACCGCAAAAGAATAGGCGAACTTGAGCAAGGCTCCGGCCAGCAGTCCCAGCAGGCTTCCGAAAGCTGCCCGGGTAGCTGGCCCCAGGTCTTTGTTGTTCGAGAGTTCAGCAATCAGTGCCCCTACAAAGGGCCCCACTATGATGCCGGCAGGAGGGAAGAAAAATATGCCCACCATCAATCCGATGGCCGCCCCATATATGCCGCGCTTGCTGCCTCCGGTTTTTCGGGTGCCATAAACGGGCAGCACAAAATCGATAATGGTTATGATCACGGCCAGCGCTCCGAATGTGATCATGAGGTTGACCGAAAAGGAATATCCCGGCGTGAGATGAATCAGCAACAAGCCGGCAAAGCTCAGCGGGGGGCCGGGCAGTACCGGAATAAAGGCTCCCAAAACACCTGCCGCCAGCAGCAGCAGGCCAAGGGTTATGAGCAAGCCTTCGACCATAAATAGGATTTATTTGGAGGGCATTATGATTGCCAGGATGATATAAAACAAAATGCCGGCTGCGGCCAGTCCAAACAAAACAAAAAGAATCCGGATCAGGGTGGGGTCCACATTAAAATATTCGGCAATGCCGCTGCAAACACCGGCAATCATCCTTTCGCTTCCTTTGGTAAGTTTTTTTTGCATGGTTTTTTGTTTTGAAGTTACAAATTTGTGGGTTAAGTTGTGGTGTGTCAGTAATTTTTTATCACCAGTTTTTCTCTAAAGATTCCTTTTTCGGTGCGGAGCATCAGCAGGTATACACCAGGGGCAAAGTGGGCGGTGCTAACGCGTATTTCTCCATGGCTGGCCGTTTGGCTAAGTACTCTTTTCCCGCAAAGGGAATAAATTTCAAAATACCTGGAGCCTTGCGGGGCATCGATCACAAACCAGGCTGAGGCCGGGTTGGGATAAATGGCCAGCCTTTGCAGCGGTTGCGTATAGCCCACATAAACCGAAGTGTCGCCCCAGATGCGGTCCACAAATTCGGGATGATCGATAAAGGGGTTGCGGTTGCCCTGAATCTGGTAAATGGCTTGATTGCGCAAAATTTCTTTCTGACTCACCGGATCGTTTTCATGCCACTGAATTAACATGTTGATGGCCCAGGGTTTAAAGCCCGGGTATTGCTGATTGTCGAGCATAGCCTGCCCGCTTTCATTGTAAGTCCAGTTCTGAATTTGGTCCTGGTAGCGGGTGATCATGTAAAGATAGCCCCGGGCAATGTCGCCTTTGTAGGCATCGATGGGTTCGAAGGCTGTGCCGGAATAGCCTCCGGCATTGTTGGGCCCGAGTTTGCCTCCGTTTTGAGAAATCCACGTAAAGTTATTTACTTCCCCGTAAGGGTAATTGGCTCGCTGGCTATTTACCTTTTTGTCCACAGGCCAGAGGTGAAACAAATCGCTGTACATAGGGTATATCTCTCCGCCAAACCACGAATTAGGCATGGAGTGCTCACGATTAAACACTTCACCTTCTTCCGATCCACCTGTGCCCTGATCCTGGTCTTCCGCGAAAGTGAAAACATAAGGCGGCTCCTGGCAAGGAATATCAGAATACATATCCCAAACTTTGCCGGCAAAGGTGGCGTCGGTCTGCTCGAAATGCCCCCAAAGACTGCTGTAAGTCTGAGTCTGATGGTTGTTGATTATGTTAAAAAGTTGGGTTTTCAGGGTGCTGCCAATGCCGTAGGCGTTATTGTAATATCCGGCAGGAATGGTGCTTTCTATGCCTGACCCGCTAAGGCTCACGTTGAGCGGCCCCACGCTTCCTGCCTGGTGGCTTATGGTGCCCTGCATTGCCCCAGTGGTCTCAGGAAAAAAGCGAACGTAAATCCTTGTGGACGAAATCGTGCCGTTGGCAGGAACCAGGCTCAGGCTGTTTGAGAAATCTTCCTGGCAATGCAGTGAAATCCTGAAAGGGCCTTCCACGGTGATCTCGAGGTTCTGGCTCAGTTCACTTCCATTCACATAATAAAACTGCACCTCTGAAAAATGACCGGGCTGCACTCCCCTGAAATCGGGAAGCTGGCTGACGGAAACGTTGAAAGTGCCGTCGGCAAGTGTCAACCCGGGAAAAAGGGTTAGCAAGATGGAAATTAAGAAAATGATTTTGATCCGCAGGGTGTACATAGGCAGTAGCTTCAGTATAAAAGACAAATTTATGTAAAAAGGCTTTTGAAATAGAAAAAGCGGGACCATCGCCCCGCTTTTTTATAATCGTTGGCTGAAGAATTTACTGCCTGATCAATTTTTCCACATGCTGCGATCCATCTTTTCCAAGCAACTGAATGAAGTACAATCCGCTTCTGAGGCCGGAGGTGGCAATCTCTGTATCGCCGGTAAGGCCGGTGTATTCAACCATAACCTGCCCGGTGCTGTTTATCAGGCGGATGGTTTCAACCTGATCAAGGTTGGCTACACGGATATAATCCCTGAAAGGGTTGGGATAAATGCTTACGCCGGCAAAATCAATATTCGTTACACTGGTATAGACTTCGAAGTCGGCCAGGCTGCGGGCGGTTACCTGAATTGTAGTAAGATACTGATTTACCAGCACGGTTAGATTTTGCGAGGTGGTTGGAACGGGTGTGTCGATGTAATCGGCATCGAAGAAAGAGGTGCGGAACACCCCGTTGCCATTGGCCGAAGTAAGGTTGTAATTGTTTCCGGTGGCAAAATTTCCGGTGGCACCTGCAAAGGTCACGTTCTCAATCTTCACCAGCTTGGCCTGGTCGTCGCTGGTAAGGCTGGCCAGTGTACGTACTTCGGGAACAACGGGGTTGCCTTCAGAAGTGGGTGTTCCCGGGTCGGCAGTGGGCACAAACTGCAGCATGCCGTTGTTGCTCGAGAGAGTACCGGTAAGGCCGGTGATGCCATCGCCAATATTGTAGCTGGTGGTGATCACACCATTGTTGTCATCGATCAGCATGGCTGCTGTACCGTCCTGGATGTATTTCTGATTGCGGTGGTTTTGCTGGAAGGTAAGGATTACCTCGCCGGTTACCTGGTATTTTGCTCCCTGTTCACCGGCACGCAACTCCAAAAGATTGGCAACCTGCGTGGCATCATCACTCATTTCTTCTATGGTTACATTGTCGAGCTGAATATGATTCAGGTCGGCGTCAGTATTGCGCAGGGAGAAAATAAACTCGGCAATATTTGTATTATTAGCTGCAGTAATATATTGTGTGTTTTCCTGCCAGGTGGTGGAGTTAACACTTATATAGTCGTTATATGGGGCGTATCCATAACCATCACCAGGTCGGTCATCAAACAATCCTGTGCGAACTTCGCCCTTGCCTTTAAGCCAGAAAGTGATTTTGTAAACTTTTCCGTTTTCAACCGTAGTTGGTTGCGAGGTGAACCGTTGGTGGGAGCCTTCGGAGCGTACCAATTTAACAGCCGAGCTGCCCGATTGCGGATTTTCGGTATACTGGGTTACGGAAGCAGCGGGAAGGTTTGATTTTGAACCATACCAGCAATCGGGTAATCCTGCGGTCCAGTTTTCGAAGTCGCCGTTGCAAATAAGCTCAAACACAGGTTCGGCCTGGGTAGTGAAAGCCCAATCGCCGGCAGCAATCGCCGCCAGGGCATTGCCGCCCATATCTTCGAAAGCACCTTCGTCAACTAGAATGTAATAGGCTGTTTCATAATCCAAACCGCCGGTGGGTGCAAAATGCACCTTGTTGAAATCGATGGTTACAAGTGCTGAAGTGGCTTCAATACTCTGCACCAGGCTGTTGTCGCTGGTTTTATGGATATGCATGAATTTGCCTGAAACAGCCCAAAGTTCTTCGTCTGCCCAGATTTCCATAGTGGCATCCACAGCCACATTCACTGCATTGTTTTCTGGTAGCAGCCCGATGATTACAGGAGCCTGTGTGTCAATAAAGGTCACTGTTTCGCTTTCAACATAAAAGCTTAGGTCGCCGGCATCGCTCAGCCTGAAGTAATATTCACCATGGACGCCGTTGGGCAGGTTTTCAGTATAGGTGCCATCGGCAGCAGGGATGTTCAGATACTGGGCCACAGGACTTGCAATATCGGTTTTATACACATACAGGTTCAGTGTGGTAATATTGGCCGAGGTCCAGGTAATGGTAATTGGGTCATCGGTTTCGTATTCTTCCCCGCCAAGGGGAGCCGTAAATACAAGGCTGCGGTTTTCGTCGGTAAGGGTCACTTTGTAGTGCATAGTGCTCACTCCATCTTCGGCAACCACGGTAACTACCACTACATCGCCCGAGGCAAGCGGCTGGGAGGCCAGGTCGTCTGCAGCAACATGGGTTCCGTTAAGAGTAACCGTAAATGTGGCAGCGGGGTGGGTTGTAGCAACCATAATGCCTGCGAACCCGCTAAAGTCATTGACAAACAAAGTAGCTCCTTCGTCCACCGCCGGGTCGTCAACCACCACGCCGCCAAGGTTCAGAGCGTTCATCCCGCCAAGGGTAAATAAGGAAAGGCTTGCGTCGGTGCCGATAAGTTCGAAGTTGAAGTCGCTCATGAAGCGGGCCGTTACGTAATTGCCTTCCGTTCTGGCGTTTGGAAGTGCCGTGAGGTGGAAGGGTTCTGCGGGAATTGGCTCGCCGATATAATCCATGTTGTAGAAGGTAGTGCGGAAGTTAAAGGTGGCAGTTCCATCGTTAATGGCGTAAACAATTCCGTTTTCAAAATTGCCTGCCGGGTTTACAAACTCAACATTTTCCACGGTCACCAGTCGCGATTCATAGGTGTCGAAGTTGCTGGCAAGCTGGCTTAAGGTTACCACCACAGGGGTGACCTCATTGTTAACCGAAGTGGCTGGCCCTGGATTGGAGACCGGGGTAAATTGCAGCATGTTGCCGAATAAGGTCAGGGTTCCTTCCAGCCCGGTAATTCCATCGTAAAGGTTGTATGTTGTGGTGATAATTCCACTGTTATCATCAATCAGGATGCCGGCGGTGCCGTCTTCAATATATTTCTGATTGCGGAAGCTTTGCTGGAATGTGAGGATAGCCTCTCCCGACAATATGTAAGGTGTGTTTCCGGTGGGCATTTCCCTTAGTTCGGCTATAGTTGCCACTGTGGTGGGAAAAGTGTAAGTTCCGGTGGCAACCAGGCTTGGATCCAAATCATCGGCGTAAGCCCTGGCCTTGATAGTAGTGGTTGTGCTTATGCTAACCGGGCCGGTGTAAAGCGTGCTGGCTTCGGTGGGATCACTGCCATCAAGGGTGTAGTAAATAGAAGCGCCTTCCGTGGTGGTACTTATGGTCACATCCACTGGGCTTGTGAAAAGACCGGGTGCCGGGCTGAAAGTGGGAGTGGCCACCATGGGTGTGGTTGAGCAGCTGTGTAATGGAGAAGCTGAATTTCGGGGATTTGGCGTTTCCACTGCAAAGTCAACATTATTGTTATTGGTGTCTATGCAACCTTCATTTAAACGAATAGCGGCTGTTGTGTTTGACAGTGCTGGAGTGGCCCCTCCGCCTTCAAAACAGTTGGCCGTACCAAAACCCACAAAATCAATGATGTGATCTCCTGTTGGACATCCTCCAGTTAATGCAGTTGTTGAACTAACTAATGCAACCTTCCCGCTGGAGGCAGACATTCCAATGTTTCCTTCCACATCAGGGGTTGGAAGATCTACGCTACCTCCTTCGCCAGCGGCTTGCTGAATCAAATAATACTGCCCGGGTTCAAGAGTGAAGTCTCCAAGATTTGTTACCTGCCAGGATGTTCCGGTTGCAGAAGCATATTGAACAGACCAACCGGCAAGATTGACACTTTCGGTTCCTCTGTTGAAAAGTTCAATATAATCGTTCTTTAAGGTTGCCCCTGTGTTGCCCCCGCCTCCGTAAACCTGGCTTATAACTACTTGCGACCAGGATGCGTTTGCCAAAAAAATTAATGCAAAAGCAAGGAAAAGGGTTTTCAAAAAAGTAAATTTCTTCATGGTGAGAAACGGTTTATGTTAAAAATGAATTGATTTGGTTTTTGGAGGAAACAAAGTTAACAATTCCGCAGGTTTTAAAAAAATGGCAGGTGGCAAATTTCAGTTATTGTGATTTTTTATGCCCTGAGCGCGGGTGGTAAAAAAGGATGGCCTCGCGCAGGTATTCGCGGTCGAGGTGGGTGTAAATTTCGGTGGTGGTAATAGATTCGTGTCCGAGCATATCCTGCACCACACGCAGGTCGGCACCGCCTTCCACCAGGTGGGTGGCAAAGCTGTGCCGGAAGGTGTGCGGGCTGACCGTTTTTTTTATGCCAGCCGCCTTGCAAAGGTTTTTTACCAGCGTAAAAATCATAACGCGGGTGAGCCGGCGCCCACGCCTGTTGAGAAAAAGAGTGTCTTCAAAACCTTTTTGCGGTGGCGTGTGGTGGCGGCTGCCATAAAGGTATAGCTTGATGTGCTTCAGGGCTTCGCTGCCAATGGGTACCAGGCGCTGCTTGTTGCCTTTTCCGGTAACCATCAGGAAATCTTCCCTGAAATTTATGTCGCTGATCTTCAGGTTAATCAGTTCCGAAACCCTTAATCCGGAGCCATAAAGCGTTTCGATGATGGCCTTGTTGCGGGTGCCTTCAGGTTTGCTCAGGTCGATGGCAGCCAGTATGCGGTCGATCTCGCCAAGGGTAAGTACTTCGGGAAGTTTTCGCTCCATGCGCGGGGTTTCAAGAGTGGTGGCGGGATTTTTTTCCATCACACCCTCAATAAGCAAGTATTTAAAAAAGGCCCTGATCCCGGAAATAATCCGGGCCTGGCTGCGGGCGCTTCCCTTTTGGCTTCCCACCCAAACCAAAAATTCATCGAGGTGAATCTGGGTGAGGCCGGAGGGAGTGAGGCTGCCGTAACGCGCTTCAACAAACTCAATAAGCTTATCGAGGTCGCTAAGGTAAGCAGCCACCGTATTTTCCGAGAGGGAGCGTTCCAATTGAAGGTAGGTTTCAAACCCTTTTTTCCAGGCATGCCAATTCATGCTTGCAATTTATTGCTAATTTTGACGCCGTAGAATTGTCAGATGTTATTTTTTTGTTTTTAAATGTCATCAGAAACTTTTTTTGCCATTTTTCCCGGAATTTTTACTCACCCAAGCCGTACCTGGGAAGTAATCAGGAACCTTGACCTGAAGCCTGTCCGGTTTTTTCTCTTTTTTGGTCTTCCGTTTGTTTTTCTGGGTGCCCTGGGCCGAGCCCTTACCGATCAGAGCCACGATTTTTACGTAAACAGTTCTTTTGTCATCCTGCTTTTGGTGCACGTTTTTGCCCACCTTCTGGTTTTGCTGGCTGGTCCGTGGATGGTGGCACGTATGGCCGGAACCTATGCCCTGGAGCCCGGCTTTAACCGAAGCATGCGACTGGCAGTTACCTGTTATATTCCCTTTTTGCTTTCGCAAATTGTGGCAGCCCTTGTCGCCGCCATTTCCATTATCCCCATGGCCGGGCTGATCTATTCACTTTTCCTTTACTGGCATGGTGCTCCGGTGGTACTTGGCATTCCGGCTAACCGCCTGACAGGCTTCACCCTGTTATCCTTCTTCATTTTTCTGGGCCTTGGCTTCATTGGCCTCTATTTGCTCAGAATGATTATTTTTGCACCCGTTAGCCTTCATTGAAAAATTTAAAGTTTTTTGTGAAATGATTGATAAAGTCCGCCCCAGGCTGATTTATATTCTCGCTGCAATTAGCCTGGCGGTCATTGTTGTTTTTAGTATTCTTTATTATCAGCGTTCCAAAAGCCATTTTAATGAAGAGGAACTCGTAGTGGAGGAACCCGAACTGGTGCTCGATGAATTTGGCTTTGAGGAAGGGCAGTACCTGGTTCGGAGCGAGACGGTCAGGTCAGGACAAACCCTTTCGCACATACTCGCTGCTTTTAATTTGTCGCCCATAAGCATCCATGCCATTGTTGACCGCATGCAGGAAGTATTTAACCCCCGCCGCATCAGGGCCGGGCAATCCTATCATGGGTATTATAGCCCTGGCGTTCCCGATTCGCTTCGGTATTTTGTTTACGAAATTTCCATGCTCGAATACATTAAGATCGGCTTTGGCGATTCGCTCATCGTCGAACGGTGCGAAAAGGAAGTGACCACCTTGAAAAGAACTGCTTCCGGTATCATTTCTTCCTCTCTCTGGAACACCCTTACTGCCAATAATTTGAGCCCCGAGCTTGCCATTCGCCTTTCGGAAGTGCTGGCATGGGAAGTGGATTTTTACCGCATTCAGAAGGGCGACCGCTTCAAGGTAGTTTACGAAGAAAGTTTTGTTGGGGATAAGTCGGCCGGCATTCCTCGCATTGATGCGGTTTATTTTGTGCACCAGGGCCGCGAAATTCTTGGCTTTCATTTCGAGGCCGACACCATAAGTGGTTTTTTCAATCCACAGGGTGAAAACCTGCGCAAAGTGTTTCTGAAAGCCCCCCTGGAGTTTGGTGGACGCATATCCAGCCGCTTTTCGCATAGCCGTATGCATCCCATCCTAAATCATCGCCGCCCCCATTATGGCACTGATTATGCTGCACCCCACGGCACGCCAATTCTTGCTGTTGGCGATGGGGTAGTAACCGAGGCCGCTTATAATTCGGGCAACGGCAATTATGTAAGAATTCGCCACAACTCCGTGTACGATACCCAGTATTTGCACATGTCGCGTTTCGGCGCTGGCATCAGGCCCGGAACAAGGGTTACACAGGGCCAGGTGATCGGTTATGTGGGTGCCACAGGTTTGGCCACAGGCCCTCACGTGTGCTTCCGCTTCTGGAAAAACGGACAGCAGGTCGATCACTTGCGCGAGGAGTTCCCCTCGGCCGACCCCCTGCACCCTGATTACCATGAGATGTTCTTCGAGGTCCGTGATCATTTCACCAAAGAACTGGAAGCAATACAGTTTACGGAAGAAATTCCGGCATAAAAATTCTCTGGAAAAATAATCCTGTTTTCAGCCCCGGGCTCATTTACCAGGTTGAATGGCTTCCCTGATTTTTAAGAGTTTTTCCAATAATCCTTCCAGTTGATCGAGTGGCAGCATATTGGCCCCGTCGGATTTGGCATTTTTGGGGTCGGGATGGGTTTCGATAAAAAGGCCGTCGGCGCCAGCGGCAATGCCGGCCCGCGCCATGGTGTCAATCAGGTGGGGGAGTCCGCCGGTTACGCCGCTCGACTGGTTGGGCTGCTGCAGCGAATGGGTGACATCGAGCACCACCGGCACTCCAAGCTCCTGCATCATGGGGATGCCCCTGAAGTCGACCACCAGATCACCATAGCCAAATGTCGTTCCGCGCTCGGTAACAATAATCCGGTTATTTCCGGTTGATTGTATTTTTTCCACGGCATACTCCATGGCCAAAGGCGAGAGGAACTGCCCCTTTTTAATGTTCACTATTTTACCGGTTTTTCCGGCTGCCACCAGCAGTTCCGTTTGCCTGCAAAGAAAAGCCGGAATCTGCAGCACATCCACGTGGCGGGCTGCCATATAAGCTTCCTCATTGGTGTGAATGTCGGTTACCACCGGAATGTTGAACTGCTTGCCGATTTGCTCCAGCAAATTCAGGGCAATGGTATCACCAATACCCGTAAAGCTCTCCAGTTTGGATCGGTTGGCTTTTTTGTAAGATGCCTTGAAAATGTAAGGGATATTTAACTTGTTGGTAATCTCGGTAATCCTTTGGGCAATTTCAAACCCCATGCCTTCATTTTCCAGTACACAGGGCCCTGCCATCAAAAAAAATGGTTTGCCTTTAAGCGATGCTCTGTTTACAATAGTTTCCAGTACAGCATTCATAGCCGAATTGGTTGTTAAAAGTTTATTTAAAATGAATTGCCAGCCAAATGCATGGAGGCGTTTTACTGGTATAGATCACCCTGTGTTTGAGCCTGGCAGGCAAGAATATATAATCGCCGGGGCCAAGGTGCAGCATTTCGCCCTTTTCGAACTCCAGGCTTGCTTTGCCCTGAAGCAGCACCACCCATTCGTTGTCGTCCTGATCGAACCAAATATCAGGTGGGGTAACCTGCCCTTTGCTCACAATGCGTTCAATGCGCAGGTTATGATCGCTGCACAGAGTCTCGAAAAACTCCTGATCGGCCAGGAAGGGCACCTGCCCAAGCGAAAGGATGTTTTTTGCCTGCATATCAAAAGGTGTTGGTTTGCTAAAGAATATCTTCCAAAAGCCCCTTGCCCTGACGGATGACCTCCAGCTCATCGCGGGTGCAGTCGATCACCGTGGAGGCTTCGTTGTCGCCAAAACCTCCATCGATAACTATATCCACCAGGTCTTTGTATTTTTCGTAAATCAGTTCAGGGTCGGTTGTGTATTCAATTATTTCATCTTCATCATAAACCGAAGTGGAAATGATGGGGTTCCCAAGTTCTTTCACAATTTCGCGCGCTATGCTGTTGTCGGGCACGCGGATACCCACTGTTTTTTTCCGGCTCTGAAAAATGCGGGGCACCTGGTTGTTGGCATTCAGGATAAAGGTGAAAGGCCCGGGCAAGGCTTTTTTCATGGCCTTGTAAACGCTGGTGCTGAAAGGCCGGGTGAAGTCGGAAATATGACTCAGGTCCTGGCAAATAAGGGAAAAGTTGGCTTTTTCGGCCTTTATGCCTTTGATCTGGGCTACCCGTTCCACGGCCCTGGGCTGGTATATGTCGCAGCCAATGGCATACACGGTATCGGTGGGGTAAATGATCACCCCGCCGCTGCGCAGGCAGCCGGCAACCAGTTGTATGTACCTGTCATTAGGGTTCTCTGGATAAATTCGTAACAGCATATAAGAAAATTAAAAAACTGCAATAAATATACGCATTTTTAACTGTTATGAGGTGCTGTTGGTGTTTTCTTAAGTGGAAATTAGAAAATAATCAGGGTTTGCTCAAAATGAATATTCGCTTCTAAAAGCTCGTTTTTGAACAACCAGCGGGTTGATTGGTTATTTCTGTGAATAATTTAAAAAGTTATCTGTTTTGAAATCATTAACTAAAGTCACAATAATTTCCAATCTTGAAGTGGCGCCAGGTGCTTACGTGCTTTCTTTTCCGCGCAGTTTCGAGTTTGTGCCCGGGCAGGTTATTGGTATTGCAATGAATCCAGCCGACAAACCCAGGCTTTACAGCATTGCCAGCGGCAATAAAGAAAACGTGGTACGAATCCTCTATACCGTTAAGCCCGAGGGAAAGCTTACACCTGACTTGGCGCGGCTACATGCCGGAGACACCATTTATGTTTCTGAGCCTTTTGGTGGATTTATTTGCGATGAGCAAAAGGCTGTTTGGGTAGCTACCGGAACCGGCATTGCACCCTTCTCCAGCATGTTTTATTCCGGACTGGGCAAAAATAAAACTCTGATACAGGGTAACCGATTTGCCAATGGCTTATATTTTCGCGAGGACTTTGAAAAAGAAATGGGCCCGCGCTATGTGCCTTCCTGCACCCGCGAGCAGGTAGATGGAGTGTATCACGGGCGGGTTTTGAAATATCTTTCAGAGAAGAAAGACCTCGATACCAGTCTGAAATACTACCTTTGCGGCAGCGCCGAAATGGTGGTGGATGTGCGCGACCTGCTCATTGAGCGCGGAGTGCCATTCGAGAATGTGGTAGCCGAAATTTTCTTTTAATTTTGGAATATATTTTTAGCAATGGCAAACCTTTTTTTGTTTGCCTGCCTTGGCTTGTAATCTTATTTTTTAACTACCATGGAGGAAACACGCGAAGCCCTTTTCGGAAAAACCCTGAGCCAGCTCGAAACGGTAGTAAAGGAACTTGAACTGCCCCGGTTTGCCGCCGCACAGATTGCAGATTGGCTCTACAAAAAGGATGTCACCGCCATAGAGGAAATGACTAACCTTTCGAAGGCAGCCCGAGAAAAGCTTGCCTCGCGTTTTGAAGTGGGCCTTTCCGATCCGGTAAAAGTGCAGACCTCGGTCGATGGTACCAAAAAATACTTGTACCGGGCGCGCAATGGCAAGTTTATTGAAACCGCCTATATGCCCGAACGCAACCGTCACACACTTTGCGTATCCTCACAGGTGGGCTGCAAAATGGGTTGCCTGTTTTGTTTTACTGCCAAGCAAGGCTTCCAGGGAAATTTGAGTGCCGGCGAAATTCTTAATCAGATACGAAGCCTGCCCGAGCACCACCAACTTACCAACATCGTGTATATGGGTATGGGCGAGCCCTTCGACAACATGGAAGGGGTGATGCAAAGCCTCGAAATACTTACTTCCGATTATGGATTTGGTATGAGCCCGCGCCGCATTACCGTTTCCACCATTGGCATAATCCCGGCCATGAAAGTGTTTCTCGAGCAGAGTACCTGCCATCTGGCCGTGAGCCTGCACTCGCCTTTTGAAGAGGAGCGTCGCCGCCTCATGCCCATTGAGCATGTGTATTCACTTACCGAAGTGCTTGAAGCCATTCGAAGTTTCCCCCTGGGTAAGCAGCGCCGCATTTCTTTCGAATATATCGTTTTCAAGGACCTTAATCACAGCCCACGTCATGTGAAGGAACTGGCCCGCATCCTCAATGGCATTCGATGTCGCATCAACCTGCTGCGCTTCCATCCTGTGCCGGGAACCCCGCTTCAGGCCCCCGACGATGCCACCCTCGAAGAGTTCAAAACAGCCCTCGAAAACAAAGGCATAGTAACCACCATCCGCAAGTCGCGCGGACAAGATATTTACGCTGCCTGCGGATTGCTTTCTACTAAAGAACAACAGGTTATTTAAACGGAAAATCTTACCTTTGCCGTCAAAATAATCCTGTTAACAAGTGCCTTTCCGTTGCTTCCTCCCCTTGGTTTTTCCTGTTTTGCTGGCGCTGGCATCCTATGAAGCCTTTTCGCAAAGCCAACCCGTAAACTTTTCCTTTAACCAAAAAGTAGAATTTGTACCAAGCCCCAATGCTGAGCAAAGGATAACCAATGACCTGCTGCAGCATATTGCCGATGGCAGCGGCCGGTTGCGTTCCATGGTATCTTACCAGGTGGAAGGCAGGCTGCAACTTTTATGGCAGCCAGGTGCGAACGGACGACAGACCGGCATTGTGGTGCTTGAAAGCCTTAGCATAAGCGGAGATATGCATTACCGCGACTTTAGCCTCGGACGGGTGCTGCGTCCCGATTTGTTGCGATTCGAAATAAAAGTTGAAACGGCCGATGGGCGCGTGGTATTCTCGCAGGTGCCAACAAATCTTCAGGTCGGTGAAGTGTCGAATGAAGTTTTTCGTTTCGAAACCACACGCACCAACGGAAACGGTTTACAAGCCAGTATTAGCGGCATTCATTTCTCATACAGCGAAGCCACCTATCAACGTCTTGACCAGTGGTTCAGCTACCTCGAACAATATTACGCCGCGGCTCCCCGTCTTGAAGAGATTTATAAAGATGTTGAAAATGTTGATTTTTCTGAGCCCACCACACTCATTCTCGATGAGTTTGTTTTGTGTGAGGCAGAGCGCCGCATGGCCTTACTGGGCCGGCAAGGATTTATTAAAGGTCTTGCAGAATCTGCCGGAGATCCCGAGGGGGTGTTTGAAAAAATCGATCAGGTACAGAAGCGTTTGACTGACCTGCGTACCTCTTTTAACATCCGTATGGCTGTGGCCGACAGCTTGTTATGGGTTTCGGGCAGGGAATGGCTCAGCAAAGGCAACGAGACAACTGCACGCGATCGTTTTGAAAATGCACTGGTGTTCAATCCTTTCTTTGTGCCGGCTCACCTCGAACTGGCCGCGCTCGACCTTCAACAGGGTAGAAAAGACCTGGCTATCAAAAGATTGGCCGATGTTTTTTCTGAAATGTTCCCTTCCGGGGAATGGCAGCGGCAAGCCAAGGTTCTTACCGATAGCATTTCGGCACGTTTTTTTAACGAAGCCTTCAACCTCAATCGTGAAGGCCGTTTCAAGGAAAGCCTGGATATGCTTGAACCTATGGAGGCCTTTTGTGAGAAAACTTCGGGGTTTATCGAATGTCCGCCCGAACTGACCTTCAGGCTCAATCAGTCCCATCTGGGAATGTACCGCTCTTTCCTGGTGGTGGCCGGGCGCTCTCTGCGAAACGATAACCTGAACTTGTGTCGAATATACACTGCCAGTGCCATTGATTATCAGCGCAACAACACTCGCTTTATTCCCGATGCATCTGAAGCTTTTGATGTGTTGCAGCAGGCCACTAACCGTTATATCGAAATGGCCTCCCAGTATTTTTCTGATCAGGATTACCTTGGTGCTTCCGAAAGCTATGTTTCAGCGCTCGACCTTTGTAGCCAGTACACGGAGTTGTATTGCCCTGCCAATTTAGAGCGGCGTCAGCAACTGGCACTCGAAATGCACGAGCGCCGCCGAGAACCAGTTGTTCCCTCTTTAGTGTATGTCGCCGATGAACCCCTGGTGCTGCCTCCTTTGATTGGACAGCCCCGCGAAGAGCTCATTGAAAAAATACAGGCAGGGCAGCTCATGGCCTGGGCAGGAAATCTGGATGGCGCCCTTGAAATTCAGGCGGAAGCCACCACGATGAGCCAGCGATTCAGGCTGAGTGCCGACCCAATGATAGAAAAGGAGTTTCAAAAACTCAACACCCAGATTCACGACAAGGAATGCGAGCTTGCCTCCCGGGAGCTTGCTGCGCAACTGAGCCGCGGATTGGCTTTCAGGAAATATGGAGAGTGGGAACTGGCGGCCGAAACAGGTGAAAGAATAACAGCCTTGATCTTGGCCCATAAACATTGTGAACTGAAACTTTCCGACAGTCTTAGTCTGCTGACGGATCTTGCCCCGGTGCCAGCATATCTTGATTTGATAGAGCAGTCAAGGCGCTTGCTTCGTCAGTCGCAGCCAGCACCTTATGAGTTGATACTCGAAAAATACCATGAGGCTGAAAGGTATTTTTTGATAAACCACCTTTCTGAACTTGGGCTCCACCATCGAACACTGGCAGATTTTGTTTCTACCTCAGCAAACATTGAACTGGTAAAGGCGGCTGTTGAGTTTATGAGCAGCCACCCCGAATTCTATGCTGAAGAAGTAATAAAACTTCTGGTTGTTATGAAGAATGCCGGTTTGTCGCGCAACGAAACCCGCGCCCAACAGTATCTTGCTGGCCGAAAACTGGCTATTTTTTATCGCTCAGAAAATCCTGAACAGGAAGTAGAAACCCTGGTGCACAGCCTCACTGGCCGGGATACCTGGTTTCGTTTTTTTGAGCAGGCTTTCCTGCGCTACTGGCGAAGCTATTAAGATTTTTTTAGGTGCCGTTGCTTTGCCAAAGGAAAGGCCCGCACCAATCCTCCCAACAACTGCTCCCAACTACCGCTTATTTCTTAATAACCCGTCCCTGGTAGTAAGCGCCAATTACCATGGCGCCGGTTATGAATACAATATTCTTGATAATATACTGCCCTTCAATAGTGGGCACCAGCGGCACCAAGTGAAATGTTTCCTCGGGGAAAATGAAAAGGGGCATAATGGTTCCAGCCATTTGCAGGTAAAGCAGCACAATGGTGGCCCGCAAAAATTTCCCCGTGAGGAATCCCAGGCCAATCAGCACCTCCCAGGTGGCAAGCAAAGGCATGGAAACCGGATGGCTTACAATGCCGAAGGAAACCACCTCGATGGTGCGTGTGGCAATGTCTTCGGCCGAGCTGGTTCCCGGAAAAAATTTTTGAAATCCAAACCAGAAGAAGATGATTCCAATGCTAATACGCAAAAGTTTCACCCCGTTAAGGGCCATCCAGTCGTATATGGTCGATTCTATTGGTTCTATCTTTTTTAAAAAATTCATGGGAGTTTATTTAGTTTTTTTGCAAAGAAAAATTTCTTTAATAACAAATGCAATCTGCTTTTTGTTCTAAGGAGTGCCGGGTTATGAATCGGATTGAAGCCTGGCAATTTTTTGCTTTTTTCTTAGTTAATAAAAAACCAGTCTCGGTTTCAAGACTGGTTTTTTTTAAATAATGCAGAATCATTTCTTTTATTCTTCTGGGTGAGTTTCTTTGTGGGCATTGAGTGCCAGTAGCCTGTAAAGGTCGGTTCGGGGTTCGTTCCAGTTTGTAGAGGTGCCCCGGTTGCGGTGGCACTTCAAAAGCTCCAGGTCAATGTCGTGGTTGATCACCGTTTCTACGTTTGGACTGCATTGGCCGGCAATGGCTTCGCGTGCAAAAGAAAAATCGATCGGAGTAAATATTCCCGATTGGGCAAACTATATGTCCATATTGGCCACCTGTGGCAGATTGCGTACATTTAGTTTGTATTCAAACTATTGAAGATCAATATTTTCCATAAAAATTAATAAGAGTCTCGAATGTCAATAATGCCGCCATTGCTGAATTCGTCGGAGAAAAGCAGCTTGGCCAGTCGCTTGCCTGCTAATTGGGGCGGCACCAGTTGCCCGCTCTCTTTCAGTTCCACAAACTTCTGCCGGTGTATAAATTGCTCTTCGGTGGTTCCCCTGATGGTGGTTTGCATTTCGGTATCGATAATGCCCGGTGCCACCGCCATGATTTCCACCGGGTAGTCGAGGTCTTGCTGTTCGGCACCCACACACTGGGTAAACATGTCGATGCCAGCCTTACCGGTGCAGTAACTGCTCCATCCGTAATAAGGATTTTTGGCAGCTCCCGACGAAATGTTTATGACCCGTTTTTCCATTTTCCAGCCATTGGTGTATTTGATAAAGGCTGCAGTAAGGAGCATGGGCGAAATGAGGTTAATTCGCATGTGCTGCTCCACCTCATCGGCAGGGCAGTTTTCGGTGCGGCCCACAGGATTTATTACTCCTGCATTGTTAATGAGGTAAACCCCGCTGGCTTGGTCAAGGGGTATATGTTCAAATACCAGGCGGGCCAGGTCGGGCACATCGTGCGTCATGGCAAAGTCGAATGAAATAAAGGTAATGGGGCAGTTTTTGGCTGCAGCCAGTTTTTCAAGTTTTTCACTTTTGCTTCGCGAAATGCAGATCAAATGGTGCGATTCGTGCAGCAGCTCAAGGGCAAGGCCTTCGCCCAAGCCTTTGCTGGCACCGGTAATTATAATGTAGTTCATACGTTTTAGTTTTCGTTGGTTTCTTCCAGTTTTCCTATCGATCGTATGGATCCGGTATTGGGGTAAAATTCTACTCTGGTTTCGTTTACTGGCAGGGTAGTAATGACCCCATACTGGTTAATGAGCATGCGTGCATTGGCTCTTACCGTATTTCCAGTGCGAATAACTACGTTGGCATGTTCAGGTATGCGGTAGTAAAAGCCATTGACAGGGTTTTGCGGATCGGTGTGGTGGTTAATGAAAGTGCTTAGCTGGCGGGTTGTTTCATTGCGTTCGGTCGAAATGGTAATGGGTGTTCCGTCGCGGCGGCCTGCCGGCAGCACCCCTTCACGCTCGCTGAACTGAAACAGGGTGTAAGGGCTTACGCTCAGGTCGGGGTCGGGAATATAGGTGAAGCGATAGTGAATCTTGCTGGAACTCCTTAGCCCGCTGAAGAGCTGCAGGTAATCTTCCTCCATTTTGCCCATTTCAGTGTACATATACTCAAGGGCATCTTTTGAGTAAGGTATCTCGGCAAAACCATTGATAATATCAAAACGCTTGTCGCGAATCTTTAGGATAAAGTCGGCCACCTCTTTTGCCCTGACCTCCGGACTTTTTTCTACCATGCTGCGACGCAAGGTTTGCCGTTCTACGGTCAGGGTGTCCACCCTTACCCGTTCCAGAATAGTGTCGATTTTTTCGTGCAGATTGGTATCTATAAAATAGTTGAAGGTGGCATCTGAACCAAAATAGCCGTATTCGCGGGTTTCGCTAATGCCTTTCAGGAACTCATTGTTGTCGAAAGGTCGATTAATGCTCTGAATCAGGCCCGATTCGCTGAGCGATATAAACAGGGGGTATTTTTCGTCGGTTTTGGGCAGCTCCACGAAATAAAATTGCGCCGGGTCGGGTTCGGCATAGCTGCTGATATTGATCTCTGAAATTTCGAAGCTGGTTGCGTGCTGGCGTATTACATTGTGCAGTCCCAGATATCTGCCAGCAAACTCGGCATAGGGGCCGGGTACCTCCTGGGTACGCACCACCGTTACATCAACCGTAACCACCGTGCGGGGAAGCACATAAAACATTCCCTGGCTTCCGCGTTTTACTTCTGTACTGCGCACATGGGTTACTGTAAGGGGCTTTTGGCTCTGGCAGGCTGGCGCAAGCATGGCAAAAATCAGCAGTGCTGGCAAAAAAATCCTTTTCATGGGTTGTGTCTGTTTTTTTTAAATTTCCTTAATAAACATCAAAAATAGGAAAAATTATGGGAGATTATTTTTCTAAATTTGCTTGTTAGCAAGAAAGCAAATTGGTAATGAAAGCAGATCAGGGGTTTGTTATGATTAAATAAGCCAGTCAAGCTTCCATTATATTAGTCCGGTTTTCCTTAAATTTGTTTAAACCTAAAACCTTATCCAATGCAAAGCCCGAAAGATTTACAGCAGTTAGAGGAAAAAGGAATCAGCCCTGAAGAGTTTCAATTGCAACTCAATCGGTTTAAAAAAGGCTTTCCGTCAGTGAGGCTGCATCGGCCAGCCACCCCGGGCGATGGCATCATTTGCTTTGAAAGGCCAGAAGCCGAGAAGCTGGCTGGCTTTTTTGCTCAATCCGCTTCCACGAAAAAGGTGCTTAAATTTGTGCCGGCCAGCGGTGTCGCCACCCGCATGTTTAAGGATCTTTTTAGCTGGCGCGAAAAGCTGAAGAGCGGCGTGCTGCCCGAAGAATTGATGGAACAGGATAAAACGGCAAAACAGTTTTTTTCAGAGCTTAAGGCCTTTGCCTTCTGGGATGAGCTTTCGCTGGTTATGCACCGCGATTGCGTGGATGCCGATCACATGCTGGCCGAGGGTCATTTCCTGACCCTGCTCGATTATATTCTTTTTGAATATGGCCTCGACTATGCCGCATTGCCAAAAGGCTTGTTGCTTTTTCACCGCTACCGGCACATTTCGCGTACTCCTGTGGAGGAGCATATGGTTGAAGGCGCCGATCATGCCCGCAATGCAAACGGCGAAGTACATATTCACTTTACCGTTTCGACCGAGCACCGCGGCAAGTTCGAAAACCTGGTAGCACAAAAGGCGCCAAAGTATGAAAAAGAATTAGGGGTAAAATATCAAATCTCGTTCTCTGTTCAAAAACCCTCTACCGATACCGTAGCGGTTGACCTGAACAACGAAGCTTTCCGCGAAAGCGATGGAAGCCTGCTGTTTAGGCCTGCCGGGCACGGCGCACTGATCGAAAACCTGAACGACCTTGATGCCGACCTGGTATTTATTAAAAATATTGACAATGTAGTGCCCGATCACCACAAAGCTGAAACCTATCTTTATAAAAAGGTGCTGGGTGGATTGCTGCTGCAATTGCAGGAACAGGTGTTCGAATGGCTCCGGCTACTCGAAATCGGAAACTTTGATGATGAAACCTGCAGCCGGGTGTTCGACTTTGCAGTAAAACAACTCAACCTCGATCCCGATTCCGTGAAGGGAAACAGCGATGAATGCAAAAAACAGCTTTTTGCCTTTCTGAACCGGCCAATAAGGGTTTGTGGCATGGTTAAAAACCAGGGAGAGCCCGGGGGTGGGCCATTCTGGATTACAGACCCAAAAACCGGACGCAACTCTCTTCAGATTGTAGAATCATCGCAAATCGACCTGAAAAATCCTGCACAGGAGACCATTTTCAGGGCTTCTACTCACTTTAACCCGGTGGATCTGGTTTGTGCGATAAAGGATTATAAGGGACGAAAATTCAACCTGCCCGACTACGTGGATTCCGAAACCGGCTTTATTAGCCAGAAATCGAAGGATGGTAGGGATCTGAAGGCGCTTGAACTGCCGGGCCTCTGGAATGGAGCTATGGCCGATTGGATTACCCTGTTTGTAGAGGTACCACTTATTACTTTCAACCCGGTGAAAACCGTAAATGACCTCCTACGGCCAGAGCACCGCTAATGGTTGCTGCTTGCCTCGCGCTGCAACTCGTGACGAATGATTTCCTCCACCTGTTCGGCGGTGATTCGCTTCGCAATGATTTTCTTGTCGCTGTCGAGTAAAAATATCATGGGCGTTGCGTATAAGTCGTATTTTTCGCGGAAACCTGAACGATTGGCCGGATCGTTTACGTTGATCCAACTATTGAGGTGATAGTTTTCCACAGCCTTAAGCCAGTCCTCCGTTTCAGGCTCAGTATTTACGGCAAACACTTCCACGCCTTCAGGCTTAAGCTTTTCCGAGAGGGTGCGCAACTCTGGGGTAACGCGCTTGCAGTGGCTGCAATCCGAATCCCAGAAGTAAAGAATGGTATAGCGTGCATTTACCTCGTGCAGCCTAAGCCTGCTCTGGTCGGGTTTAAACATATTGATGTCGGGTGCAACCTTGCCGAGGAGCAGGGGCTTAAGCTTCATGGCACGCTCGCTGATGCGCTTCAGGTTTTCGGGTTCAACCCAGTGTGCCTCCCCGCTCATGTAATAGCGTTCGATCATATGCACAAAAACGGCATCGTGCCCCATGATCTGAGAGCGCTCAAAATGATTGGTGATAAACCATATGGTGTATTTAAACACCTCGTCGTTGGCGCGCGATTTGTCCACAATGCGGTCGGCTTCGGCAATGACGCTGTCGGGCAGCTGTACCACCACATTAGAGAAATAAGTTCTTAGTTTATTATGGAAAACCGGGGTGCGCAGCAGGCGGTCGTCTGAAAAGTCAATATTTTCCCAGTATTTTGTTTTGTAAATCTGGTAAAGGGCAGCCTGGTCGGGGGTCCCATCTTCTTTAAGCGGGGCATCAGGCATTTCGGGATCTTGCTGGGCAAGCAACACCCAGCTAAACAGGCCGTTTGGGAAACGGCGAATGTAATCCTTTTGCTTTTCCTTAACGGAAGCATCAATGGTTTCCATTTGAGATGTCAACTCCTGGCGGCGGGAGTCAACCAGCCCCTCGAGTTCCAACTCACCGCGAATGGAGTTTATTGATTCACTTTTTTCGCGGATAAAGCGCAGGTATTCGTAAAAAGCCTGGTTGTCGGGCGAATTTTCAAAACGGGTCTGTTCAATAAACTCATCCATGCGCGTAGAAATACTGAAGTGCTGGTTTTGATCCACGATCACTTCGAAAAACTTCTGTCCGGGCACCACTACCAGGTACATGCCGGGGTCAAGGCGCTCTTCTTTTTCGAAAACATAGACTCCGGGCTGCTCCATACGGGCGGTATCCTGAAGGTATTGCCGGTCGCCAAAATGATAGGCCAGCAATACATCGCCCTCGGTAAGTCCTTCAACCTTCACGGAAATACGGTAACCTTTGTCGGCCATGGCACAACTCATGGTATAGGCAACAAGTGCAAACTGGAGGAATATTCTTTTAAAAGTCATTTGTCGGATTTTTTTCAATTAATGGAGTTTACGCAATTGTAACAGCAAAGTAACAAAAAACGTGCAGTTTTGTTAGTAAAGCCAGTCATCGCCTTCTTCTGGAAACAAGTCGGGGTTAATCTGATCACTATAGAGCAATCGATGGACGGCCCCCAGTGCTTGCAGCACCAGCGGCCCCCAGTGGCCAGCAAACAGCGACCTTATTTGCGCCACGGCATTCTGCCTCGATTCCAGGAGGTTTTTCTGGTAAAGCATTACAAAATCTTTCATGTCCTGGTAAATGTCGGCCAGATTTTCGGCCAAACTGGCTTCTTGTGTGTCGTAGTTATGGTCGTGTATGTAATACCGCTCTTCGGGGCCCAACTTATGGCGCAAGGTTTTGAAAATATCTTCCCATTGTTCTTCGGTAACGAACCTTTCGGCGAAAGCCTCCTCGCTTACCTCGGCCATGGGGAGAAGGCTGCCTTTGAGGTAGAGCAGGGGGGCCAGCCGGTGAAAGTAGGTGAGAATGTCTGAGGCTTCTTGTTTCTCAGCAGTTTCAAAAAACAGGCAATACTCATTGGCCACCGTGAGCATCTCTATCACTGCCCTCGACCGGGTCAGGTCGTCCTGGTCAAATTCTTCCATACATATTTCGTTTAGTGGTTTTCCCAGTGCAAAAATACACTCACCTGTATTTTGTTATGCAAAGGAAATTAAGTTTTTTGAGAATTTTTTCCGGAAAAACGCAAGGTTTTCATAAAAAACCTTAATTAGAAACATTTATTATTTACTGGGGAAAGGGTCTGATTGGCAATATCCTGTGAATGAATATTTGTTAATTATTCACAATAAATCACTCATTTTCAATTGTTTTAAATTGATTGGCGTACTTTTGCACTGGGTTAAACAAATATTTAAACAAGAGTATCAATGAGAGAATTTAAAATTGGGGGATTAACCATTCCTATTCCTGTAATTCAGGGGGGTATGGGGGTTGGTATCTCCATGTCGCGGCTTGCCGTTGCCGTAGCCAACCAGGGTGGGGTTGGAGTTATTTCAGCTGCCGGTCTGGGCCTGGTGCATCGCAATACGGCACTTGATTTTCTGGAAGCCAACATTGAAGGGTTAAAGAAAGAAATCAGGCTGGCCAGGGAAAAAACCAAAGGGGTAATTGGAGTAAACATTATGGTGGCCATGTCAAATTTTGCCGACCTGGTTAGCACCGCCATTTCCGAAAAAGTCGATATCATTTTTTCTGGTGCAGGCTTACCTTTTCAACTTCCTGCATTTTTGCAACCGGACAGCATTACCAAGCTGGTGCCAATTGTATCATCAGGTAGGGCAGCCAAATTAATCTGCGAAAAATGGATGGCTCAGCACGATTACCTTCCTGACGCCATCGTGGTGGAAGGGCCCAAGGCAGGCGGGCATTTAGGATTTAAAAAAGAGCACATTGAGGATGCGCAGCATTCGCTCGAGGAGCTTATTCCTGAAGTTGTTAAAGAGGTTTCGTACTTTGAAGAGAAATACCACAAAGAGATACCTGTAATTGCAGCCGGGGGAATTTATTCGGGTACAGACATTTTTAACATTATGCAAAGAGGAGCTAAAGCAGTGCAAATGGGCACCCGATTTGTTACCACCGAAGAATGCGATGCCTCCACGGGTTTTAAGCAAGCCTATATCGGTGCATCGGAAAGTGATATACAGATTATTCAAAGTCCGGTTGGCATGCCTGGCCGGGCGGTCAGCAATCCTTTCATAGATAAGGTCAGGGCCGGGCTAAAACGACCCATAAAGTGTCCTTTTCATTGCATTAAAACCTGCGATGTTTCAAGCAGTCCTTATTGTATCATAAGCGCTTTATTCAATGCTTACAAAGGCAATATGAAAAGCGGGTATGCTTTTGCAGGAACCAATGCCTTTCTGGCGACTAAGATTACTACTGTAAAGGAAATTTTTAATGAGCTTGCGACCGACTTTCAGGCGGCATTAAAAAAGGCCGGAGAGTAGCCCTGCCTCTTTTCTTATTTCTCTCTAGCAAAATACCGTTTATAGCAAGGCCAGCAGCAACATGACAATGTAGGCCGACACGTTGAATGATTTTGGTGTTTTGAAAAATTCTTTCTTCAGCGGAATACCCTTGGGGTTATCATCTCCTTCGTCACTGGTAAGGCTTACCATAAGTATTGTAACAATGGTAAGGGTGAAAGTATAAAACATCTGGTCGGGGAAGGGCATTTCGATGGGAAGGAAATACTTAGCCACAATGATCAACGTCAGGGCTGACATCCATTCGTAGGAAGCTATGGCCAAACCGATGGCAAAACCGGATACCGACCTGCCGATAAACTGTTCGGCCGAAATATTGGCGGCGATCAGCGAGGCGCCAATGGCCACCACGGCAGGCTTTCTCCTGCAAGGAAATAATCCTCGGCGGTTTTTTTATGCCCTTTTTTGGTGCGCGAAACCCAAAGACCTACCGAAAGGATAAGCACTCCGTAAGCGGAAAAACAAAGTAATCAAGCGTATGAAAGGTGTTCATTGCCGAAAAATTTTGTTTTATTTACGAAAGGGGCGGCTGGCAAGGGTCTGCGCTAAATCCAGCGGCGAATTTACAACAATAATATTATGAGGTTCTGGAATCTTTAAAAAAATAAGAACCATTAAAAGTTTTTGTTGCTGGTATAAAAGATTTTTTTACTTTTGCCAAACCTTTTGCCCAGGTGGTGAAACTGGTAGACACGCTACTTTGAGGGGG
>DHFW01000009.1:111679-158991 GCA_002402465.1 Bacteroidales bacterium UBA4814
TGGCGGAATTGGTAGACGCGCTAGTTTCAGGGACTAGTATTGGTAACAATGTGCAGGTTCGAGTCCTGTTCTGGGCACCTAAAGAAATTTAAAAAGCTGTATAACAATAAGTTATACAGCTTTTTTTGTGCCCGGTTCTCGCACATTCTTTCCTGTATAGATATACACCTGCGCTTTTTTCGGATAACTAAAATTGAGAGGCAAAATTGTCAGAATAGCTTGCCTGTTTTATTTACAGCTGCAATTTCTTCTTCCAGGGCTATGCGAAAAGGGGTATATTTAAAGCCGAGTTCTTTTTCTGCTTTACTCCCATCAGCCCTAAAACCTTTTTTCATGGTTTTCATTTGGTCTACTGACATTCCCCAAGGAGGAGCCTTTTTGGTAAGCCTTGATATGCCTGTAAGGATATAGGCATTGATCATAACCAGGAAATCGGGCAGGGATAATTTTGGAAGGGAAACCCCCGAAATCTCACTTACCATTTTATTGACCTCACCGAAAGTTACCGGTTTGTCCCCAATTAAATACTTCTCACCAATATTACCAGGTTTCTCCCGAGCCCTTACAATAGCTTCAGCAACATTTCTTACATGGACAAAGGTTAGATTACTATTATTAAGTGCCTTGAAAGGCAACCGTTTGTGAATTATATCAGAAACATATTGACCAGAAGCTTTGGGGTCTCTTGCTCCGCATATTGAACACGGATAAATTATTACTGCAGGCAAGCCATGATTCTTTTGTAAACTCATAACAATCTGGTCTCCTTCGTATTTTGTCCTGGCATAACGGCTAAACCTTACTGGGCCCGGTTTGCTTTTCTCTGTAAAAGGAGATTCAGCAGGTTTGCCAAAAGTTACAACTGTGCTTATATGCACCACTTTCAACGGTTTTGTTTCCAGGGCACACTCCATTACATTCTGCGTTCCTTCCACGTTTACTTTTCTGTATAGCCTGTTGTCCGACTCCCAGAACGTATAATGGCCTGCCAGGTGAATGACCCAATCGCACCCTTGCATGCCCTTCATAATGGATTGTTTGTCAGTAACATCACCCAAGAATAGCTTTGCCCCGAGAGATTGGAGCCTTTCATTGGCTTGATGGTGTTTTCTGACCAGGCAGTGCAATTCGTGCCCACTACCTTCCAATCGATTGATTACCTGAGTTCCAACGAAACCGGTTGCTCCCGTAATAAAAATTTTCATCTTGTTGGATGTTTATTCAAATTTATGGCAATTATAAATAGAATTCATTTAATTTTTTAAGAAAATTATTTACAATGGTTATTAAAATAGATTAAATCAAATATTTTATTGGCCAGTTTTTAAATTTGTTCTCCAAAAAAAAATGGTTGTTTAAATATTTTTTAATGTGAATGAGTTTTTCCTTTTTAAAAAAATCTTTAAAAATTCTATCTTTGGGAAAACAAAGCAGGTATGGAGCCTGCCCCAAAATCGTGAGCTATGAATAAAGTTGATGCAGCCGTGCTGGATCGTGCCCAAAAATGGCTGGGCGCTTCGTTTGATGAAGATACCCGTAACCAGGTGAAGACCTTGATGGATAATGATCCGGAGGGGCTTACCGATGCGTTTTACCGCGATCTGGAATTTGGCACAGGGGGTTTGCGTGGCATTATGGGTGTGGGTACCAACCGCATGAACAAATATACTGTTGGCATGGCCACCCAGGGGCTGGCCAATTATCTAAAGCAGTCCTTTCCTGGCATCCCCCAGATAGCCGTGGCCATTGCCTACGACTGTAGAAACAACAGCGCCTACTTTGCCGAGATTTCTGCTGAAATCCTTTCGGCCAACGGCATAAAGGTTTACCTCTTCGAAGGCTTGCGCCCTACGCCCGAGTTGAGTTTTGCCGTGCGCGAAAAAGCTTGCCAGAGTGGCATTGTGATTACGGCATCGCACAATCCAAAAGAGTACAACGGTTACAAAGTTTACTGGAACGATGGAGGCCAGCTGGTGCCTCCGCACGATAAGAATGTGATCAAGGAAGTACAGAAAATCAGCTCAGTCGACCAGGTGCGCTTTGGCCGGGTTGAGGACCTTATCGAAATGCTTGGTGAAGACATGGATCGCCTTTACCTGGAGCGCATGAAAACCTACTCGCTCTCGCCCGAAAACAACCGTAAGCACCGCGACCTAAAGATTGTTTTTACGCCCATCCACGGTACTGCAGTAATGTTGGCTCCATTGGCTCTAAAGGCTTTTGGCTTTGAAAAAGTGTACAAAGTGCCCGAGCAGGATGTGACCAGCGGCGATTTTCCCACGGTGCATTCGCCCAATCCTGAAGAGCCGGCTGCTTTGAAAATGGCCCTCGACAGGGCCCGTGAAGTAGATGCCGAGCTGGTGATGGCAACCGATCCCGATGGCGACAGGGTAGGGGTAGCTGTGAAAGACCAATGGGGCGATTATGTTTTGCTTAATGGCAACCAGACTGCATCACTGCTGATCAGCTATATTCTGCAACAGTGGAAAGAAAGGGGCAAGCTCACCGGAAAAGAGTTCATAGTTAAAACCATAGTGACCAGCGAACTGCTTAAGAAGATCGCCGAAAAGTACGAGGTTGAATGCTGTGATGTGCTCACCGGGTTTAAATATATTGCCGAGAAAATTCGCAACCTAGAAGGTGAAAAGACATTTATTGCCGGAGGCGAAGAAAGTTACGGCTATCTGGTTGGCGACTACGTGCGCGATAAGGATGCCATTATCTCGTGCTGCTTTGTGGCCGAAGCGGCCGCCTGGGCCCGCGAAAATGGCAAGAGCCTTTACGAAATGCTTATCGACTTATATGTTGAATACGGGTTCTTTATGGAAAAACTAATCTCTGTCACCAAAAAGGGCAAAGCAGGCCAGGAAGAGATACAAGCCATGATGGATGGCTTTCGAAGTAAGCCACCACAAGAACTGAACGGTATAAAGGTGTTGGAGATCAGGGATTATGGCACTTCTGTTAGCTACGATTTGGTGGCCAAAACTGAAAAACTCATAGCCCTGCCCAAATCGAACGTTTTGCAATTTTTCCTTGAGGATGGCAGTAAGATTACCATGCGACCTTCGGGCACCGAGCCCAAAATCAAGTTTTACTTCGGTGCCAGAGGACCGCTTGCGAAAGCCGCCGACTTTGAAAAGGCGAACGAGCAGCTCGAAAAGAAAATCCAAGGATTTATAAAAGCCCTGGGGCTGAAATAAGAATCCTTACAAAGAAACTAATCTTCTTTGAGAATTTTACGCATCCCTTGTGGCTCTTCGTATCCCAAAAGATGAAGTGTTTATTGTCCGCTGTGTGTAAAGAACAAGAAATCTGTAAACTGCTGGTTTGCGCCAGACTTGACAAAAAAGATATTAATTCATTAAATTGTTAATCGCAAAACCAACTTCCTATCTGAATAGGCTCCTGGCGGCTTTTAGGCGTTCTTCGGCTTGGGTATCGCCGGGGTTGGCGTGGTAGTCTTTGTAAGCTTCAATAAAATCGGGATGCTTGCGAAAGAGTATTTGCAGGCGGGTATCCACGGGTGTGAGCCACATAAAAAGGCAAAACAGCCCCAGGATGGCCGAGCGGCGGTAAAACTGCCGCAAGTAGGCCGCATCCTCCTTGTTTAGCCGGTGATAAACCAGGGTAAAGCTCGTGGCGAAAAGCACGAAAAAGAATCCGGTGGCCAGCATAAAGTTCATGGCTTGGTAAAAATAAATACCATAAATAATGGCGATAGTGCAGAATGAATAAATCAAGCTCATAAGTATGCCCGAAGCGATCATGAAAGGCGTGAATTTACTGCGTGATTTCGGGGTTGCCAGGTCGCGCAGGGAGGCCCGGTTAAAAATAAAGAACCCGAACCACATATAATAAATGGCCATGAGCACCAGGGCGGTAATTAGCAAGCCGTTGAGGGCGGTGCCAAAAACAAAGCGGAAAACCAGCAGAGCCAGGGTAATCAGCCCCCCATAGTATTCGATTTTTTTAAAGGTCGTTTTATTGTTTTCCATTTTTGAAGAATTCAGTGCAGACTGCACGCCAATTTACAAAAAATTATGCGTAAATATTGCCTGAAACAATATTTTCTTTTTTTCAGATAATATTAACCTCGGTTTCAAGTTCCACTCCAAACATTTTTCTGACCGAATCTTTAATTTTTTCAGAAAGGGCTGCTATCTCCAATCCGTTGGCATTTCCATAATTTACCAGCACCAGGGCCTGCCGGGGATGCACGCCGGCATCGCCTTCGCGAAAGCCTTTCCATCCTGCCTTTTCAATGAGCCAGCCTGCGGCTAGCTTCATGCCGCCCTTGTCAGGGAAAGCCACCAGCCCGGGATATTCTGCTTTGAGAAGTTCGAAAACAGATTGCTCTACCACCGGATTTTTAAAGAAACTGCCCGCATTGCCAGTAACGTGCGGGTCGGGCAACTTGCTCCGGCGCAAACTGCATATCACCTCCCGTACATCGGCAATGGTGGGTTGAGAAATACCACGATTCTGAAACTCGGCCTGAATGGCTCCGTAACCAAGTTTCAGCTTATGGCTTTTTTTGCCAAGTCTGAAACTAACCGACAGAATTACATATTTTCCTCTGGCTTCCCGTTTAAAAATGCTGTCGCGATATCCAAAGCGGCACGCTTCTGCCGAAAATTGCCTGATCTGACCACTGCTTTTCCCCCAGGCTTCCAGGCTTTCAAAGCAGTCTTTGAGCTCTGCCCCGTAAGCACCAATGTTTTGAATGGGGCTACTGCCCACCTGACCCGGTATCTGAGAAAGGTTTTCGAGGCCACCCCAGCCGTGCAACACACAGTAACTTACAAACTGGTCCCAATCTTCGCCCGCGGCGGCTTTAACCAACACTTCTCTTTCGTTTTCTTCCACTACCTCTATGCCTTTCAGGCTAACCTTAATGACCAGGCCCGGAAAATCGGAGGTAAAAAGAATATTGCTGCCTCCCCCAAGTACCAGGTGGGGGTGGCTGGCAGAAGGATGGCTTTCAAAAACCTCTTTCAAATCACCTGGAGAAAATACTTCGGAAAAGTGGCGCGCATTCACATCAATCCCAAAAGTATTGAATGTCAGTAAGGATTGATTTTCTTTTATCATCATGTGTAAACAAGTAAAAATGCTTGGCTGCAAAGGTAAGGTTTAACCATAAAAAAACCGGGAGCAATCCCGGTTTTGGCAACAAATAAAATGTATTTGCTTATCGCGTAAGTATAATTTCTTTTTCGTTCACCATTTTTCTGAGGTTGATCAGGGCATAGCGCATGCGTCCCAGGGCGGTGTTGATGCTTACATTGGTTTGCTCGGCAATGTCCTTAAAGCTCATGTCCTTGTAATGCCGCATAATGAGCACCTCTTTCTGCTCTTCTGGCAGGAATTCAACCAGTTTCTGCACATCACGGTGTATCTGGTCAATAATGAGCTTATCTTCAATGGTTTCTTCAAATACCTTCAGGGTTTCGAACAGGTCGTATTCTTCGCTGTTTTCAATAAAAGGCATGCGTTTCGACTTGCGGAAGAAGTCGATAATGAGGTTGTGTGCAATACGCATAACCCAAGGCAAAAACTTGCCCTCTTCGTTGTAGGTGCCTGCGCGCAAGGTGTTAATCACCTTAATGAAAGTGTCCTGAAAAATATCTTCGGCCAGATGTTTGTCTTTTACAATCAGTAGAATGTAAGAAAAGACTTTGCGCTGATGCCGTTTTACTAATTCTTCGAGTGAAGAGTGATCACCGTTAATGAACTGACGTATTAACTCCTGATCGCTGATTACGCGGTCAATCATCATAATTGCCTCCTGAATTTAAGAACAAGAGTATACGTCTATCCGATAATCAATCCTCCATTTTTAGTTACACATTAAGCGTTTTGTGAAGAGTGGAACAAATATAGGTGATTTTTTTTCAGCATTCAAAAAAAAATTGCTTTTTTGTATTTTTAACATTTAAATTTTCTGTCGATAAAGATAAACTAAACTTCAACCAGAAAACCAATTGTAATTACGAGATTTAACCAGGTGTTTTCCGCTAAGGGAATGAGGCCGGCACCGAATAAATCATTGCCGGCCTCATTTAATTAATCGATGGTATTGCGGTATGTTTATTCTTCAACCGTGTACAGGAAGCGTTTGATGCTTTTCTTGGGAGTTTTCTCAAACTCTTCGGGAACAATCTTGATGCGACTCACGTTCATGAAGTTGGGCAGTTCGTGGTTAAGGTGTTTGCGGTGGCCTTCCATAATCTCGTTGATCTGGGTCTCGCTCAGTCCGGCTTTATTAACAGCTTCCATGTCAGGATAAATCAGGGCAACCAGCTGTCCGTTCTTTTCTACCACCAGGGCTTCCTGCACATAGGGCATGTTGTTGTATTTGTTTTCGATCTCTTCGGGGTAGATGTTTTGTCCAGAAGCACCCAGTATCATGCTCTTGCTGCGGCCCTTGATATAAATGAAGTTGTCTTTGTCGATCACGCCCAGGTCGCCGGTATGCAGCCAGCCATCCTTGTCGAGGGCGGCGGCGGTGGCTTCTTCGTTTTTGTAATAACCCAGCATCACGTTTTCGCCGCGTACCATGATCTCGCCCACCTCGTTGTAGGGGTCGGCGCTGTCGATCTTTACCTCCATAGTATCCACAATTTTGCCTGCCGAGCCCAGGCGGGTCTTGTCCCAGTTGGCATAGCTAATCAGTGGCCCGCATTCAGTCATGCCATAACCAATGCTGAACGGAAACTTAATTTTGTTGAAGAAAATTTCCACGTCTTTGTTCAGGGCCGCTCCGCCAATAACCACTTCGTGGAAGTTGTTGCCAAAGGCCATGCTCAGCTTCTCGCGAATCTTTTTCTTGATTACGTTGCTAAGGATGGGCGTATTGAGCAGCACTTTCATGCTGGGCTTGCTGATTACCGGAAGCAGCTGTTTTTTGTAGATCTTTTCAATGACCAGTGGTACTGAAAGCACAAGGCGGGGTCTGATATTTTGGAAAGCTTCGAGGATGACCGCCGGGCTTGGAGTTTTGGTAAGGAAGGTGATGTGGCAGCCCAGGGTAAAAGGCCACAAAAACTCGAAAGCACATCCATAGGTGTGGGCCAGGGGCAGAAACGAAACAATTTTGTCGCCCGGATCCAGGGGCATATTGTTGTTTGCATAAACCACGTTGGCCGTAAGGCTGTTGTGGTGTATCATTACGCCCTTGGTGAAGCCGGTGGTGCCTGAAGTATAGCTGATTTCGGCCAATTCTGAGTTCGGAACCGGCTTATAATTTGAATCTTCGGGCTTCAGCCCATCCGGGTATTTGGCCAGGTATACTTTTTCGGCTTCAGCCTTCTTTTTTTCACAATCTTTGTTTTTTCCGCATGCCAGCAATGAAAAATCCTGCAGCGAAAATACACCATGCAGGTTCTTCATTTCGCCAATCTCGAGGTTATCAAAAATACTGTCGGCGGCAAACATAAGCAACGAATCGCTGTGATTGGTAATGTGGTGCACATCGTTGGGCTTGAAATCGGGCAAGATGGGAACTATTACCGCCCCGTAAGTAATGGTGCCCAGAAAGGTTACGCCCCAGTTGGCCGAGTTTTTCCCGATAAGAGCCACCTTGTCGCCTTTCTCAATTCCCAGCACTTCAAAAAGACAATGCAGGCGAGCTATGCGGGTGGCAACTTCTTTAAAGGTTAAACTTTCGCCCTTATAGTCCGTCATCGATTCCAGCTCCCAGTTCTTCCGAATACTACCGCTGATAAATTCTGTCAGGTTCTCCTTCATCATAGCTTTTTAGTTTTTCTGGTTTGTAAAAAAAACTGCTATTCCGCGAAAGGGAAAAACACTGCAAGGTACAAATAAATATTTAATCTGAATACCAGGTACCCTTGGTGGGTAAACCTGCCTGGCAAAAAATGAGTGCTGCGGATGGCTTGGGGCAGAAGAATTAAAAGCTTAACTTTGCAAGTTATTTTTATCTGAAATGAGTGCAAGTCTCCCTGTCAATTCGTTCGTTGCGAAAAAGTATGTACTGATAAAAGGTGCGCGGGTGCACAACCTCAAAAATGTGGATGTGGCCATGAAGCGCAATAGTTTGGTGGTTATTACCGGATTGTCGGGGTCGGGCAAATCGTCGCTGGCATTCGACACCTTGTATGCCGAAGGCCAGCGTCGGTATGTTGAGAGCCTGAGCGCATATGCCCGGCAGTTTCTTGGGCGCATGCACAAGCCAGAAGTCGATTCCATTAAAGGCATTTCGCCGGCCATTGCCATAGAGCAAAAGGTAAACACTCGTAATCCGCGATCTACTGTTGGCACCTCCACCGAGATTTACGAGTACCTGAAGCTTATCTTTGCCCGCATTGGCAAGACCTACTCGCCGGTTTCGGGCAACCAGGTAATGCGGCACACCGTAACCGATGTGGTCGATCACATTCTTAGCCTGCCGCAAAATACCATGGTTATAGTGTTGGCGCCCATCAACCTTAAGCCAGGCCGCACCCTCGACCAGCAACTGGGCATATTGATGCAGCAGGGATTTTCCCGTATTATGCTCAACGACGAGGTAAAAAGAATTGATGACGTGCTTCCCGGCTTGCACAATATTCCAGTAAGAAAAAAACCCTGCGTGGTAGTCGACCGTTTCAGCGTGCGGAACGACGACAGCGACCTACAGCCAAGGGCTGCCGACTCCGTACAAACAGCTTTTTATGAAGGAGAGGGCGAGTGTTTGCTCGAATACGAGTTTGGTGACGAAAAACGGCAAATGTTCTTTTCAAGCCGCTTTGAACTCGATGGCATTACCTTTGAAGAGCCTTCAGTAAACCTGTTTACCTTCAATAACCCCTTTGGGGCCTGCAAGGTGTGCGAAGGCTTTGGAAGTGTGATTGGTATCGACCCCGACCTGGTGATTCCCAACAAAAGCCTGAGCATATACGAAGGGGCCATTGCTTGCTGGAAAGGCGAAAAAATGGGACAATGGAACGAACAGTTGCTCAAGAATGCTTATAAGTTCGATTTCCCCATACACAAACCTTATTACCAGCTCAGTGAAGAGCAAAAGAAGCTGCTATGGACAGGCAATCAATACTTTGATGGCCTCGATGAGTTTTTTAAAATGGTGGAGGCCAACACCTATAAGATTCAGTACCGGGTTATGCTTTCGCGCTACCGCGGTAAAACCGTTTGCCCCGAGTGCCAGGGCTCGCGCCTTCGAAAGGATGCCAATTATGTGAAGGTTGCCGGAAAATCGATTACCGAACTGGTGCTTATGCCCATAAATCGGCTTTTCGGTTTTTTTCAGACTATCACCCTCGATGCGCACGAGCGAGAGGTGTCGCGACGCTTGCTGCTCGAGATCAACAACCGCTTGTCGTTTCTAAATGATGTGGGGCTGGGATACCTTACCCTGAACCGGCTCTCCAACACTTTGTCGGGAGGCGAGTCGCAACGCATCAACTTGGCCACCTCGCTGGGAAGCAGCCTGGTGGGTTCCATGTACATTCTCGATGAACCCAGCATTGGCCTGCACCAGCGCGACACCCACCGCCTGATTGAGGTGCTGAAAAAGTTGCGCGACCTGGGCAATACCGTTATCGTGGTTGAGCATGACGAAGACATTATGCACGCTGCCGACCAGGTGATCGATATTGGCCCCATGGCGGGAAGCCACGGCGGGGAGATTGTTTTTCAGGGCACTTTCGAGGATTTGCTCAAGCATAAAACCAGCCTTACGGCGCAGTATCTTGTTGGCAAATTAGAGATTCCGCTACCCGTAAAACGCCGCTGCTGGAAAGAGTTCATTGAACTGAAAGGGGTGAGGCAGCACAACCTGAAGGGCTTCGATATAAAAGTCCCTTTGAAGGTCATGACCGTAGTAACGGGAGTGAGCGGATCCGGAAAAACCTCGCTGGTGAAAACCATTCTGTACCCTGCCCTGAAAAAAATGTACGGTGGATATGGTGAGCGCACCGGAAAATTCGATGCCCTCGAAGGCGATCTGAAAAGCATTGCCGAAGTAGAATACATTGATCAGAATCCCATTGGCAAATCGTCGCGCTCCAATCCGGTTACCTATCTTAAGGTATATGATGATATCAGAAATCTTTTTGCCGATCAGCCCTTGGCAAAAACGCGCGGTTATACTCCGGGTTTTTTCTCTTTCAACATTGAGGGGGGGCGATGCCCCGAATGCGAAGGCGATGGCCATGTGAAGATCGAAATGCAGTTTATGGCCGACATCACCCTGGTGTGTGAGAGCTGCAAGGGAAAGCGCTTCCGCGAGGAGATTTTAGATGTGACTTTCGAAGGAAAAACCATTACCGATATTCTGGAGCTTACTGTTGATGATGCTATTGAGTTTTTTAACGCATCCAAAAAACATTGCAACGCCTGCAAGCGCATTGCCACGCGACTTCAGCCCCTGGCCGATGTGGGACTGGGCTACGTGCGCCTGGGGCAGCCCAGCAGCACCCTCAGCGGGGGCGAAGCCCAGCGCATTAAACTGGCTTCTTTTCTTGCCAAAGGAATTACCAGTGAAAAAACACTCTTTATTTTCGATGAGCCCACTACCGGGCTCCATTTTCACGATATAAACAAATTGCTGGTGGCTTTCAATGCCCTAATCGAAAATGGCCATTCCCTGGTAATTATAGAGCATAATCCAGAAGTGATCAAAAGCGCCGACTGGGTTATTGACCTGGGCCCCGAAGGCGGTGAGGAAGGCGGAAACCTGGTGTTTGAGGGTACCCCTGAAGAACTGGTAAAATGCGAAAATTCTTATACCGGGAAATTTCTGAAGGGAAAGGTAGATAAGGTATGATGAAAAAAGGGACTGGTCGCAGCCTGCCCCTTTTTTCATTTCTTGTATGGAGAAATTGCTGCCTTAAATGGTTCTTCCCGGATAAACCTTGAGGGCTTCTTCCAACACTTTTACTGATTTTTTCAGGTCTTCTTCATTGAGCACGTAGCTGATACGCACTTCATCCATCCCGGCGCCGGGGGTTGAGTAGAAACCCGTGGCAGGGGCCAGCATCACGGTTTGTTTTTCAAACTCAAAAGACTCAAGCAGCCACTGACAAAATTTGTCGCTGTTGTCGATGGGCAGGCGGGCAGTGACGTAAAAGGCGCCTTTGGGATTGGGGCACATCACGCCGGGAATCTTGTTCATGCCTGCCACCACGGTGTCCCGGCGGGCTTTGTATTCTTCGATCACCTCCACAAAATAACTGTCGGGTGTGGCCATAGCGGCTTCGGCAGCAATTTGCCCCAGCGAGGGTGGACTCAGGCGGGCCTGGGCAAATTTCAAAGCAGTGCGCATTACCTCCTTGTTACGCGATATCATGGCGCCTATACGCACGCCGCAGGCACTGTAACGCTTCGACACCGAGTCGAAAAGCACCACATGCTCTTCCAGGCCTTCCAGGTTAAGCACTGAGAAGTGGGTGGTGCCATCGTAGCAAAACTCGCGATAAACCTCGTCGGCAAACAGGAAAAGGTCGTGCTTCAGCACGATATCACGCAGGGTTTCCAGCTCCTCGCGCGAATAAAGGTAGCCGGTGGGGTTGTTGGGATTGCACACCATAATGGCTTTGGTGGCAGGGGTAATGGCCTTTTCAAACTCAGCGATGGGAGGCAGCGCAAAGCCACTTTCGATGCTCGAAAAAATAGGCTTCACCTTGACACCGGCGCTGGTGGCAAAACCATTGTAGTTGGCATAGAAAGGCTCGGGGATGATGATCTCGTCGCCGGGATTCAGGCAGGTTTGCACGGCAAACAGGATGGCCTCTGAAGCACCTGCACCTACTATGATCTGATCGGGCGTAACATGAATGCCATGCTTCTCGTAATATTTGCACATACTTTCCCGATAGGAAAGAATGCCGGCCGAGTGGCTGTATTCAATTACCTTGATGTTGAGCTTGTGCATGGCGTCGATCATGCTTTGGGGAGTAGGAATATCGGGCTGGCCGATGTTAAGATGAAACACCTTGGTGCCGCGCTTTTTGGCTTGGTCGGCATAAGGTACGAGCTTGCGGATGGGGCTTTCGGGCATCAGGCGTCCCTTTTCAGAAATGTTGGGCATAAACGATGGTATTTATATGGTTGATAATTAGATGAATGTCGTATTAATCCTGGGCAAAGTTCCCAATTTTTTTACGGATTTCCTAAAAATATTCAAAAGTCTTTAATTTGTCTTTTCCTTTGTTTAGTCGGAGGGATTTCCCTTTGTAGGTAATACCTCGCCTTTCACAGGTACAATCAGGTTTTTTTGCCATGCATTGGTGTGTATTACAATATTGCGTTTAAAACTTCCGGGGCGGGTGGTGTCGTAACGAAAGGTTATGCTGCCTTGCTCCCCGGGTTTGATGGGCTGGGCAGGCCAGGTGGTGATCAGCATGCCGCACGAGCTACGCACCCTCGAAATTACCAAATCGTAACGCCCGGCATTGGTTAGGGTCAGCATGCCCTGGGCCTGACCTCCGGATAACAGTTGTCCCATGTCGATGCTGTCAACCGAGAGCACTGCATAGGGATAGTCGTTTCTGGCTTCGGGAGGATCAGCAGCTACAATTAACTGAGGAATCCCGGGTAGAATGATTAGAAAAAGAAGGTATAAATAACTTTTTAGCACAGCATTAGTTTTGTTGAATTTGCTGGCTAAATTAGGAAAGTTTTAACAATTGGGTTGCAAAATTCGTTAGCGATGGCCAAATGGTATGGCGATGCGGAGCTACGGTACAGCGAAAATCTGTAATTCAGCTAATGTTGTAAATTTTATTAAAATATTTTCCGTATTTCTCACTTTAATAAATGAAAATGACCAAAACTTATTGCCGGTTTTTTATTCATGCTTTAATCCAAAAAACCGTATTTTTGCTGCCTTAATCAAAATGCCGGGGATATGAGAACTCGTCTGTTTGTTATTTTATTAATTACTGCAATGACATTTGTAAGCTGCAAGCCCCAAGCCGGGCAGGATACCTATCCGATTTATACAGGCCAAGACCTGGGTGTAACATGGAGTGCCGAAAAAACCACCTTTCGCATATGGGCGCCCACTGCCGATGAGATTATTTTAAGGATTTACGACCAGGGGCACGATGGGGAGCTGCTCGAAACCTTTTCCCTTGAAAAAGACCGCAAAGGTACCTGGCTGCTTGAGCTCGAAGGCGACTGGAAAAATCGCTATTATACTTTCCAGGCCCGTTTTGGTGAAGACTGGAACAACGAAGTGCCCGATCCCTATGCCAAGGCAGTGGGTGTGAATGGCAACCGCGGCATGATCGTCGATTTTCGCGAGACCGATCCTGAAGGCTGGGAAAATGATGTGCGCCCTCACCTCGAAAGTCATGCCGATATTGTGATTTGGGAAATTCACGTACGTGATTTCAGTATTCATCCCAGCTCGGGCTCTGAGTATCCCGGCAAATATTTGGCTTTCACCGAAAGGGGAACCCAAAGTCCCCAGGGCCTGCCCACCATGGTCGATCACTTGGTTGAACTGGGCATTACCCATGTGCACCTGCTGCCGGTTTATGATTTTTTTACCGTGGATGAAACCCGCCTTGACGAGCCGCAGTTCAACTGGGGCTACGATCCGAAAAACTACAATGCGCCCGAGGGTTCATACGCTACTGATCCTTTCGATGGACGGGTACGAATCAAAGAATTCAAGCAAATGGTGCAGGCTCTTCACAACGCAGGTATTCGCGTGATTATGGATGTAGTGTATAACCATATGTACGATGCAGTGGCATCACCCTTCGAACAGCTGGTTCCCGGCTATTTTTTCCGCCGCTGGGAGGATGGCAGTTTTTCCGATGGCTCATACTGCGGCAACGAAACGGCCTCGGAAAAACCCATGATGCGCAAATTCATGGTAGAATCCCTTCGCCACTGGGCAAACGAGTATCGCATCGATGGCTTCCGATTCGACCTCATGGGGCTGCACGACATTGAAACCATGAATCTGATTCGTGAAGAAATGGATAAGATCGACCCCAATATTTTCCTTTATGGAGAAGGCTGGACCGCCAACGAAACGCCCCTGCCACTCGAAGATCGAGCCATTAAAGCCCATGCTGCCAGACTCGATGGCGTGGCTGTGTTCAGCGACGACATTCGCGATGGCATTCGCGGCCATTGGTACGACGAAAAAGACCAGGGATTTATGGTAGGCAGAGAAGGGGTAAAAGAAAGCATCAAGTTCGGTGTGGTGGCTTCGACCAAACATCCGCAAATCGATTATACTGCTGTTAATTATTCTGATGCACCTTATGCCGACAACCCGCTGAAAACCATTACATACGTTACCTGCCACGACAACCCGGTGCTTTGGGACAAGACCGTGTTTACCTGCCTGGATTGCAGCAAGCAGGATATGCTCGACATACAGAAGTTTGCCAACGGCATCGTACTAACCGCTCAGGGCGTGGCTTTCTTGCATGCAGGCGAAGAGATTGTACGCACCAAATTTGGCGAGCACAACAGCTACAACCTTCCCGACAGCATCAACCAACTGGTATGGACCAATAAGGCCGAATACTACGATGTGTTTGAGTTTTACCGCGATATGGTGGCACTGCGTAAAAACCATCCTGCTTTTCGAATGCCAACTACGGAAATGATTCAGAAACATCTGAGTTTCTTTGATCTGGAGCACCCATTGGTTGTTGGCTTTCATATAGGCAACAATGCCAATGGCGATAATTGGAAAAACATTGTGGTGTTTTACAATGCCGATGCCAGTCGGGTTGAAACCGAACTTCCGGAAGGCGAATGGAGAGTGGTTGCCACTAAATATGAGGTAAACGAAAAAGGAGTTAGCACACCAGGCTATAATGCAGCCATTGCAGGTAAGGTTGATATTCCCTCCCGTTCAATTATGATTCTGGTCGATTCAGCCAGCATTTGAGGGTTTTAAATCCCGAATTCGGGCTCCATATCGCTGGGAAACACAGCCCTTGGGTTTTGCTCCCGTTCGCCTTCATCGGGTTCGTCGGATAGCGGGGCATAAGTTGTGATGCCCGGAGGTTCTTTTTCAAGCGATTCCAGCCAGGCCACGTATTCTTTTACCGAAGCATATCCGTGCTCCCAGGCTTCTTTTAACAGGGGTTTCATATCAGTGGTTTTTTTATTGTTCTAAGACTATTGTAAGATAGTATTTTAAACATCTAATATTACAAATAAAAAATCAGATATCAAAATTTTAAGACGAAAAGATTTTACCTTTTCTTATACATTTTTTCAACAACTTATTCTTTCAAGAAACCAGGGGCATCGTTCAGGTTGGTATTGCCCTGCCTGGTAAGCGCATAGTCAAAGCCCGGATGCAGGCAATAAGCTCCTGTCTGTCCACTTTTATCGATCGCAATATAGCCAATCTGATATTCCCGATAATCCGGAATTTTTTTTACAATTCTCAAAACAGCTTCTTCGCAGGCTTGTTGGGGGCTATAGCCATTGCGCATAAGCTCTACTATCAGGAAACTCCCAAGGGTTTTCATTACCAGTTCGCCCTGACCTGTAGCTGCAGCACCACCCACTTCATTGTCGCAATACAGTCCTGCGCCAATAATAGGGGAGTCGCCCACACGGCCATGCATCTTATAGGCAGCTCCGCTGGTTGTGCATGCCCCGGAAATGTTGCCCCCGGCATCAATGGCAATCATGCTGATAGTGTCATGATTTTCGATGTTAATAACCGGTTTGTATTCTCCGTTTTTCAACCATTCTTCCCACTGGGCCTTGGCTTTTTCCGTGAGCAGGTTTTCCTTTTCAAAGCCATTTTCCAGGGCAAAATTTAGTGCTCCCTGGCCTGACAACATGACGTGCGGGGTTTTTTCCATTACCAGGCGAGCCACCGAAATGGGGTGCTTGATATGCTGCAAAAAACACACGGCTCCGGCATCACCATTTTCGTTCATGATGCAGGCATCCAAGGTCACATTGCCATCGCGGTCGGGGTGCCCGCCATAGCCCACACTCATCACCTCGGGGTCGGCTTCAGAAACCCGTACCCCGGCCTCTACTGCATCCAGGGCACGACCACCATTTTTTAGGATTTTCCATGCTGCCTCATTGGCTTCAACCCCATGGCGCCAGGTGGAAATAACCACGGGTTGTCCCTTGATGGTTTGGGCAGGACCTTTTGCCCGGCTGCAAGCTGACAAACCAAGCAAGCTGAATCCAGCTCCCAGACTGAGCGACTGGACTATGAAACGGCGGCGATCGATCATGTTATGATTTTCTTTTGATTAATGAATTACTTTTGGAAAACTGTTTCGAAAGTATAAAAAAATGAATAACCAACAAACTGTTGTTCTTGAAGCTTGTGTAGAAACATATGAACAAGCTGTGGCAGCCGAAAAATATGGTGCCGGCCGCATCGAACTCTGCGACCGCCTCGACCTGGGCGGTATTACGCCTCCAGTGGAATTGACAAAAGCACTTTTTAAAACCCTGAAAATACCCATTATGGTTATGGTGCGGCCCCGCGACGGCAATTTCGTGTATTCTGATGCCGAAATTAAGTCGATGCAAATGGACATTGAACTGCTCAAAGATATGGGCTGCCATGGGGTGGTGCTTGGTCTGCTTACCAGCAGCGGAGAGATCGACATTGAACGGACCAGGGAACTTGTTGATTTGGCACGCCCCATGCAGGTTACATTTCACAAGGCATTTGACGAATGCCCCGACCTTTATAAAGCTCTCGAAGATTTGAAAAAAACCGGGGTGGACCGTTTGCTTACTTCTGGCGGAAAAGCAACGGCTTTGGAAGCCTCAGAACTGCTTAAACAATTAATTGAAAAGTCTGGCGGAAAACCCCAACTGATTGTGGCAGGCAAGGTTACGCACCAAAACTTGCAAGAAATAAAGGGAATGATTCCTCGGGCTTTAGCGTTTCATGGACGAAAGATAGTTTGCGGATTGTAAGATCGCAGACGAAAGTTTTTTTACTTTTCCAAAAGAATTGAACCCCCTCTCTTGCAAAGGGGGTAGCCTGCTTTGCCCAGGTTTTGGCAGACCTTTTTCCCAAGGTCAAGGAAATACTTTTGGCATTCTTCTTTTTTTATGCGTTCGACGGCTCTGTAAACAATGGCATTCTCCTGATCGGTGGCCAGTGTTTGTTCGAAGCGTCCTTCACGTCATTTTATGGAACCATTGATTAAGCTCAGATCCTTTACCAATGAATTGCGTCTCTATGAAGATCATCTTGAAGGGGAGTTCTTTGGAGAGGATATTGTGGCGGCTTTTGGGAACCGTTTTTATAGTCTTAAATACCAGGAGGTGCTTTCGGTCAATATTACCGAAAGTCCTGATCGATACATGATACTGCTGGAGATTGATTTTGCCGAGAAACCGGAATTTGAGAAAAAGCACCTTCATCCCTCCAACCTTTTTTTCAGGAAGTCACGCAAGGAAGAAGTGAAAAACTGCCTGCTGGCCAAAGCCATCATTGATTACCTGCGCCAAAACCCTTTTGATAGTGCAGCGATTAATCGCATCCTTTCGCCCGAAAATGAGGAGTTCCTTGATCAGTTCAGCAGTGAGTTTAGTTTTTTGAAGAGAAGAAAGCCTTTTTCGGCCAATTTTAGTTTCTTTTAACCAGCCGTTGAAGACTTACGGAGTTTTTTTATTCGGGTAAGATAAAGAGCCTTGCTTTTACCTCTCTCCGCTTTGTTTTACAGCCAGGGATTGTGTAACATTGCAATGGCATAATCTGTTTCTTTATGAACCTGCTGGCTGGCATCACAAGGCGAATTTTAAGGTTGCCCTTTCTGCGAAAGCATTATTACGGCATTTACATAAAGGTGCTTAAACCGCTCGGTTTGTTCAGAAACACCTCGCTGATTCACCACTATGATGAAGGGCTGAAAATCAAGCTGAATCTTGGCGACTGGTTGCAGCAGCAGATTTATTTTTTTGATGCCTTCGATGAGCGGGGACTGCTTTTCCTGAAAAAGAACCTGAAAGAAGGCGATGTGTTTGTAGATGTAGGAGCCAATATTGGTTGCTACACACTGGTGGCCGCCAAACTGGTTGGGCCAACCGGAAGGGTATTTGCCTTCGAGCCGGTGAGCTTTGTTTTCGAACACCTTCAATTCAATTTGCAGCTTAACGGATTTAGCCAGGTAATACCCGAGCGACTGGCTTTGCTCAATAAGCCCGGGAGCGTTGAATTGCATATTGCCAATAAGGAAAATCTGGGAATGTCGAGCATCTTTCATCACGATACGGAAAGCGGAATTACAGAAAGGGCTGAGGCTGTTAGCCTTGATGATTATGTCGCTGGGGCGGGAATAGACCAAATAAATATTGTAAAAATCGACATTGAAGGCGCTGAGCTGGAAGCCCTCATGGGAATGGAACAAAGCCTGAACCGGTTTCGCCCACTGCTGATTGTGGAAATTAGCGATGAAGTGCTTCACACTGATGCTATCCGTAAACAACAAACCCTCGAATGGCTGAAAAAACACCGCTATGTAAGGAAATGGCTGAGTCTTTCTGGTCAATTGCTTGACCAACCTGATAAACACTCGGGCAACTATTTCAATTTCGTCTTTTTGCCCGAAGAAAATCTTTAAATTTTGTTGGGATCATTTTTCTTTAGGGAATAACCTGAAAATGCTTAAATTTGCAACAAGGTTGCAAATATTTTTGCTTTTATGAATGAGATATTTTCCTTGCTGGAGACAAACAAGCTTTCGCGCACGCCCTGCCGCATTGAGGTGCTTAAAACCTTGAAGCTGGCCGGCTCGGCACTTTCGGAAGCAGAAATTCGCGAAAAGATTGGCGATCACTTTGACCGCACCACGGTTTACCGCACCCTTCGCTGCTTTCTGAAGGAGGATGTGATTCACAGCATTTCGCTCGATGGGGGAGAGGTGCGCTATGCTCTTAGCCCCCATACGGAAGTGGCCCATAGCAGTCATCATGTGCACTTCTTCTGCCACGATTGCAACAGTGTGTACTGCATCTCCCACCAGGCTTACAAAACTCCTGAACTGCCAATAGGGTTTATGGCGGAAAGCTTTGATTTGCTCATTCAGGGAAGTTGCAGGAAGTGTAAGAAGTGAGAGGGTGAGAAAATGGGAAGATGAGAGAATGGGAAAATGAGAAAGTTAGAATACAGGAAAGAGGAGGGTGGTCGCATGCCCGCAGGGCCAGCCAAGAGTAGCCCTGGGTCGCCCGGCAAAGCAATGCACCCAGGGCGAAGGGTGGAAGATGTGAGGATGAGAAGATGAGAAGATGTGAAGATGAGAAGATGAGAAGATGTGAAGATGAGAAGATGAGAAGATGTGAAGATGTGAAGATGTGAGGATTTGAGGATTTGAAAAGATAAAAATTGGAAATTAGAAATAATAAAAGGAAAAATGAGAAAGAGAGATTTTATGAGATTAATGGCTGTATTGTTCATTATGCTTGGGGTTATGAGTGGTTGTGGGGAGAGAGAAAGGAAAGGAGATGTAGTGTCGGTGAGTATTTTACCAGTAAAGTATTTTATTGACCGGCTCACGGATAATGCCTTGGAGGTGAACGTAATGGTTCCGCAGGGGGCCAGCCACGGCACCTATTCGCCTTCGGCTCGGCAGATGCAGCGGCTTTCCGATTCGGGCATTTATTTCCGTATCGGCTATCTGGGTTATGAGCAGGCCTTTATCCGCAGGCTCAACGAGCTGAACCCGGAAATGAAAGAGGTGAATCTTTCGAATCATGTGGAGCTGATTCGAGGCAAACCCATCGTGCATGGCGACCATTTGCACGAAAGCGGCGTTGATCCGCATATTTGGATGTCGCCGGCCGTGATGCTCAGCCTGCTGCCTGTCTTTAAAGATGTCCTTGTGGAGGCTTATCCTGAGTTTCAGGAAGCGGTGGAGGTCAATTACCCTTCCCTGTATGCCGATGTGGAGCGGGTTCATTTGCAGATGCAGGAAATTACCCAAAGCATTTCGCAGAAACGGTTTTTGATCTTTCACCCGGCACTGACTTATCTGGCCCGCGACTATGGCATGGAGCAGGTGTCCATTGAGCACGAAGGCAAGGAACCCTCGCCCGGTCAGCTCAGCCAGCTCATTCGCGAGGCCCGTGCCGAAACCATTCCCATTATCTTTATCCAGGAAGAATACGACCAGCGCAATGCTGAACTGGTAGCCGAGGAGACTGGTGCCCAAATCATACAAATCAACCCACTATCGTACGACTGGATGAAGGAAATGAACGACCTGATGGAGGTTTTTAAACAATACCTGCAATGAACAAACCCCTTGTTAAACTCAATGATGTCAGTACCGGCTATTTCTCAGATACCGTGCTGCGCAATGTGAACCTTGAAATTCATGCCAAGGATTTTATAGGTATCATAGGTCCCAACGGAGGTGGCAAAACCACCCTTGTAAAAGCCATTCTAGGCCTATTGCCCCTATTCAAAGGCAAGATCACCTTCCCGCAGGGTAAGGTCAGGATGGGCTACCTGCCGCAAATTTCGGCCATCGACAAGAGCTTCCCCATTACCGTGAAGGAGTTGGTGGGCTCGGGTCTGAAGGCGAAGAATCCCTGGTTTCCCCAGCTTACCCGGGAGCAGAAAAAACAAGTCAGTAACCTTATTGCTGAAGCAGGTTTGTCGAGTCAATCACATAAACCCATCGGAGAGCTTTCGGGCGGACAGATTCAGAAAGCCTTCCTGAGCCGTGCCCTGATTAATGAGCCGCAACTGCTCATCCTCGATGAGCCCAACACTTTCGTGGACAAGGGCTTTGAAAAAGAGCTGTATCAATGGCTTAAGGTGCTGAATGAAAAGATGGCCATACTGCTGGTATCGCACGATATTGGTACCATTACGCCTTTGGTAAAGACCATTGCCTGTGTAAACGTTTACCTGCACTATCACCCTTCCAACCAGCTAACCGAAGATTTGCTGAAAGTGTATAATTGCCCGGTTGATATCATTGCCCATGGGCCAGTGCCGCACCGGGTGCTAAAGGAGCATGGCTTATGAGCGAGATATTTACCATAATGGAATACGCCTTTTTCCGTAATGCCATGGCGGCTGCCGTGCTTACCAGCTTACTGGCAGCTATGGTGGGCACCTACATCGTTTCGCGCAAGATCGTTTTTATAAGCGGGGGCATCACCCACGCTTCATTTGGCGGTATCGGCATGGCCTATTTTTTGGGGCTCAACCCCCTGTTGGGTGCAGCGGTCTTTGCTGTGCTCACTGCAACCGGCATCGAGTGGGTGTCGCAAAGGGGAAAGGTGCGCGAAGACAGTGCCATTGCCATACTGTGGTCGCTGGGAATGGCCCTGGGTATCATTTTCGTGTTTATGACCCCAGGCTACACGCCCAATCTCATGAGTTTTCTTTTTGGAAGCATACTCTCTGTTGGCCGGGCCGAGCTTTATATGCTTTTGGCTTTTTGCCTGTTGGCAGGTGTGTTTTTCTGGTTGTACCTGCGGCCGGTGGTGCATACCGCATTCGATCCTGAGTTCTCTAAAATCATGGGGCTCCCCGTAGGGTTTTTCCGTTACACCATGTCCATTATCATTGCCCTGGCCATTGTCATCAGCATTCGGTCGGTAGGTATCATCCTGGTGCTTAGTTTGTTTACCATTCCGCAAATCACCGCCATGCTCTTTACGCGCAACTTTGCCAAAATCATCCCCCTGGCTGCCTTGTTTGGCGTGGTCGGTTCATTGGCCGGACTGTTTTCCTCATACTTTTTCGATATCCCTTCAGGGGCCGCCATCATCTTTTTCCTTACATTGCAATATTTGCTGGTGAAACTTCTGGTGATGGTGCGCGATCATCTGAACAGGGATAAAAACTGAAAGGAAGGTTTTAAAAAAGCTTCTTGTTTTAAATTACTATTTATGCCGAAAACAATCAACTGGGGCATCATAGGCCCGGGGCGCATTGCCCATAAATTCGCACAAGATTTGCTGCTGGTAAAAGATGCCAGGCTTTATGGCGTTGCTTCGCGCGATGAGGAGAAAGCCCGGAGCTTTGCTGCCCAATACGGAGCGGAAAAATCTTATGGCAGCTACGTGGCCCTGCTCAGCGATCCGGCCATTGATGTGGTTTACATTGCCACCCCGCATCCGTTTCATTACCCTAACACCATGCTTGCCCTTGAACATGGCAAGTCGGTGCTTTGCGAAAAGCCATTCGGCATGAACGCAGGCGAAGCGGAGCGCATGATTGCCGAGGCCAGGAAACGGCATCTTTTTTTGATGGAAGCCTTCTGGACCCGTTTCATCCCGGGCACCGAAAAGTTCCTTGAGCTTTTAAAGTCTGGAGTCATTGGAGAGCTGCAATTTGTAACCGCCGATTTCGGCTTCTTTGGCGATCCAGACCCAAACAAGCGCGTACTCAACAAAGCCCTGGGCGGCGGCTCGCTGCTCGATGTAGGTATTTATCCCGTGTACCTGAGCTTATTGCTGTTTGGTGCTCCGGTAAACATTAGTGCAATGGCTTCATTTACTGAAACAGGCGTCGATGGCGTTTGCTCCATGCTCTTTAACCATGCCGAAGGGCAAAAAGCCATTTTGCATTCCTCTGTGATTGCCGACACCCCAACCGAAGCCATGATTTATGGCACTGAAGGCTCCATAAAACTGCATACCCGATTCCACCATCCACAACGAATCACCATAACAAAAAACGACGGGTTTCTTGAAACCATTGATATTCCTTACTCCGGCAATGGTTACTTTCACGAAATTTCGGAGGTGGTAAATTGCCTTCAGAACGGCCTGACTGAAAGCGAAAAAATGCCCCATTCCATGAGCATTGACCTGATCACCACCCTCGACCGGGTGCGCAGGGAGATTGGTTTGAAATACCTCGAAGATGAGAAATTGAGTAGATGAGTAAAAGTAAAGAGCTTTTGAAATACACCTTTAAAAAAAGCTATTAAAAAATGTTTCTGTCCGATAAAAATGAATGGTATTTTTTCATCAGGGTAAAATATAGTTCCTCAAAGAAAGCACTGTCCCTGTTCCGCAAACCTTCATAGGCTCTACTCTTTAAAAGAATGTCAATTTGCACTGTTGAAACATGAAAACAAGTCATTTTGACACCTATAAACCATTGGCGTATTTTTTGAATAAGGTAGCGTGCCATTTTATCATGAGTTCGAAATAAATTAAAGGTTGTGGTTAATGTTGAATGCTGTTTTTTCATTAACCGTTTGCTTTTATTTGTGACTCGATTACAGCTTCAGCATCCCACAAACATTTTACGGAAATTTATAGAGTTCTGTTTTCGGAGATAAAAACAGAACACGGTTATTCATAGTAATTATAGGTTATGGAATATAAAGACTACTATAAAATTTTGGGGGTATCTAAATCAGCCAGTCAGGATGAAATAAAAAAGGCATACCGAAAACTGGCGGTGAAATATCATCCCGATAAAAATGCGGGAAACAGAGAGTCTGAGGAAAAGTTTAAGGAAATTGGTGAAGCCTATGAAGTACTGAGAGACCCTGAAAAAAGGAAAAGATACGACCAGCTTGGCGCAAACTGGAACCAGTACCAGAATGCCGGTTACGGAAGCGGAGATTTTGGTTTTTCCAGTTTCGGCGGAACTTCCCCGGGCGGGGGTAGCGCCTTTTATTACGAAGGCGACCTGGATGATATTTTTGGCAGTTCGGGTGAAGGATTTTCCGATTTCTTCAAGAGCTTTTTTGGCGGAACCGGCCGGGCAAAACGTTCAGGATTTAGCAAGAAACAAAAAGTAACAAAGGGCAATGATTTACATACCGAAATGGAAATCACCCTGGCCGAAGCCTATTCAGGAACTACCCGAATACTGAACGTGGACGGTGAAAAGCTTAGGGTTAAAACAAAACCCGGCGCCTATACCGGGCAGGAGCTGCGTATCAGAGGGAAAGGCGGACATGGTTTAAACGGTGGACAAAGAGGCGACATTTACATCAAAATAAAAGTGCTGCCCGACGCGCGATACATTGTTAACGGCAACGATTTAATTCTGAAAACCGATATCGATTTGTACACCGCCGTCCTGGGAGGAAATGTGGAAATAGACACTTTCGCCGGCAGGCTAAATGTTAAAGTACCGGCAGGTTCGCAAAACGGCAGTAAACTGCGCTTACGCGGAAAAGGAATGCCGGTTTACGGAAAACCCGGACTGGCAGGAGACTTGTTCGTACAACTCAATGTGGTTATCCCCCGCAACCCCGGACCGGAGGAGTTGAACCTGTTTAAAAAGCTTAGAGAGTTAAATAAAACCAAAGTATAACTGTTAGTATTATTGAAAATGCTTGCAAAATACCATCAATACAACCTTTTGAATCCTGCTCTTGAACAATTTATGAGCAGGATGAATGAGCGGATATACAGCCGTTACGCGAGTGATCTGCTCGACCATTTGCTGCGCTCCGCTGAATTCGATATGGATAATTCAGTGAAAAAAACCATTGCCGTTTTCCGGATGACAGGCATACCTGTTCATGAACATATTTGCAGTATTTACCGCTCTTATTCACAAGGAATCAGAAAGGACTGGAGGCTTTCTGAACTGGCATGCAGCCTCATCATATTAACGTCAGACTCAACCAGCAGCAAAATAAGAGAGGTTCAAAACGAATTGCTCGATTTTTACGGGTTATAAATGTTTAATTGTTAATCAGTGTATTAAAAAAAGAGGAGATGAAAATAGCTTTTATAGGAACGTACCCTCCACGCCAATGTGGAATCGGCACCTTTACCAATAACCTTGTAAAAGCTATCGTTGCGAATACCGATAGTAAAAAGGTGTCGAAACATGCAATGGTTATCGCTGTTAATGAAGATGGTCAGGAGTACGACTACCCGGATGAAGTAAAATTCACCATCCGGCAAAACCTTCAGCAGGATTACATTAATGCCGCAAAATTTATTAATTACAGCGACGCTAAAGTTTGTATTCTGCAACATGAGTTTGGCATATTCGGAGGCGACGACGGTGTTTTTATCCTGCCCCTGCTGCACAGGCTCGAAGTTCCGCTAATTGTAACATTCCACACCGTACTTCGCGATCCGTCCTATACGCAACGTTCTGTTGTTGAAGAGATCGGAAAAAAGGCATCCCGCATAGTAGTTATGAGTAAACGTGCTGTCGATTTTCTTGCCGATATTTATAACATACCCCGGGAAAAAATTGTGCTGATAGAACACGGAGTACCCGAGTTCAATAAAATTTCTTCGAAACAAGCCAAACAAAAACACGGATTAACCGAACGAAAAGTACTGCTTACGTTTGGATTGCTCAGCAGAAACAAAGGGATTGAAACCGCAATCAATGCTCTTCCGCCGGTGGTGGAAAAACACCCCGACTTACTCTACATCGTTCTGGGAGCAACACATCCAAATGTGTTAAAACACGCCGGTGAGGAATACCGCGACTATCTGAGGCGACTTGTAAAAAATCTGAACCTTGAACAAAACGTGTATTTTAACAACGAATTTGTAACCGAAGCAAAACTTTTTGAATACCTCAATGCCAGCGATATTTACCTCACTCCTTACCTTAGCGAAGCACAGATAACCAGCGGAACGCTTTCGTATGCCATTGGTGCCGGTTGTGCTGTGGTTTCTACACCTTACTGGCACGCGCAGGAATTGCTGGACAACGGCCGCGGAAGGCTTTTCGGGTTTAAAAATTCGGATGAACTGGCAACCATCCTGAATCAACTGCTCGACGACGAAAAACAACTTGTAAAACTCCGCGAGAATGCTGTTAATTACGGGAAGAAAATTCGCTGGCCGAAGATTGGAAAACAGTATCTCTATCTTGCTGAATATGTTTACGACAACTGGGATAAAGAGCAGAACAATGAAAAACAGCCCATCGATATCAGGATGCTGCCGGCGTACAACCTGGAGCACATTAAGCGGTTAACAGACGACACCGGAATTGTTCAACATGCCAAATACGGGATTCCCAACCTGAAAGAAGGGTACTGTATGGACGACAACTCGCGGGCACTGCTGATGACGCTGATGGCCTACCGCCAGAACAAAGACAAGGAAGCGCTCCGGTTAATGCCAATATACCTCAGTTACATTCATTACATGCAACGTGAAAACGGGAATTTCAGAAACTTTTTAAGTTTCAGCCGGCAGTTTCTCGACGATTACGGCTCCGAAGATTCGTTTGGAAGAACCATCTGGGCGCTGGGGTATTTGCTGCGTTTCCCGCCCAATGACGCATTCCGGCAAATCGGCCGGGAAATTTTTTCCCGTTCCGTACAACATTTCGACAGGATTGAATCCATTCGAGGAGCAGCCAACACCATCGTCGGAATCAGTTACTATTTAAAAGAAGTTCAAAACGATGAAGGCATGGTGAAAAAAATGAACCGGCTGGTTGAAATCATTACTTCAAATTATGAAAAAAACAGAACCGATGACTGGCAATGGTTTGAAAATGAAATGACTTACGACAATGCCATTATTCCGCTTGCCCTGTTTTCGGCTTTCGAAATAACAGGTAACGAAAAAACAGTTGAAATAGCCAGGGAATCAACACAGTTTCTGGAATCGAAAACCATGACGAAAGATTATTTCAGGCCAATAGGTAACAAGGGCTGGCTGAAAAAGGGCGGAGAAATTCCGGAATACGACCAACAATCGATTGACACCATGGCAATGATTTTGCTGTACAATCAAATGTTTCAGGTGACGAAAAAACGTGATTACATCGAAAAAATGTTCAAATGTTATTTATGGTTTCTGGGTGAAAATTCGCTGCGTCTCCCCCTTTTCGATCATGAAACGCAGGGGTGTTGCGACGGACTGGAAGCCAATGGTGTAAACCGAAACCAGGGAGCCGAAAGTACACTGGCTTACTGGATTTCTCATTTAACCATTTTGTCGGCTCAGGAAAAAGAACATATTTATATGGAAAAAGCGCATTCAACATTTTAAAAATCAGTAAAAAACAAGTTATGGCTTTAGTGAACAGATACAGCGGTAATCCGATTCTAACAAAACACGATGTTCCTTATGAAGTTGCCACCGTTCACAATGCCGGTGTGGTAAAACACAATGGCGAATACCTCATGCTTTTCCGGGCACATAAACATAACGGCAGAAGTATTCTTGGTTTGGCCCGAAGCAGGGATGGCTTTCAGTTTACAGTAGATGAAAAACCGTTTATGGAACCGGCAACACAGGGAGAATTTGCTCAATACGAGGCTTTTGGAGTGGAAGACCCCCGAATAACCTTTATCGACGGGGAATACCTGATTACCTATTCAGCCTATTCCCGACACGGAGTACGTATCGGGCTGGCTAAAACAAAAGATTTTCGAATCGTGGAACGCTTTGCGCTGATTACCGAAGCCGATTACCGGAACGTGGTTATTTTTCCCGAAAAATTCAACGGTTTATATGCCCGGCTCGATCGCCCGCATTCCGAAATCAGTCCCTGGTCGGTTTGGATCAGCTATTCTCCGGATTTAAGGTATTGGGGCGATTCCAAGCTGGTGATGAAACCCGAACCTTACCATTGGGATGAAATGAAAATCGGGCCGGGAGCTCCCCCTGTAAAAACCGAAAAAGGCTGGCTCAACATCTATCATGGCGTTTTTCCAACCATGGATGGCAGCGTTTATCGGTTAGGCGTTGCTTTGCACGATTTAAACGATCCGGCTAAAATCCTGGGAGTTGGCGACAACTGGATTTTACAACCCGAAGAGCCATACGAAATTACAGGGTATGTGCACAATGTGGTGTTTACCTGCGGCGCAGTGCCCGAAGATGACGGGACTTTAAAATTGTACTGGGGAGGAGCCGACACAGTGATGTGTGTTGGTACGGCCCACATTGCAGAACTGGTAGATATGTGTTTAACAAATTCGAGAAAACCCTTGTGAAATGAGAGTAGCGATACTATCACCCGTAGCATGGCGCACACCGCCAAGGCATTACGGCCCCTGGGAACAGGTGGCCTCGAACATTGCCGAAGGACTGGTAAAAAAAGGAATCGATGTTACGCTTTTTGCCACAAAAGATTCGATAACTTCGGGCACGCTGGAGGGTATAATTGAACACGGTTACGAGGAAGATAAATCGGTAGAACCTAAAGTGGTGGAATGCCTGCATATTGCACATTTAATGGAACAGGCGTCAAACTTTGATATCATTCACAATCATTTCGATTTTCTGCCGCTTACCTATTCTAAACTAATAAGAACTCCAATGGTTACAACCATTCACGGATTTTCTTCGCCCAAAATTTTACCTGTTTTCAAAAAATATAACGACAAAAACTATTATGTATCGATCAGCAATGCCGACCGAAGTCGAGAGTTGTCTTACATTGCAACGGTTTACAATGGTATTGATAAACGGCTTTTTACCCTGAACGAAAATCCCGAAGACTATTTATTGTATTTTGGAAGAATTCATCACGACAAAGGCACCTGGGAGGCCATTCAAATTGCGAAGAAGGCGAAGAAAAAACTGATAATTTCCGGAATTGTGCAGGACCAGGCTTATTTCGAGGAAAAAGTAGCTCCGTGGTTAAATGACGACACGGTTGTTTTTGTTGGAAGTTCGGGCCCTGAAAAACGTGACAAACTGCTGCAAAACGCCTTTGCCCTGCTACATCCTATCAATTTTAACGAACCTTTCGGGTTGAGTGTTGCCGAGGCTATGTTTTGCGGCACTCCAGTTGTTGCTTTTAAAAAAGGCTCGATGCCCGAACTGATTCAGCACGGGAAAACCGGCTTTCTGGTGCAAACCATCGGTGAAGCGGTGGAAGCATTAAAATCCATTCCTCAAATCAACCGCAGCTATTGCCGCAGGTGGGCAGAAAAAAATTTCAGCTGCGAAAAAATGGTTGAAGATTACATTCAGGTTTACAACCGTATTTTGCAGAAAAGTCAGACTGAATAATTGAGCTAAAGTTTCCTTTCATAAATTATGATTTTCTAATGATTACCCAGAATCGATTGAATTTCATTTTTGTCGAGCACTTCTTTTTTCAATAATTCCTGAGCCATTTTATCCAGCAAATCCTTTCGCTGCAACAAAAAGGACTTGGTTTCATCATAACATCGGTTTATTATTTCACTAATCTCTTCGTCAATCAGCTTTTCAAGGTACTCCGACCGTCGCTCAATACCTGACGATTGCCCCAGAAAACCATACGTTGAGCGATTAACCAAAGAATAATTTGGAAATTTTTCACTCATCCCGTAAACGGTCACCATATTTTTCACCAACTGTGCCACTCGTTCCAGGTCGTTCGACGCCCCGGTTGAAACTTCACCAAATGTAATCTCTTCAGCCGCACGTCCACCGAGCAAGCCCTTAATTTTTCCTGTAATTTCGCTTTTCGACATCAGATAACGATCTTCAAGCGGCATTTGCAAAGTATATCCAAGAGCGCCAATTCCACGGGGCACAATGGACACTTTTTGCACCTGGTCGGCTCCCGGGGTAAAATAACCGATAATTGCATGACCGGATTCATGATAGGCTACAATTTCGCGTTCTTTTTTATTGATGATCTTATTTTTCTTTTCGAGCCCGGCAATAATGCGTTCAATCGCTGCCTCAAAATCCGACATGGTCACCTCATCCCGGTTGTTACGCACAGCCAGTATAGCTGCCTCATTACAAACATTGGCAATTTCGGCCCCTGCAAAACCAGGTGTTTGCGCCGCCAGTTGTTTTAAATCGAGTTTTGAACTCAGTTTCAGCTTTCGGGTGTGCACTTTAAAAATAGCTTCCCGCCCTTTCATATCGGGTTTATCTACCAGAACCTGCCGATCGAACCTTCCGGGACGCAACAATGCCTGGTCGAGTACCTCGGGCCGGTTGGTAGCGCCAATAATAATTACCCCGGCGCCGGCATCGAAACCGTCCATTTCAACCAGAAGCTGGTTCAGGGTGTTTTCACGTTCATCATAACCACCACTGTAGGCCGTGTTACCGCCACGGCTTTTACCTATGGCGTCCACTTCGTCTATAAAAATGATACAGGGCGCGTGCTGTTTGGCCTGTTTGAACAAATCGCGAACCCTAGCTGCACCAACACCTACAAACATTTCAACAAAATCGGAACCGCTGAGATTAAAAAAAGGCACGCCGGCTTCGCCTGCAACAGCCTTTGCAAGCAATGTTTTTCCGGTTCCCGGCGGGCCAACAAGAAGAAACCCTTTAGGAAGTTTTCCTCCCAAACCGGTATATTTTTGGGGATTTTTCAGAAAATCAACCAATTCTCTGACCTCTTCAACCGCTTCATCAACTCCGGCAACATCTGTAAATTTAACCTGTTGCTTAGGTTTTTCCGCCTGTATTTTGGCCTTGTTTTTACCAAGGTCAAGCATTGGATGATTACCCATCCTTCTGAATATAAATCCCCAAATTGCAATAAAAAACAAAATGGGGAGAAGCCAGTTAAGGAAAAAATTGCGTAACGCATTATCTTCATATCTTCCTTCAAAATCGATATCTGAATTTTTAAGCTTTGTGAGTAATTCCGGGTCCTGAAAATCAGGAATACGACTGACAATAAACTGGCGGGCAACTTGTTTTTCAATAGAAGGTATCCGCAGCCTCCATGGTGCTGAGGGAGCATGGGTTAATGTATGTCGTGTTGTATCAGCGTCGGTTTCAGCAACCTGCTTTTCCGGTTTATATTCCCCAATAATTTTATCCTGAAGTATTACCAAACGGGAAACTCTCCCTGAGTCAACCAGCTGAATAAACTCTTTGTAGGTGAGCGACTGATTGGCTGGCCTATCGGGAAAAAACATAAGCTGTGTAAGCAAAATAAAGCCAAAAATTACCCAAAAATAAACGAATGAAAATTTCTCTTTCTTTTTCATAATCTCCCGTTTTTCAGTAATTCTTCAAGTAAATAATTAAGTTTTATCCCTGCAAACGACGACGCGTAATCACTCATGGCATAGGGAATAATCAGTTCGCCGTTGTGTACAACTGCTCCGCATGTATAAACCACGTTCGGAACGTAACCCGAACGCTCATTTTCATCGGGCAATAAAAGCGGCTCGTTTAAACGTCCTATTACTTTGGATGGATCGTTCAAATCGAGCAGATAAGCTCCAAGGCAATATTTTCGAACCGGCCCTACGCCATGCGTAATTAGCAGCCATCCTTTATCGGTTTCAATAGGAGGGCCACCGTTACCCATTTGCACAAGTTCCCAGGAGTGTGCAGGCTCCGACAAAATCTGTGCATCAGACCATTTGTAGAGGTTATCAGAAAACATGATGTAATTGTTCATTCCGTCGATACGGCTTATCATTGCATATTTGTTATTGATTTTTCTCGGAAAAAGCACCAGATTTTTGTCAATGGCATTTTTGCCGGTAAGCGGAAACATTTTAAAGGTCAGGAAATCTTTGGTTTCAATTAATTTGGGCAGAATGGAATAACCATCGTAAGCGGTATAAGTTGCATAGTAAATTACTTCGCCTTTACAGTTAACGAATTGGGTGAACCGTGCATCTTCTATCCCGTTTTTTTCAAACCGCGAAATCGGGAAAATTACCCGTTCCGACAAGTCGGTGTCAAGCGAAAACCTGATTTCGGTATGGGAATCGGCCAGCCAGAGAATTTCGTCAATTACCCTGTTCTGCTCAAAGGTAAAATTCGGATTCTGACGTCTTATATTATCCAGAACCTCCCGAATCTGGTCGTAAGTAAATCTATCGGGCAATTTCTCCATTATCATGCTTTCAGAAAAAGCCATGTCGATATCCATTTCTTTAAAAACCCTCAGAAATTCTTTTTTCTGATAGATATGATTTTTTATGCGTTCGGCCTCACCGATCTGATCGCCCGGTTCAGGCACTGTAATGGAATTGTCTTCATTGATTACAGCACGGCGAAAAACCAGCGACGAAATGTGCCCTTCGCCGGTTGCCCTTAAACTGATGATTATCCTTTTTTGCCCCTTGCGTAAACCACTTTGGTCAAAATCTTCCACAACCGAAGGATTAAACAGTGCGGCAGACTCGAGTGCGTACTCCATGGTAAAATAGGAGCCAATAAGGAGTTTTCTCCATTCGGAAAGAGGCTGTCCGTTGTTAACCTTCCCTACAATGTGTCCTACTTTTCTAAAATGCCGGTTAAAAATGCCTGTTATGCTCCGATGTCTTTTCGAAAACTCACGCAAAATCTGATGCGTCAACTGTTCAACCTCTTTTTCGGGAAGGAGCATAATATTCTGTATCAGCTTTTTTGCACGCTCGTCTCCGTTATAAAAAAAACGTGCAATTACACGCCTGTTATCGGGGGCAATAACTGTGTTTTTTCGTTCAACCGGTAATATCATAGCTTTATAGAGTTTTTTAAGGGAGCTGTAAAAGTAGCCTTAACGCCTTGCTCTGATGCTTCCTTGATAATCTGAAGCTTCTCTTCTTTGGTGAATTTTCTTTTCATCGCCATAAAGTTACAGGTTTTAAGTTTAACTTAGTTCAGCGATTTAGGGGGCTATTACACGAAAACCGACTGTCTAAAGAAATGTGTAGATTTGCTCATCGTAGTTTATTTTGTTTTGTTTAGCGACTCAAATCTACGAAAAGGAAGGGGAGGTTTAATCACCCCCCTTCCCATTTTTTTTATCGGACAATAGTGATTTTTTTATTATTTTAGCGTTGGAACGAATATTTTTTTCTTTTGTAATGCTATACGAACCACCTCTCGACTGTGGTACCGCAAAAGCGGGAACCCTGCTAAGCAGCATAGTATATACCGCTTTGAACGCCGGATAATTTGTAATAATCCATACCATATCCGCAACCAGCCAAAACATTATGGTCAAAATGCTGGAGCAAAGCAGAACCTGGTATGGACCTAAGCAGGACCTGTCCTTGTTCGTACCTTGCTCGTACCTCGCTCCTTTGCAATGAGAGTTGAATGAGAGTTGAATGGGAGCTGGATGGGACTTGAAAGGGCCTTGAAAGGGAGCGGGTTCGACCCGCCTCTCGACCGTGTCCCGCCTCAGGCAAGACTGCATTCCCGCTGAAAGCGCAGCCTTACGGTTAAAAAACTTTAATGGATTAAAAATTCACTATAATTCCCAGGGTAAATGGTCTGAAGCTGATGGTCTGGATAAGCGTTGGTAAAGGTTTTGGAGAACTTCACCTGTTTTTTTGGGTTCCATTTAAATTCAAAAGCATAAAGGACCCCATCTCTTTCTTCGATATAATCAATTTCTTGTTGGTCTTGTGTTCTCCAAAAATATCTGTTTGCCCATATTCTGCTATATTCAAGGGTCTTCAAACGTTCACTTACTAAAAAATTTTCCCACAATAGTCCGCTATCCTGCCTTAAATTAATAGGGTTGAAGTTGGCAATCAGCGCATTTCTGATGCCATTGTCGTAAAAATAGATCTTTCGTCCTCTTCTGAGTTCTTTTCTCAAATTCCGGCTAAAGGCATTAATACGGAAAATGACACAGGACTGTTCCAGCAGTTGGATGTATTTTTCAACGGTTTGATTATCAAGACTTAAAAGCTTTCCCAGTTCATTGTAAGACACCTCACTACCAACCTGAAACGCAAGGGCCTGAAGTAAATGGATTAACTTATCCGCTTTTTTTATGTTTTGCCATAAAAGGATGTCCTTGTACAAATAGCTGTCGGTTAACTGCCTCAAAACCTCTTTTTCATTACCAGGGTTCATGACAACATCAGGGTAACTGCCATAAACCAGTCTGTGGGGCAACATGGCTTCTTCCTGCAGCAGCCCGTTGTGTGAAACAAGTTCTTCAAAAGACAATGGAAATAAACCATACTCCCATTTACGACCAGTCAATGGCTCTTTAATATCATTTGCAAGTTCAAAGGATGAGGAACCTGTAGCGATCAGTTTTTTTTCCGGAAGTTCATCGGTGATCAGCTTCATACAAACCCCAATATCTTTTATACGTTGGGCTTCATCAATAACCACTGTTTTTTTCTGGCCAATAACAGCATTTAATCGGGAAGAAGAGATGTTTTCGAAAAGGGCTCTGACGGTAGGTTCATCAGCGTTTAGCCACAATACATCTTCCCTGTTTTTGAATATCTTTTTCAGAACCGTGGTTTTTCCGGTTTGCCGTGCGCCATAAATGATAATTGCTTTTTGGTCGGAAAGCCTCGCCCTGATCAGGGCTTCGATTTTTCTTGGGATCATAATAAACAAGATTGTAATCGCAAAATTAACGTTTTTTTTGCGATTATATTTTAGATATCTTAAAAGTTCCTGTTTTAATGATGGGCAGCAGGGCGGCCTGTGGTGAAGAGCTATTTACCTCTGCTATTCTAAACACCTCGAGAAATCAATAGCCCCGGCATTTATGCCGGGTGTTCAAATTCCAACCCAAACGGGGCTTTAGCCCAAACCATTTGTTTAGGAAAACCCTTGCCTGTGCAGGAAAAGATGCAATGCAGGGACAGGTCGCGACCTGTCCCTGCATAACCGAAGGATCGGGGCTTTCTTTTAGTACTCAAACACCACCTTAATCTGCCCTTTCTCCAGATTTCCGGGAGGGTAGCCTCCAGTGATCGCATATTCCCCAATCAGTGCCTGATTGTCGAGGATGATCGTAAAGGATTTCAGATAGCCGGTTTCAGCAAAAGTATAGCTGATGTTTTCCTCCTTATAAGGAAGGTTGTATTTTTTCAGCCACATCTTTACCAGGGCAATTTGCCCAATGCCCAGTTTGATGACGAATTCGGAATACTCTCTTTGTTCGTTTGGTGTCATTTCCCGCTTGCTCATGATTTTTGTTTTTTAGGGTTTAGTAAATAATTGTTCTTGACGGATATTTTAATGGATGGGGCCGCCTTTAAAGGCGGAACCCCATCTGCTGTTGTTTCCGGAATGGTTTCTCTGATTCGCAAAGCTCCATGATGCGCTCGATGCTCAGAGGGGTGTCATCGATGACCTTTTCGGCCAGGTAGCGGCGTGCCACATTTTCGATCTCGCCCCCGCTGAGCTCATATCCCGAAAGGGCCTGCAAGTGCTCGGGCTTCAGAATGGGCAGTTTAGCCTTCCAAATCATCTGCCTGGCTTCGGGGGTGGGCTGCCCGAACTCAATCTTGAACAGAAAGCGTCGCTCAAAGGCAGTGTCGAGGTTGTTGCTCAGGTTGGTGGTGGCAAACAGGATGCCCTCAAAATCTTCCATTTCCTGCAAAAGAATGTTTTGCATGGTGTTGCCGGTGCGGTCTACCGCAGAAGACCTTTCTGAAATATTCGTTCGTTTGGAGAACAGTCCGTCGGCCTCGTTGATGAGTAGTATGGGCATGACCTTGCTGGTGCTGCATTTTTCGCGGTAGTTGGTAAAGATGGCTTTTACCTGTTTCTCGCTTTCGCCATACCACTTGCTTCTGGCCTGACTCAGGTCGACCATCATGATGTCGCGTCCGGTTTTGCGTGCTATTTGGTAGGCCGATTCTGTTTTGCCGGTTCCGGGCAAACCTGTGAAAATGGCTGCCAGGCCGGAGGGCAAGCCAGCTTCCTTCAGCCGCTGCCGGAACTGCTCAAAGGCTTCAGGCTGAAGCAGGCCTGTGAGCCTGTCTACCTCCAGTTGCAGGCGGCTTTCGAAGAACAAGGGCTTTTCCTTGATACGTTGGGCCTGGATGAGGCCGTCCTCTTCATCGTCCTGGACGCCTGAAAGTTCGGGATAGTCGGAAAACAAGGCCTTGATGGTACTCTGACACAAGGCCAGGTTTATGCCATCTTTGAAGTCAGACTCCTGCAGGTGCAGTATGTCCTTGCTTATCAGTTCGTTTTGCCCGCTGGCAATGTTGCATTCAAACTCCAGGCGCTTGCCCAGGTTGTCGAACATGCCCTCGATCAGAACGCCTGTATTGTAATGCCTCAGCCGTTTCAGGCGGTAAAAAGCGATGGAAAACACCAGGCACTTGTTCTCGATCTGTTCGACGTGCTCGTTTACATAAGCCACAAAGGATAGCTCCTTGTTATTTTCGATCAGGCGGTTCAACTGGGCGAAAAATACTTTGGAGGAGCCTCCTTCCTCATTGCGGTCGTCCAGCAAATCATAAGCCCTCTCCAGGAACCCCGGAAGATCAAGGTTCAAATCGTTGTTCATAAGCGAGTTATTGCCTGTGCGCAGGCTCTCCACCACCATCGATGGGATGGTGAAGCGGCTTTCGTTATGCTCACGACGCCTGCGACCAGAACTTACCTTTTGTACCAGCATTTTATCTTCCAGTGCATCCAGATCATCCGTAAGATCGATTACCTTCAGGGTGCTGCAGCGCAGGTGGCTGGCCAGGGAGTCGATGGTGACCCTTTGCTGAAAGTTCAGCTCCAGGATTATCGAGAACAACCAGGCCTGCAAAGGGGTGGTACCCAAAAAGGTGGAAAGCTCATCAAGAGCATCCTTTACATCATTGCCGGGAGAAAACTCACCACGGCTTCGCTTGGCGCTTCGCGCAACCGCTTCCACAAGGGGAAGCAAACTCTTTTGTAATGCATTTTTCATAGGCTGAAATTTTAATTATTACTCATTTAATACCCTTCACACTATTTCATTCACATAAAAAAATCCTATTTTTACTACGAAATCTGCTGCAAATAAATGTGAAAGCAATGCAGCCTATCTTCATTGAAAAAAATAATCTACCATGTCGAAAAATAAAGATGCATTGATTCGCTACCGGGTCATTAATAAAATGCTGATTGGGGGAAATCCATGCACACTTGTGAGATTAACGGAAGCCTGCAGGGAAACTCTTGACCTGGATTATTTGTCACCAAGAACTGTTGAAGGTGATATCAGCAAATTGCGTAATGATGAGAAGCTGGGTTATTTAGCGCCAATCATTACGACTTCGGTTTTTGGAGAGCGGGCGTATTATTATTCTGACCCGGAATATTCCATTGATCATAATCCCTTGCAGGAAGATGAGGTGGAAGCCATATTGTTTGCTGCGCGCCTATTGGAGCAGTTCAATGGCATTGAGATTTTTAAACGCCTGAGTGAAACAGCCCGAAGGTTGAGGGAAGCTGTGCAGGTTTACCAATTTGCTGATCCGGCCGACTGGGCTGGTAAGGTTGATTTTGAGAAAGTGGACCAGATTCTGGGTTCAAGATACCTGAATAGCATACTTGATGCCCTGAAAAACAGACAGGTGCTGAAGATTTGGTACAAGAAATTTTTTAAAACAGAGGAGGAACTGCATATTGTCCACCCCTATCTTTTGAAGGAATACCATAACAGATGGTATCTGATCGGTTACAACCCTGCCCGAAAAGGAATAAGGAGCTATGGGCTGGATCGCATTGAGTCGATGCGTACGGCCGAAAAGGAAGTTTTTATTGAAATGGGTTTCAATGGCGCAGATTACTACAGGAATGTAATAGGTGTTAGTGTTATTAAAGGGGACCCTGTTGATATCCGCATTGCGTTCAGCAAGAAACAGGCCAGGTATGTCATGACCCAGCCCTTGCATCACAGCCAGAAGGAGATTGGCCCTGATGGCGACAGGATCGTTTTCTCCTTTCATCTTGTGCCTAACTTCGAGTTTTATGCCCAGATTCTTTCCTGGGGTGCCGAAGTGGAGGTGCTCGAACCCGCTGAAGTCCGCAACAAGGTGTTGGAATTGGCGGAGGGGATTGTAGCCAGGTACAAGGAGAAAGGGATTAACGATTGAAGATCAACGATTTTTGATTTCCGATTTTAAAGATACCCTGTAGGGGTAGAATATCAATAGCCCCGGGTTTTAACCCGGGGTTTATGGTAAGTAAAGGAAACAGGCGCTGCGCAACCAATTTCCTGAGCATGCTGAGGCTCGACGCAGCGCAATTGGGATGAAGGGCGATGATGATTTAAGAACAAGGATTAACGATTTATGATTTTCGAAGAAAGTTTGCTGCGAGAATTCCCCCTTTAGAGGGGGTTGGGGGGAGGTTTTTGATTTAAGAACAAGGATTAACGATTTTTGATTTACGAATGGAAATTTACCCTGAAGGGGTTAAATATCAATAGCCCCGGGTTTCAACCCGGGGTTTATGGTAAGTAAAGGAAACAGGCGCTGCGCAACCAATTTCCTGAGCATGTTGAGGTTTGTCGCAGCGCAATTGGGATGGCCGGTGATAGCGATTTGCGAATTTGGGACCCTCCCCCGGCCCCTCCCTACGAGTAGGGAGGGGTGCCCGCTGGCTAGCGGGCGGGGTGGGTCAAAACGCCGACTGAACATTGTACAAACTCACCTAAAATTTCGTAAATTTGAAAAAAAAGATACCATGGATATACAGGCCCGCAAATTGAATTTTATTCAGGAGTTCCTTCGGATAACCGATGAAAAGCTTATTGCCAGGCTTGAGCATTTGCTGCACACTGAAAGACTGAAAGAAAGAAAAAGATTGAACGCGACCTGAGCCCCATGAGTGCTGAAGAGTTCAATCAAATGATAGATCAATCTGAAAAAGATATTGAAACAGGCCGGGTGAATGATGCCCGGGAACTTCTAAAAGTTTTCTAATCCTGAAAAATTAGCAAGGATTTCAGGATAACCCACCCCATTTCACCAAAACGCTCCCCTTTTTTCTAAACTTTTTTCTCAATGCAGATACATTGCATTGTGTGGGGGTATTTTTACCGAAAAATCTTGAATATGAATTACCCCTATGGCAGGTTTGCACCTGATTATCTGTATCCTGAAACCTGGACAAGGCTTTTGAGCGGCGCTTCCTGCTGAAGGTGGACTTCCCGAGGCCCGATGAGAATGTGCGCCAAAAGATTTGGCTGAGCAAACTGCCAGAGCTGACGCCCGAAATGGCCGCTACTTTGGCGAACCGGTTCGACCTTACCGGTGGCCAGATCGACAACCAGTTGAAACAGCTGCTTATGAAGAGGGTGTTGCACAAAAAGCCTGACCTGCTTAAAACCCTTATCGAAATCTGCGAAAACGAACAGGGCTTCACCACCAGGAAACGCATGGGGTTCAATTAAGCCCCTGGCTTATAAGCTGGGGTTCCTATTCCAGCCGGTGCAACCGATTCGTTTAGTAGCCCCGGGCTTTAGCCTGGGGTTGGGAATGACAACGTCCACTCTGGGTTTTAGCCCTGCTCAAATAATTTTTTATTTATGCGATTTTTCATTTTTCTTTTTGTTGCCGCCTGCACTGGCCCCGCACCTGACGTTTCAGAAGGCCTGACCGATGAAAATGTGCACCCCATTGACCTTCAGTGGGAGGCCTGTCATGCCGATACCAAACCCGCTTGCTAAATACCGATATTTCAAAACTGGCATTGACCTTCAGTGGGAGGCCTGTCATGCCGATACCGCCAATCACAGCACTTATGGAATGCTTGAGTGCGAAATCCAGGCTATGGAAGCATGGAAAGCGGAAATGGACAGCCTGTATTTTACCCTGTTGGAAAGCCTTGACCCGGAACCAAAGGAACTGCTGCAGCAATCGCAGGAAGCCTGGGAGCAATACTTCCACGCTGAAGCGGAATTCTCCACCCGCTTTTACCTTGATCTGGACGGCACCATGTGGCACATCGAAATGTTAAGCCGTCAACGGGAATTTTACCGGCAGCGGGCTTTGGCCTTGGGTGCTTACCTTGGAAATAACTTTTCTGAACCCACACTAAATCTTAGCATCAACCTCAGCCTTCACCTGCATTTAAAATTAAACCACCGTTAGCCTGCTGTGGCCCTGTCCGCTTTTTTCCAGTCGGATCTGGGTGGTGATTCTTTCCTGCATGGCTTCCACGTGCGAAATGACCCCTATGGTCTTCTTGCTGGTGTATTGCAGCTTTTCCAGGGTGTCGATGGTCTGGTCGAGGGTGAGCTTGTCGAGCGAGCCGAAACCCTCATCAATAAACAGGCTTCCGATCTCTACTTTCCTGGCCGCCATATCCGAAAGGGCCAGTGCCAGCGAGAGACTTACCAGGAAGCTTTCGCCGCCTGAAAGCGACTTCACCGAGCGCCGCATGTCGCCCATATGGGTGTCGACCACCACCAGGCTGTCGTCCTCCTCCTGTGCCGGAATGTCGAGCTTGTAGCGGTCGCTGAGCATTTCCAGGCGTTTGTTGGCCAGGCGGGTGAGCTGGAAAAGGGTAAGCTCCTGGGCGAAGGTGCTGAAACGCTTGCCCTCGGCATCGCCAATATAATTTTTGAGCAGCACCCACTTTTCGTTTTGCTGGCGCTGTGCCTCTATTTGCTCATTTAGCACGGCAAGCTGTTCAATAGTTCGCACCTGGAAATCACGCTGCCCTACCAAAGTATCGCGTTGTTCCTTTATTTCACCATGTGTTTTTTCCTGCACTTCACGTTTCTCCAGCAATTCTTCCGGAGTGTCGTCCACGTCGCGTTCACGCATCACGCGGAGGTTTTCCTGATGCACTTTCAGCCCGGCCAACAGGTCATTGATGGCTTGAGCAATGGCGGCTTCTTCTGTGGTCAGCTTGTCAAAATCCTGATCTGTCATAAGGCCCGCTATGGCCATTTCAACGGTTTCGAATGCAGGTAGTGCGGTCAATAGCTGCTCAGTGAGCTGCTCAAATTCCTGCTTCCTGATGCCATGCGCTTGCTCAAGGGTGGTCCTTTCCTCTGTTAAGCTCTTTTGCCTTTGAATGTTACTGTTGTAACGCCTGGAAAGTTCCCCGGTCACATTCAGTACATTTTCGCCCGGGAAAACAGCATTCAGTGCTTCCGCCTGACGGAAATACTCACTTTCGTGATTTTTCCAGGTGCCTGCTTTCTCCACAAGAATTTTCAACTTGCCGGCTTCCTCCGCAAATTGCGAATACTGCCTGATCTTTCCCGCTTTGGTTCTGAGTTCTCCCAGCAGTTCAGCGGGTTCTGTTTCCCTGAGGGTAGCAGGCAGCGTTTCTTTCAGTTCAAGAACTTCTGCTTCCAGCTTTGTGATTTGTTCCTCCAATGCTGTCACCTCAGGTTTAAGCTTTTCCAGCAGTTCGGACTTCAGCTTCATGCTGGTTTTTAGCTGGCTGAGGTCTTGTTTCAGCTTTTCGTTTTCATCTGAAGCAGTCTTTATTTTATGGTCGAGATCATCATCAGCGGCTGGCAAGCCCAGGCTGTAAGGATGCTCCAGCGCACCGCAAAGCGGGCATGGCTGGCCCTCAACCAGTTTGCTGCGATGCTCTTCAAGCGTAGCCGAAAGGTCGCGGATGTTCTTGTCTTTCTGCAAACCTTGCAGCACCAGCACTGCCTTTTCCTGCTCCAGCCTGGTTTTTTCAATTTTTGCAGGAAGCTGACTCACTTCGTCCTGCAGATTGGTCAGCTCTGATTGCTTTTTTGTATGGTCCTCTTTTTTACCGGCCAGGTTTCCGGTTTCGGTCATCAGGCTGCGAACGGTCTCAATGGTTCCATCCAGTTTCAGCAGGGCTGTGGCAGGATCAGCCATGCTTTCCGCATCAAGTTGTTCCGCCAGGGTGTTCAGTTCGTCCTGTTTTTTCTCCAGGTGTTCTTTCAGCGTCTTCTCTGCGGTTCCGGCAATCGTTGTGGGGAGAACGATCCGGTTCCTTTTCGCTTCCCTTAAGACCTCTTCTCCGGTGTTCATTCTGAGCGTATTGGCCTGGTCGCGTTTGCCGCGCAGGTCAAGCACCTTTTCCTGAAATTCGTTCAGAGCCTCATCCACTGCAAGCTCGCTGCCGGTAAGGTCTTTTACCTCCTTTCTCACTGCTGCATCCTCGTCTGCGCACAGCCTAAGTTCCGTTGCTATCCCATCCAGCCTGGTCTTCTGGGTTTCCAGGGTTTGCTTCAGCTGCTGCCAGTTCCAGAAGTCCTGTTTGAAGGGAGCCAACTTGCGGTGCCGCTCCATCTCAGCTCCATGTGCTTCGCGAAAAGCTTCCAGCGCAAGCTGCTGTTGCTCCTGCTGATTTTTGATCCCATCGATAACGCCTGAAAGATCTGTGATATCCGTTTTCAGCTTTTCCTGACTTTTGATCGCTGTGATAAGATCGCTGAGCCGGGTGATCTCCTGGTCCATAACGGTAATATCCTGCTGGAGGGCTTCAAAAGCTTCCTTGCCGAGCAATTGGCCTTCGAGTTGCCTTGACTGATCCATCAGTCGCTCATGGGCTTCCCTTTGTTCCTTATTCTTCTGAAAAGCTGCAATTCCCAGCTTGCGGTAAATGTCGGTGCCGGTAACTTTTTCGAGCAGTTTGCCCCGCTCATCGGCATTTGCCTTCAGAAATGCAGAAAAGTCGCCCTGGGCAAGCAGTATAGCCTTCACAAACTGGTCGAAATTCAAACCGATCAGCTCGGCATTCTTTTCGGGTACCAGCGTCTTCCTAATGTCAAGCTTGTTGCCCGTTTCGTCGAATAGCTCCAGTTCATAGTCGCGCAGGGTGTTTTTGCGGGTGCTGTCAATGCTCCACTTTGAAATGTACACGCCGCTGTGGCATGAATAGGTGACCTCAGCCATGGCTTTGCCCGTATTGCGCGTTACGATCAGCCCGGTCTTTTCTATCAGGTTTTTGGTGATCTTACCGCTTACCCTTGGTATCTGGTTGAACAGGGCCAGGGAAATGACATCGAGGATGGTGGTTTTGCCGCTGCCCGTGGGACCGGTAATGGCAAAAATGCCGGAGCCCGCCAGCGGAGCCTCTTTGAAATTGATCTCGTGTGCTCCCTTCAGGGAGTTTATGTTCTCGAATCGTACCTTCAGTATGTTCATGGCCTATTCCTCCATTGTTTGCTGTTCCACTTCCTCAAGCAATTCCCTGAAAGCCTCCCTGAGCATATCGCGGGTGGCTTCCTCCAGGTTTTCCTTTTCCATCCTTTTTTCAAATACATCCATGGGTCTCAGATCGGTGATGCTCTCGGTGTCGCCATAGAGTGATGCGGTTCCGGCGGGCTGGTTGGCGAATTTGATGCCATATTTCAGGATGCGTGCCCTGTCGTTACGGAAGTTTCCGATCATCTCTTCCAGCTCCACTATGCGTGCGGGGTCATGGTTTTCTTCCCGGGCTTCCAGTTCAATGAAGTCTCCGAGCTGGTTGCCGTTTGGGGCGTAGCTGCCGAGTTCCTGCTTCAGGCGGGCCAGACTGCCCCTGAGCCTGATCAGGCGTCGGAATTCCGGAACGGGGATGCTCTCCGTATTCACTTCGCCCTGGTCGATGGTAACCAGCATCACCCTGTTCTGGTTGCCGCTTTCGCTGAACGAGAGTTTCACCGGTGAGCCGCTGTACACCAGCCTGCTGCCATCGGGCTGCTGTGGCTTGTGCAGGTGCCCCAGGGCATAATAGGAAAAGTAAGCAGGCAGGCGGTTGCTATCCAGTCCGGCCAGGTTGCCGATCTGTATGTCGCGCTCGCTGTCAGAGAGGGTGGCCCCCTGCACATAAAGGTGGCCGGTGGCCAGGGCAGGCAGACCGGGATAAAGATTGCTGCATTGATCTGCCACGTTCTGGTAGATGCCTGCAATGCCTTCCCTCACCGCTTCAGTGCGTTCCTCGTAGGTCTCATTGGGGGTGTATTTTCTCAGGTCGGCATCGCGCAGGTAGGGTAAACAGGCCACCACTGCTTCAGGTTGCCCCTGATGATTGGCAAGGGGGATGAGCAGGCGGCCCGGATCGGGGTCGTAGCCGCCCAGCACATGGATGTCGAGGTGTCTGAGCAGTTCTCGTGGCGCCTCCAGCACCCCGGGCGAGTCGTGGTTGCCGCCGGTGATGATCACCTTGCATTTCAGGTGCATCAGCTCGCGCAAAAGCCCGTAATACAAGCGCCGTGACTCACTGGAAGGGTTGGCCACATCGAATACATCGCCGGCCACCAGCAGGGCGTTCACCTGGTGCTCTTTAATGTAAGCGGTGAGCCAGCCGAAAAACAGCTGCAGCTCATCTGCCAGCTCTTCCTGGTACAGGCGCTTGCCGATATGCAGATCGGAAGTGTGCAATATTTTAATCATATGGTTTGTATTTGTAGGTTTCAGATGAAAAAGGATCAATAAGGCGAATCGGTGTCAAACATAATCATTTCTCCGATTTCCCTGCAAAGGCGTGTGAAATTGCGGGGATGCAGGTATGCTTCTGCACTTCCGTAACCATCGTCAATATAACTGGCAAATTCGGCATCATAAAAGGGCGAGCCGGGCGTCAGGGCCTGCCGGTGATCCAGGCTCATGGCATAGGTATAGCGCGGCAGGTAGTATTGCTCGTTTTCGTTGCGGGTCAGCGTGCCCGAGAACTTGCCGCCATCGAGCAGGCTGATGAAGGGCACATCCGTTTCCAGCGCTTCATAGGCCTGCAGACCCGCCTTCATCAGCATTTCCATATCCTCAAAACGGCAACTCTCACGTTCGCCCCGCTGCCAGGCCGATTCATACACAGTGGTGCCGTCCATTTTGTCCAGGCGCCTTGCATCGTCCAGGCCCAACTGATGGGTCACATTGATCACCTTCCCCAGGCTGCTCACATCAAAGGCCCTGATATTCTGGAAATTCGCCCTGGGATCGGTGCAAAAGATCAGGTACCCGTAATACAGTTGCGGGTAGGCAATATCCATTGGCCAGGTGGTGATGTTCAGAATGATCATTTTGATTGATGGATCCATTTGCATATTTTTTACCCTTCCGGGGAAATAAATGGGGAAAACATTTTCACCCGGTACAAAAATATAGCGGTGGAATGCAATGTATTTGCATTGGGGGAAAATAATTTGTAGGCCCGCACAGCNNGCTGTGCGGGCCTACAAATTATTTTGAAAATATATCATCATCCCACCGTGCGGGATTGTTTTCGATATACCGTTTGATTTTCAAAAATGCGGTTTGGTCGCGGATGATATGGTCGTGGTAACGGTCCTGCCAGATTTTTTGGCCGGGGGTGCCGCGGTGGGCGTTGATACGTTTTGTGGCGGCCGATTTAAAACCCGCCACGAACGATGGTATGGAACGTGGCGGCCGGTATGCAATGCCGGGGTTTTCCAAAGGTTTATTGGTTGGTTGCGGATCATTAACAGGTTTTTCAATACGCAGAATGGCGTGGATATGGTTGGGCATGATCACCCAGGCGTCGCAATGCAATTCCGTTCTGATCTCAAACGATCTGGTCCATTCATCCTTTACAATTTCACCCAAATCAGACAACACCATATCATTTCCGTTTATCTGTCCGAAAAGGCATTCCCGGTCGTGGGTCACCATGGTGATAAAATACCGCCCCGGACCGGAATAATCCCATCCTTTCAAACGGGGTTTGGTGTCACGGAAACGTCGCGCCATAAAATGAAAATGGTTTTGGGGTGAATTCAAATTTATGGAATTTTTTGGGAATTTTTCGTATCCGTTGGATTGGCCCGCTGTTTTATCGCGTAGGCCCGCACAGCTGTGCGGGCCTACGGGCGGCCGTCCGGGCCTACGAATTGAACACCGTTTCAATCTCATCATAGAGGTCACCAAAAACACGCCTGGCATTGGCAAGGAGTTCCACGTCGTTTTCATACCATATTTTCGCTACCCTCCGCTGTTCTTCCGTTTCCGCTCCGCAATCCATTGCATATTCCTCAAAGCTATCCTGGAAATAAAGGGGGATCCTGTGCAGCACCCCATAGACCAAGGCCGGGTAAGTGTAATCTTCATCATCCAGGTCGAGATCAGCCAGGGCCCATTTTTTAATGAAGGATTCCGTTCCCCTTTTAACCTCCACTGAGTAAAGATCAACCAACTCACCGGATTCGTAAGGATGGGGTTGATCCCTTTCAACCTTTACCACCTTAATGCTGATCCCATTCCGGGTCACAAAATCGAATGCCTCTTTGTAATCGCTGTCCATTGTTTCGAAGATTAAGTGAATATTTTTTTAAGAGTTGAAAATTCATCAGAAGTTGAATACGCCATTCCAATATTTCCGAATCATTACCCTAGCCAATGGTCCCAACGCGCAGCTAACGGGACGGCCGGCCGAATAAATGGGGCCGTGGGGCTGTTGCAAATTACCCGGATTATCAAATTACCTTTTTTGTTATCGCTCCTTTTGTCAGCCTGGTGGAGTTGGCGAAGTAAAAATGTATTATTCAGGGGTTTCCCTAATTTTCCCTGTTTTTGCAATTTTTCTTAAAAGGAAAAGCCCTTTGAAACACAAAAAAAACTGGAGATTAATCCAATCTCCAGCCATCCATGACAAGTTCCTCCATACTGGTGTAACTTGAAATAATTTCACGTTTTTCATTGTCAAAATTACTAGTGATGGAAACGGGGCGACCTCTGATAATGTATTTGTTATTCATTACATCGTCATATGCAATGTATGGAGTAAGGTCTTGAAATTTGCCAACACAATATTTGGGATTATTTTTAAAAACTGGAGCAAACATTGCTGTGGCATAAATATGGTCCAGGTTTTTAATCTGATATTTTATGGTCGTCGTTCAAATTTGTATCGTTTTTCAGGTTTGAATTTTGGCTGTTACTGCTAAGAACAATTTCTAATTCCGGATTAAATTCAATGCTTTTAAAGAATTCGATTACAGAATCATCGTTTGAAGACCTGCCATAGGAAGGTTTGTTAAATTCCTCACCGTATAATTCCTCAAGTAACCGATTGATTTCCTCCTCTAAAGCTAAATCCTCTAATTCAATTTTTACGTTAATTTCGGATAGCAGCTCTTTGGCCTGGCTTTCCCGGTTTGAAAACTGCAAAGCAATTGAATTGAGAAGAGTAGCAGCTTTAAAGTCATTTTTTTCAAGGCCCAGACCATAGTGGAGCAAATATCCAAGTAGATAATACATGTCGTGTGCATAGGTGTTTTGAATCACTTTAATAGCCTTACTATAATCAGGTTCGCCAAAAATTCCATTTATCAAAGCAGTCGCATAACCAGAAGATGCATTTCTGTCTGTTTTGCTGAAAATTTCAAAAAACATTTCAGCTCTTTCTTTTTTCTCAAAATGCCCTGCTGAATAAAGATATAAGGATAGTTTATCCAATGAACCGATAAATTGTATATAACAATTTTGTGATTTTGAATATTCAAAAAGAACATTCAGGAAGAATCTTTCAGCGGTAAGATAATCTTTTCTTTTCAGAGCATCATAGCCCTTTTCAAAGAGATCTGACGGTTTGAGTGTGTTCATTTTTGTGTGTTTTTATTAGAATGTAAATAATCAGGCGTACTTTTCTGACAATGAACTTTTATTAGGTTTGGTTCAAAGATAAATTCTGGGAAAAGGCTGTTTTTCAGTGTTTCACGGTATTTTTCATTAATTAATAGATTAAATTCAATGAAAATGAAAAAATCACCCCTCTTAAACAGAACCACCATTCGCTACAATGTATCTAATGTTTTACGGCAAGTCAGGTTTTTGATCCTTAATAGTTTGCTATTCCAGCTTGACTTCGCAACCCTTTGGCTTAGCCCCCTATTAATCGGA
>DHFW01000053.1 GCA_002402465.1 Bacteroidales bacterium UBA4814
CTTTCGAAAGATCGGGGCTTTTTTATTAGTCAAAAGCCTGCCTGTAGCAGACAGGTCAGAAATTCAAAAGTCAGAAAAGACTCCTGTTTGCGCCCTGGGTTGCTACTTACTCTCGCTACCAGCTGCCGTTATCTACTCTCTACCCGTTGTACCATTTGAGCCTCCCTGTTGAGGCGTCCTCTGTTAAAGGAAAAATAAATGCCTGTGGCACCAATGGCGGCAAAGGTGAAGAAGCCCCAGAATTGTGCTTTTAGAAAAACTTCGTCACTTACGGCGTTTACGCTTTGGCCACTGAACAAAAGGGCGAAGAAGATGGTGGCAATGGTCATGCTGGTCATTTGCCCCAGCACGCGCATGGTGGCCGATGTGCCTGAAGCTATGCCGTATTGGTGGCGATCTACAGATCCCATAATTGTATTCATGTTGGGCGATGAAAAGAAAGCGAATCCCAGTCCAACAAAGATCAATATGCCAACAATGATCCCAATAGAAGTTTCCTGACCAAGAAAGGCAAAGGCAGCAAGGCCAAGGGTGCACATGCTCATGCCCAGTGTAGCCAGGTAACGGGGTTGGATACGGTCAGATAATCTCCCTGCCAAAGGCGAAAAGATGGCCATCATAATTGGCTGTGCAATCAAAATGCTGCCTGCTTCGCGTGGTGAGAGCATTTGAATTTTTTGCAGGTATAAACTCAGAAAAAAAACTATGGCAAAGGTAGCGCTGTAGTTGATAAGTGCTGCCAGATTTGAAAAGGCAAACAAACGGTTTTTTGAAAACAGCCTGGTGTCGAACACAGGAGCCTGCGATTTGCTTTCGTGGAGCCAGAATCCAACAAGCAGGAGCAGCCCGATACCAATCATAACCCAACCGGTAGTGCCAGGAATCCATGATGAGCCGGAAACCAGCAAAAAAAGTCCGGGCATATAATATAACAAGCCCTTGAAGTTAATGTATTTACGGGCACCACGAATGCCATCCCGCCCCAGGTAAAGATAGGCAACAATGATTGCTGCAAGCCCCATAAGAGTAGAAAGGTAAAAAATGGAACGCCAGCCAAATGACTGGGTTAAGAATCCTCCGAAAAGGGGCCCGGTAGCCAGCCCCAGGTAAACAGACGAAACCGAAATGCCCAGCACCCTGCCTCGTTGCTGCGCGGGAAATACAGACACCAGGATGGCCGGCCCGGTGGTGGTGGTCAATGCGGCCCCCGTACCCTGAAGAAAACGAAAAAGAATCAACAACATGCCATTGGGCGCAATGGCGCAGAGCAAAGAAGTAAGCGTAAAAATGAACAACCCGATTTTGAACAGATTTCTGACTCCTTTTGTGTCGGCCAGCCTTCCTACAGGCAAAAGAAAAATGGCAGAAGCCAGAAGAAAAGCCGTTACCATCCAACTTAACCTGACTGCATCCAGTCCAAAATCGGTTTCAAGGGCCGGAAGAGCAATGTTTACCGAAGAAATCAAAAACGTTCCCATAAAGGAAGTTACGGCCACAACGATTAGTATCGAAATATGTTCTTTTGTCCAACTCATAATGTTTTCGAAGGTATAAAATTTTTTAATTGGATAATCAGGCAAAATTAGGCAGTATCCAGGTTTGTTTCCCCCGAAAGGGCTAAATTTTTAACTCCACAACAGATGTAGCACTTGCTTATTCATAAAGGCTAAATGCTTACCTTTACCAAAATTTTTTTTAATGCTTTCCCGTTATCTTATTTGATTTGAAAATTTGACTATGGCTCGTTCAAAGGCTTTTCTAGGTGTTCTTTTTTTGCTGATCAGGTTGGTTCAGGCCGGAACAACGGCAGACACCCTGAGGTCGCGCCTGGATATACCCTGGTATACTGAAGAACAACTGCAAAGCCCATTTGAAGTCAGCCCTAATTTTGTCGATACCACCATTACTGGTTTTCAGCATTATGATTTTGCGCACAGGGCAGGGTTCTTTTTTGCCCATAAAGGCAATGTGGGGCATGCCACCCGCCAGCTTCAGTTCAGCCCTTTGCTGGGGCACGACTTTCCGCTCGACGAGGGAGGGCTTTTTCAGGGCTACCGCCTGGAGCATTCAAAGCTCAGGTTTTACAGGCCAAAGCATGTTTTTACCGATCTGTTTTATGTAACGGGTGCAGAACGCGAACAGCTTTTTTATGCCTTGCATAACCAGAAATTTCACGAAACCTTACATGCCGGATTCAATTACCAGATTGTAAATTCTCCCGGTTTGTACAACAGGATGGCCGCACAACATTCGAATATTTACCTTACGCTTGATTTTCAACTGCCAAACAAACGCTACCAGGCTCTGGGCAGTTTTATCAGCAACCGTTTTACGAACCAGGAGAGCGGTGGCCTAGAGAATTACCTTGATTTTGAGCAAGACACCAACCGCGATATTGTTTTTCTGCCTCAGGCCGAACTCAGGCAACGTGAAACCGCTGTGAATCTGCACCATTTTTATCAAACGGGCTTTTATGTGGGTGGTAGCGGGGACGATACACTTTCTGATAGGCGATTTATAAACCTGGGTAGAATAAACCACGAGTTTTCGTGGAAGCGCCAGAGTTTTGTGTTTTACGATCCGGCCCCGCCCGTTGATTTTTTTGAGGCCGAGCCTTTCAACCCAACTTCCACCTTCGATTCTACTACTGTAAATACCCTTGAAAACCTGGTGAGCTGGTCTAATTTTCCGCTTCAAAGCGGGCGGGGCACATTCCCATTCAATTTCAAAATTTATATAAAACACCGCCTAATTGATATCAGGCAGCCGCTTTTCGAAGTATCCGAGCCCGGTGAAGGGGAAAAGACCTCCGATCCGGCTTATGCCTTTCGTGAAGAAAGTTTTAACCAGGTGATTCAGGGCGTTGAACTAGAAAGCGACCAGAGCCGTTTCCTTTCGGGGAAAGCCTTTGCACACCTTACACTGGGCGGTTACAACGACGAAGACCTTGGGATTGGTGCAAATCTAACTCTTGGGCGTCCCGAACAGAAACACCGTTTGTTGCTCAATGCCGCATTCTACCAACAAGAAGCGCCATATTTTCTTTCGCGGTTTTACGGGAATTATATTTCGTGGGAAAACGATTTCGACAAACAACAAATTGGGCACGCCCGCGTAGAATACCAGTCGAAGTGGCTGAGCCTCGAAGGTAATTATTACTTGCTTTCCAATATGGTTTACATGGGCCCGGAAGCCATGCCTGTGCAGAACACCAACACATTCGGGCTTTTTTCGGCCGGGCTGGGCCTCAAAACCAGCATTGGGGCATTTCAGACCCGCCACAAGTTGTTGTATCAATATGTCAGTGACCAGAACTTTGAGCAATTTCCTGAATTGGTAAGCTACCACTCTGTGTTTTTTGATTTTTCGTTGTTTAAGAAAGCGATGGACCTGAACGTGGGGCTCGACCTTTTTTATAATGCACCATACAGGCCCATGGGATATATGCCTGTGGTGCGACAATTTTATGCCCAGCAAAACTACGAGCGCGATCGCGTGTTTTTGGTCGACGCCTTTGCCACCATCAAGGTACAGCGCACCCGCTTCTTTTTGAAGGCCCAAAACCTTACCAGCCTGCTTCCCAATGCCCCGGTGGTTTACGCCATTCCTTTTTATCCCCTTCCGGAAATGGCAATAAAATTCGGACTTTCGTGGATGTTTTTCGATTAACAACTCTCCTTCCTTACCTTACTTAGAATCGTTATAAATAGCTGTTATTGCAGAATTCTATCGGTAAAAATTAGTAATTTTGCCCCGGTTCTTTATTGACGCTAATTGCCTTAAAATAAGACTTTTTTTAAAATAAGTAAACATGACAAAAAAGAAAAAATTCATTACTTGTGATGGTAACTATGCCGCTTCGCATGTGGCTTACATGTTCAGTGAGGTAGCTGCCATTTATCCCATTACACCTTCATCGAATATGGCCGAGAATGTGGACGAGTGGGCAGCCCATGGACGCAAGAACATATTTGGTGAAGAAGTTAAGTTGGTAGAGATGCAATCGGAGGCCGGTGCAGCCGGAGCGGTTCACGGTTCGCTGCAGGCAGGTGCGCTCACCAGTACTTATACTGCCTCTCAGGGTCTGTTGCTTATGATCCCCAATATGTACAAAATTTCGGGCGAATTGCTCCCCGGGGTTTTCCACGTTTCGGCTCGCAGCCTTGCTGCCCAAGCCCTTTCCATTTTTGGCGATCATTCTGACGTAATGAGTACCCGCCAAACCGGTTTTGCCATGCTGGCAACCGGCAGTGTGCAGGAGATTATGGACCTTGCTCCGGTGGCCCACCTGGCCGCCATTAAGTCAAGGGTGCCTTTCCTGCATTTCTTCGATGGTTTCAGGACTTCGCACGAAGTGCAGAAAGTGGAGGAAGCTAACCAGGACGAACTGGCCAAGCTAATTGATTGGAAAGCCTTGCAAGATTTCCGTGACAGGGCATTGAACCCTGAGCACCCAGTAACCCGCGGTACTGCACAGAACCCCGACATTTACTTCCAGTCGAGGGAATCGGCCAACCGTTTCTACGATGCTGTTCCCGATATCGTGGAAGATTACATGAAAGAAATTTCAAAAATTACCGGCCGCGAATACCATCCATTTTCCTATTATGGTGCCGCTGATGCCGAGAACATTATTATTGCAATGGGTTCTATTACAGAAACCATTAAGGAAACCATTGACTACCTGGAGGGTAAAGGAGAAAAAGTTGGTCTGATCTCTGTTCATCTTTACCGGCCATTCTCTGCAAAGTATTTCTTCAAGGTGCTGCCAAAAACCGTCAAGCGCATTGCTGTACTCGACCGCACCAAGGAGCCCGGTGCCAACGGCGACCCGCTGTATCTCGATATCCGCGACTTGTTATATGGCATGAAAGACGCCCCTATTGTTGTTGGGGGACGTTATGGCCTTAGCTCTAAGGACACTTTGCCCAGCCATATGATTGCTGTTTTCGACAACCTGAAAATGAAGGAGCCGAAAAATCAATTCACCGTTGGTATTGTTGATGACGTTACCTTCCGCTCACTTCCTGTTGGCGAAAATATTGATGTATCCCCGAAAGGGAACTACGCAGCCAAATTTTATGGGCTGGGTTCAGATGGTACGGTAGGTGCCAACAAAAACTCCATTAAAATTATTGGCGACACCACCGATAAGTTTGCCCAGGGTTATTTCAGCTACGACTCTAAGAAGTCGGGTGGTTTTACTGTTTCGCATCTTCGTTTTGGTGATTCGCCCATACGCTCGCCCTATCTGATCAATGCAGCCGACTTTATCGCCTGTCATGTGCCGGCATACCTCGACCGGTATGATCTTTTGAAAGGCCTGAAAAAAGGAGGTACTTTCCTGCTCAACTCCATTTGGGATGAGGAAGAAACCAAGAATCGCATCCCTGATCATATGAAGAAGCAACTAGCTGACAGTGAAGCCAAATTCTACATGATCAATGCAACCCAAATAGCTGAGGAAATCGGACTCGGCGGTCGTACCAATACCATTATGCAAGCTGCCTTTTTCAAGGTGGCCGAAGTAATTCCTTACAATGATGCTGTGAAGGAAATGAAGGCTGCCATTTACAAATCATATGGCATGAAGGGCGAGGAAATCGTTCGCATGAACAATGCTGCCGTTGACCGTGGTGGAGCTGAAGTGATCGAGATAAAGGTTCCTGCCGAATGGAAAAAGATTGAGGTGAAAGATGCCGACAAACGCACCGATATCCCCGATTTTATCCGCGATGTCGTGTTTCCGATCAACGCCCAGAAAGGCGACGACCTTCCGGTAAGCGCTTTCCTTGGCCGTGAAGATGGTACATGGGATGCCGGCACAACCGCTTACGAAAAGCGCGGAATAGCCGTTCACGTGCCCGAGTGGCAACTTGAAAACTGTACCCAGTGTAACCAATGTGCTTATGTTTGCCCCCACGCTGTGATTCGCCCGTTCCTGATCGACGATGAGGAAATGAAGAAAATAGGTGAAGATACGCCTGTTATTGAAATCACCAAGGGGAAACTGGCCGGCTACAAATACCGCATCCAGGTGAGCCCGCTCGACTGCACCGGTTGCGGCAACTGCGCCGATGTGTGCCCCGCACCACAGAAAGCCCTTGTAATGAAGACCCTGGAATCGCAGATGCACGAAGACAAGCGCTGGGATACCATTAGCAAGACTGTTTCTTACAAGGACACTATCCTTAATAAAGAACAATCGGTTAAGAACAGCCAGTTTGCGCAGCCCCTGTTCGAATTCAGCGGCGCCTGCGCTGGTTGCGGCGAAACACCTTACATTAAGCTCATTACCCAGCTCTTTGGCGATCGCATGATGGTGGCCAATGCTACCGGCTGCTCTTCTATCTATGGTGGGTCGGCTCCGGCAACGCCCTATACTTTCAATAAGGATGGACACGGACCCGCCTGGGCAAACTCCTTGTTCGAAGACAATGCCGAGTATGGATTCGGTATGGCAACGGGTGTTACCAAACTGCGTGAGCGTATTGCTCGCCTGATGGAAACAGGAATGGATGCCGATTTGAGCGGCGAAACTAAGGAAGCTTTCAAATTCTGGCTCGAAACCCGCAATGATGCCAATAAATCAAAAGAATCATCGGCAAAAGTAGTGGAGGCCCTTGAAAAGGAAAACCACGAGCTGGCCAAACAGATTCTGGAGCTGAAACAATACCTGGTGAAGAAATCCATCTGGATATTTGGCGGTGATGGCTGGGCTTACGACATTGGATTTGGTGGTCTTGATCACGTAATTGCATCGGGCGAAGATGTGAACCTGCTGGTTATGGACACCGAAGTTTACTCAAATACCGGTGGTCAGGCTTCAAAAGCTACCCCCGTTGGAGCTATTGCCAAGTTTGCCGCCTCAGGCAAGCGCGTTCGTAAAAAAGACCTCGGTTTGATGGCCATGACTTATGGTTATGTTTATGTGGCTCAAGTGGCCATGGGTGCCAATCAGAACCAATACCTGAAGGCTATTCGCGAAGCGGAAGCTTTCCCCGGACCATCAGTGATTATTGCTTACTCGCCATGTATCAATCACGGTCTTCGCGCCGGTATGGGCAAGTCGCAGCAGCAGATTAAAGATGCTGTTGAAGCAGGATACTGGCACCTGTACCGCTATAATCCGCTGCTCGAAGCAGAAGGAAAGAACCCTTTCCAACTCGACTCGAAAGAGCCTGACTGGAGCAAGTTCCAAGAGTTCCTGGCTTCTGAAGTTCGCTACAGTTCACTTAAAAAAGCTTTCCCCAAAGAAGCAGTGGAACTATTCAAAGCTGCTGAAGCAAACGCAAAATGGCGTTTTGAAACCTACAAGCGCCATGCTGCAATGGATTATTCGAAAACAGAATAATTCAAATAATGAAAATTTGAAAAGCCCGCCAATTTGGCGGGCTTTTTTAATTTATTTACTGTTAGCTACTTATGCGTATTGTTGTATTAAATATGAACTTTTTTATAAATATTGTGTTTTAATTGTTGTTATTCAATAAGTTAAATATTTTTTATTTATGAAAAAAATAATAATGAGATTACTATTCATTGGCAAGTTTCCGCTTCCTTTACTTTTCGCTTTTATGCTGCTGAGTGGCATGGCAAAGGGTCAATCTGAAATAATGGGAAGGGTGGTTGAGCAAGGCTCTGGGCAACCTCTGGAGTTTTCCAACATATCATTAATGACTCCTGCTGACAGTAGCATGGTAAACGGAACGGTAAGCGGGATGGAAGGACGTTTTGAACTTCAGGCCGAACCAGGCCGCTACCTGCTTCGGGTTGGATTTATTGGTTTTGAAGAACTCTGGCAAGAAGTTTCCCTGGAAAGGGGAACAAAAAACCTTGGAGATATTGAGCTTTTTTCGCTGGCAGCACAGCTGGGCGAAGTGACCGTTGAAGCTGCCGCATCGCTTTTCAGAAGCGAGTTCGACCGGCGCATCTTTAACCTTGAAAACACCATATTGGCCGAAGGGGGTACTGCCTTGCAGATGCTCGAAACCCTGCCTTCCATACAGGTGGATGAGGAAGGGAATCTGACCATGCGCGGCAGCGGAAGTGTGGAAATTTATATCAACGGAAGGCCAACCAATCTTTCGAGCGACGATACAGTGTAGTGGTCTAAAAAATTTGGA